>JAGOML010000072.1:0-6608 GCA_017993575.1 Anaerolineaceae bacterium | reverse complement strand
GCGGCGCGGAAAACGCCGGATATCCTCAAGGAGCGCTTCAACTACAACGGGCATGAGAATACCCAGCCCTGGGATAAATGGCTCTCCCCGCTGGTCGCGTTTGGGAGCGTATTCATCCTGGCCGCGGCTGGGCTGGACGCTTTGTTCCATTGGTCCAAGGGCTTTGGGCTGGGTTGGGAGTTGTTTGGGTTGGCGCTGATTGTGCTGGGTTACCTGTTTGGCTCCTATGCCCTGGTCGAGAACGCGTACTTCTCCGGCACGGTGCGCATCCAGGAGGAACGGGGGCACAAAGTCGTGTCCAGCGGGCCTTACAAATGGGTGCGCCACCCGGGCTACGCCGGCAGCGTGCTTGGCAGCCTGGGCATGCCGTTGTTGCTGGATTCCGCCTGGGCGTACTTGCCAGCGCTGGTGCTTATTGCATTCTTTGTGCTTCGCACCAGTCTGGAAGACCGCTTTTTGCAGGAGAATCTGCCCGGGTACCGGGAATACGCGCAGAAGGTGCGCTACCGTCTGCTGCCGGGAGTTTGGTAAGAGCTTGCTGAGTGCTCAGGAAGTATTGCGGTTGCCCGCTTGCCAGGCAGGCGCATACCGCAAGCTGCGATATAAAAACTGCCTCCTCCGGCAGGAGAACACCAGAAGGCCATCTCACAGCAATATCCTGCGGTCCGGCGGGCGGCCTGAGGGTGGAATCGCCGAAAAATCCAGTCTGGCCGCGCAGAATCCGGCTTGGACAAAGGTGGGAATTATCTGCAAAAGTGGGAGTAGACTTAATAGCTTGGGCGGGAACTATCGAGAATGGTTTCTGATTTCCCTGTAAACGTGATTATTAGGAGTGGCAGATGGACAAACCGAAAAAGAGACAACTTGTTCTAATTTTTGCTTTTGTATTTTTAGATCTTCTGGGTTACAGCCTGATCTTGCCCCTCCTGCCATTTTACGCCAGCGATTTTGGCGCAACAATTACCCTGGTCGGTCTTCTGGGCACAGTCAACGGCTTGGGTCAACTGATTGCTGCCCCAGTCATTGGTCGTTTGTCCGATCGATATGGAAGGCGTCCGCTCCTGATTGTGGCCGTTGCTGGCACTGTACTTGGTTTCTTACTTTTAGGGTTTGCTAAAAGCCTCTGGATGATTTTTCTGAGCCGGGCCGTTGATGGGCTCTTGGGAGGCAATACAGCCCTGGCTCGGGCTTATATCACCGATATTACGGAACCACAAGATAGAGCCAAACGATTAGGCTTGATAGGAGCCGCCTTTGGTTTGGGATTCATCATCGGGCCTGTTATGGGAGGCTTCTTAAGCACTGCTGGTCTCAACGTACCCGCACTTGTTGCGGCCGGCCTCGCCATCTTCAACTTGATAGCAATAATAGTCTGGCTGCCTGAGTCCTTAGCGCCTGAGGAGCGCAAGCAAAGGCGCACCAACCCGCACACTGCGTTTAATCTTTCTAACCTCCTGGATGAATTTCGACGCCCTTGTGTTGGTCCGTTGCTAACCATCAGCCTTTTTTACGCCTTTGCTTTCACACTATTTCAATCGAATTTTTCCTTGTATGCCAAGGAGGTCTTGAAACTTAATGTGCAAAATACTGGGTTGGTGCTGACCTACGTAGGCTTACTGTCTGTAATTGTTCAGGGCTTTGCGATTGGAAAACTTACCAAAAAATTCAAGGAACGCAAGCTCATCACAACGAGCATTATTCTGCTTGCCATCAGCCTGTTCATTTGGGGTTTCGCCAGGCAAATCTGGACGTTATTGATTATTCTTACGCCAATAGCGCTGAGCGCTGGTATCCTCAACACGCTCATCACCAGCCAAATCACCAAAGCGGTTTATAAAGAAGACGTGGGCGGTACGCTGGGGTTGACCAGTTCGTTGCAGACAATGGCGCAAATTACGACCCCAGCAATGGGGGGGCTGCTTCTTTCAAGCTTGGGACCCTGGGCATTAGGCATCACATCCAGCATCTTCATGGTCTTGGCTTTTATAACTGCGCTTGGTAAAAGTACAAAGGAATCCGATTTAGATAATCAAAGTCCATGTTACCAGCAGATTGCGAATTAGCACCCTCATCGCAAACTTGCGACGCCTCCCTGTTGATGTTGGGACCCTTGAGAATCCAATAAAATAATAAGCGCTTTGGTTCTCACAAGACCATAAAATAGTGTATAATGCAAGCAGCATCAGGAACGTCCGCGCGAGCGGACTGGCAACCGGCTTGAGAAACAGCAGCGGTGCCCTGAGATCGACAGGTCTCGATGTGCGAAAGATAGCTTTCGAAAAAAAGTTTCTGTTTTTATTTAACAGGCTTTAGGCACCCTATCTTCCCCATGTTTGTCCTGCTCATCCGCTCCTGATGACATCAAAATCATAAGGAGTTTGTGATGATAACTGCGGACATGAAACGTTTATTGAGACTGGAGGAAATGTATCCAGGAATTATCCCAGCAGCCCTGCGCTATGAAAATGCGAGCTTGCCGCGCTGCGCCCATTGTGATTCTCCGGATACCGCTAAAGTCTCTTGTGGCATTGTGGGAATGTCAATCAATCTGGCCGGGGTGTGCACCAAGATGCATTTGATGCCCAACTACAACGGGCTGGGCATTTACTTCTGCAACGATTGCAAGAAGCAGTTTGGGCCGCTGGAATTCAATCATGATTGGCCAAAAGGCAAAGCTGATTGATCCCCTTCAGGCTCGCGCTGGGTTTGGACAACGCTTTCAATTGACCTGGCGGGCTCTTATAATGAACGCATTCAATCGGCGCGCGGATTGTGGGCTGAGGTTCAGGGCTGAGGCGGCGCGCACAGGATCAGAGACTATCAAAAGGATATCAGCATGGACACAGGTAATCACGCGAAAACCGGAGCACAAATCGTGTACTTCTCCCATGGCGGCGGTCCGCTGCCCATCCTGGGGGATGCCAGCCACCAAAAGATGATCGCGTTCATGACGCGCCTGCCGGAGCGGCTGCGCAAGCCCGACCTTATCCTGGTCATCAGCGCGCACTGGGAGGAAAGCGCGCCAACCCTGCTGGGGGCTGCGCACCCACCCATGTTTTACGATTATTACGGCTTCCCGCCGCAGGCATACGACATCAACTATCCCGCCCCCGGCAGCCCGGAAGCCGCCAAATGGATTTTTGAGCTGCTAAAAGCCGCGGGCATTCCCGCGCGTATCGACCCCCAGCGCGGTTTTGACCACGGTCTGTTCATCCCCCTCAAGATGATGTTTCCCGCCGCGGATATTCCCGCGCTGCAGCTCTCTCTTCTGCGCGGCCTCAGCCCAAAAGCGCACCTGGCGCTTGGCAAGGCTTTGCGCGGGCTTGCCGGGGAGAATATTCTGGTGATTGGGTCAGGGTTTTCGTTTCATAATATGCGCGCGTTCTCCTGGGAGGGGTTGGAAACGCCGGACCCTGCCAACGATGCCTTCCAGGACTGGCTGATTGAGACCTGCGCGGGCGAACTTGGGCAGCCGGAGAGGCAAGCCCGCCTGAGCGCGTGGGAGCAAGCGCCATACGCGCGTTACTGCCACCCGCGCGAAGAGCACCTGCTGCCGCTGCTGGTGTGCGCCGGGATGGCGGAAGCGCCGGCTGAAGTGGTGTTTGACGATTACATCCTGGGTAAACGCGGCACGGCCTTTTTGTGGGAATGAGATTTTTGACTGCGGCGGCGCCGAAGCTGCTGGGCGCGCGCCTGTAAAGTAAACAGGCTGTGTTGGCAGGAATGGCAGATCGATGTAATTATTGGAAGGAGCAGGCATGCAACTAGGCGCGTTTTCTCTCAGCCTGAACGTCCAGGACATCCAGGCTTCAAGGGCTTTTTACGAAGCGCTGGGCTTTGAGGCTTTTATGGGCGAGGCGGAGCAGGGCTGGCTGATCCTCCGGAATGGAAGCTGCGTGATTGGCTTGTTTCAGGGCATGCTCGCGCAAAACACGTTCACCTTTAACCCCGGTTGGGATTCCGAGGCGCGGGAGCTGCCGGATTTTACGGACCTGCGCGACCTGCAGCGCGAACTTCAAGCGCGCGGGCTCAACCCAGAGCGCGCAGCGAATGAAAACAGCAGCGGACCCGATTACTTTTTACTGAGGGACCCGGACGGTAATCCTATCCTTGTGGACCAGCACCGCTGAGAATTGCGAGCAAGGCATCTCTGGCAGCTGCCGCGCTTTGGGGTAATGCAGGTGTGCTTGTCCAAGAATACTATAAGGCGCAGACTCATACGCCGCCTCAGGGAGTTATGAAGCACTAACTTGACCTGGGGTCACTGCGCATACCTCCCTTGAGATTTCAGATTGCGTAACTCTTCGCGCTGAGGGCGCAAGTACGGCTCTGCAGTTTCCTTCCCCCCTGATTTATCGACGTCGGTAATCACCTTCCCGCGCGGGAAAGTGTTAGGATTGAAGTATGCTGAAAACCTGGCGCTTTAGTTCCCTGGTTTTGTGTATCCTGCTCTCGGCCTGCGCGCCGCGCTCAAAAACAGTACCCGCCGCGCCTACTGCTCTGCCCACGCAGAGCACAGTGGCGGTCTCCACCCCTACGGCGGCAAGCACCACAGCTGCTCCAACGGTAAGCCCGCTCATTCAAAGCATCCCCGAGCTCAGCGCGCTTGCCGATGTCGTCTCGGTGGAGCTGGTGCTGACCGGTGAGCCAGAATTGGATGCCAACGCCTACCTTTACAAGCTCACGTACCTGAGTGACGGATTTACCGTGCTTGGATATTTTGCCGCGCCAAAAGACTACCTGGAACGCGCCGCGCCGTATCCTGTTTTGGTATACAACCGCGGGGGTCACAGTGATTTTGGGGCTGTGCCGGCCTGGCTGCCAGCGAGCATTGCCGTGGAATTTCCGGCCATCGTGGTAGCAAGCCAATACCGCGAAACGCAAGAAGGCACGGGCCAGGATGAGTTTGGCGGGGAAGATGTGCACGACGTCAGCAAGCTGCTCGATTTTCTGGACTTATGCGCTTTTGCCGACCACGACCGGATGGTGATGATGGGGGAATCCAGAGGCAGCATCATGACCTTCGAAATCCTGCGGGTGGACGACAGAGTGAAGGCCGCGGTTGTTACCGGTAGCGTTTCGGACCTTGCCGCGATTTACGAATTCCATCCACACGCGATTCAGGGCGTACTGCGCTACCGCGTGGGCGGCACCCCGGAAGAAGTGCCTTTGGAGTACGAAAAACGTTCAGCTGCTTTTTGGGCGGATGAGATTGATGTACCCCTACTCATTTTTCATACTGAGGATGATCTGGATGCCCCGATCGCGCCGGTGGATGCGTTCGTGGCTTCGCTCGAAGCGCTGGGGAAAGATGTCACTTACATTCGCCAGGCAGAAGGTGGGCACTGCTGGAAGGATTGGGGGCTCATCCAGGAGTTCTTCCAGAAGCACACACGCTAGACTGACAAGCCTCTGCTGATTACACAAAAGCGGGGTTTTCTCACGGCAATATTCATCAAAAGCTCAATAATATTTGGTTTACGGGCGCCATTCTGTATAATGAACATAGATGGGTCCATTCCTCCATTGAGAAAGTCGAAAGATGAATAGCGAAGCGCCTTCAAAACCAGCCCTTGCCCGTCTGCCCGCGCTGCTGATTTTCCTCGCGGGCGGCTCATTAATCATGCTGGGGATTTTTTCCAATCTGTGAGTAAGTTTCTGGCGCGGGCTTGTATAATGAGCTAAACAAACTGGCGAAGCGCAGATTTTTTGCCCAGGCGCCGCATGGATTCTTTTGTGGAGGGAATGTGACAGCTTTTCAGGACCAGATGCAGGAGTATACCCAGCAGCTCCAAAAAGGCAGCATCCAACAAGCCTACAAAGGCTTGCTGCAGTTTATGCTCGGGCTCAGGAACGAACTCGGCAGCGCGCATCCCGAAATTGCAGTTCCGGGCAGCTTTTACGCCGGCTATATGGATATGAGCTACTTTTCGCTGGTGCCCGCAGCGCTGAAAGAACGCGGGCTGAAAATCGCGGTGGTGTACCTGCACGAGGCCTCCCGTTTTGAGGTCTGGCTTTCGGCCGCCAACAAGAAAATCCAGGCGCGTTATTGGGAGCTTATCGTCCGCAGCGGCTGGCGGAAATACCGCCTGGTGCCCAGCACGCAGGGTTATGATTCAATCCTGGAAGACGTGCTGGCGGAAAGCCCTGATTTCTCGGACCTGCCTGCCTTAAATGCGCAAATCACCGAAGGGACGCTCGCGTTCATTGCTGATGTGGAGGCATACCTGGCAGAAAACGCGGCCAGCTGAGCCTGATTTTAGCGATGCGCGCGTATTCTTGCGCCCCGAAAGAGCCGGGCTTGGGCAGCAGCAATTATCCCGGCGGCAGCCTGGGAAGGCCTGCCAAGCGGCAGCACAGCCTTGCTGGCGGGCGCCCTGAAGTATAATCAGAGCGTACGCTGCAAAAATCAAAATTCGTTTGCCGCATAATGCGCTGTCGGCGCAGTTAAGAAGGAAGGGAAAAATGGGCAGGAAAAAGACTTACAAACCGCAACCTATCGACACATCCGCGGTCGTGTTGGACGCGGAAATCCTCGCGCTGACCGAAACGCTCGCGCGCAACACGCATGACGTTTGGGCGCTGCGCAAGCTGGCGGAGGGCTGGAA
>JAGOML010000071.1:0-6639 GCA_017993575.1 Anaerolineaceae bacterium | reverse complement strand
CACCGACCGCACCCTCAGGTCTACCTTGCCCGGGCTGCTCTTACTGCTTGTGTCGCTCTTTCTGCCGCGCCTGGGAGTGAACGGGACCTGGCGCGTCAGTCTGCAATTGGTGGCGCTGGCCGCTGCTGGTTATCCGATTTTTCTCCGCGGTCTGCGCAGCCTGTTCCTGGACCGCCGCCTGACCATCAATTTCTTGCTGACCCTGGCGGTGATTGGCGCGGTGGTCATCAACGAAACTCCGGAAGCTTTCATTATCCTCATTCTCTTTCACCTCTCCGAAGCGATGGAGGCCTATACAAACGACCACGCGCGGGCGGTGTTGACAGAATTCGCGGATTTGGCGCCCAAAAGCGCGGTGCGCCTGACTGAATCGGGTGAGGAAGTTGTGCCAATTGAAAAACTGACAGTCGGCGACCTCATCATCGTGCGCGCCGGTGAACGCTTTCCAATGGACGGCATTATCAGCGCTGGAAGCAGCGAAATTAATCAGGCGCCAATCACGGGAGAAAGTCGCTTAATTCCCAAACAGGCTGGCGATACGGTTATTTCCGGCACCATCAATGGGCAGGGCGTGTTGAAGGTTCGCGTGAGTGCCCTGGCGCAGGACACGACTGTGCAGCGCATCGTCAATCTCGTCCTGGATGCCCGCGCGGTGAAAGCCCGTCAGGAGAAGTTCATCGACCGTTTTGCGGCGGTGTATACCCCGATCGTGGTCGCGGTAGCGCTCCTTACCGCGCTTGTCCCGACCCTGCTGTTAGGGCAGCCATTGTGGAACAATGCGGGCGAATACGGCTGGCTGCACCGCGCGCTCTCCCTGCTCATGATCGGCTGCCCATGCGCTTTGGTGGTCAGCACCCCCGTGACTATCATCAGCGGGCTCACCCGCGCCGCGCGCGCCGGCGTGATATTTAAAGGCGGCGTTTATCTTGAGACGCTTAGTCGGGCAAAACTGGCAGCTTTTGATAAAACCGGCACCCTCACGCTTGGGAAACCGGTCATTCAGAAAGTGAAAGCAGTGGATTGCCAAGGCGGCGAGCAGTGTGAACCTTGCGATGACCTGTTGGCGCTGGCAAGTTCGCTGGAGTACTACAGCACGCATCCGCTTGGGCAAGCAGTAAAAAACGCCGCGCTCGATCGCAGCGTTGCCGCCCGCTACGCCCCCGCGGAGCAATTGGAGTCTCTCAGTGGACGAGGTCAACAGGGCTATGTGAATGGCAAACTGGCCACTGTTGGCAGCCTGCCTTTGTTTGAGGCTGAACATCAGGTGCCAGCGGACTTGCGTCAGGAAGCCCTGGCCGCGGAAAGCCTTGGGCAAACGACCATGCTGGTTTGCGACGGCGATCGGGTGCGCGGTTTTCTCAGCGCCCAGGATGCCGTCCGACCTGAAGCCGCGCAAGTCATCAGCGCGCTCAAGCAGCGCGGCTTGCGAACGGTGATGCTCACCGGCGACAATGTTGAAACGGCAGAACAAATCTCGGGGGCGCTTGGACTGGATGAGACCTATGCCGCGCTCCTGCCGGTAGCGAAATGGAAGCTGCTGGGGGAACTGCGCGAAAAATATGGGCATGTTTTGATGGTGGGCGACGGCAGCAATGACAGCCCCGCGCTCGCTAGCGCTGACATTGGCATTGGCATGGGAGGGGCTGGGAACGCCCAGGTGCTTGAGACGGCAGATGTTGTCTTGATGCAGGACGACCTGTCCCGGCTGCCTTTTGCGCTGGATCTTTCACACAGGGTAAAGGGATTAATTCAGCAGAACATCGCTGTCAGCCTTGGAGTTAAATTCTCGGTGGCGGTGTTGGCGCTGTTAGGTCTCACGCCGCTGTGGGTAGCTGTTTTAGCCGATATTGGCATTACGCTGGCTGTGACCCTGAATGGAATGCGGGCAATGCGTTTTCAGCAGGCTTAGCGGGCGCTCGCGCCTTTATTGCAGTGAGAAAATCAATTCCCAATCCGCCGCGCTGATTTGAGTAGCCTTGCTGGTGGTACCCACGAAGATAATCCAGCTGTGCCCTGGCTTTAGCGGCAGCGGCGCGCCTGATTCTCCAAATATGTTAATCGGGCTAAAGGGGTCCGCTGAGGACCAGGTGCCGTGAATGAGTTTGCCATCCCGCAGCAGTAGCGCCCTTTGGTTTGGGTCACCCTCGCGAAAATCGACATCGTACAACGATGGGTTGTATTCAATGTAGTTGGCAAACAGCACCAGCACATTCTCAAAGGCGATGCGGCTGCCGTCAGCGCGATCTGTTGAAGGCACGATGCTGATGGCGCCTCCTTTGGCGAAATCCTGAAAGAGCACATACTGGTCGGAATCGCTGTCAAAGCGCCATTCCATAACCGAGAAATCCGCGTATTGGATGCTGAGAGTTTCCGCGTCCGCGTCCCAGTCCGTAAGGCGGGGGTTGAAAGTGAATCCCAACAAATCAATGGCTTGCGCAAGGCTTTTCTCTTCGCCAGAGTACTCCCTCAGGGCGGCGGTATTTACAAAAGTGTTCTCGCCGCTGGAATCGGTAAGGTTGCAGATGGCTGGGCAGGGGGCAAACCCGCGGGCAAAAGCTCGGTCAGGCAGCACTTCGGCAAAGATTTTTTCCACGGTGCTGTCGGCGCTGGCATAAGCCACAATGCCCTGATAGTGTTCCGCCAGGCGCGCGTCCACCATGCGCGCCGGGGCAAGCGGACCAACCCGCTCGGAATCGCTGCCGTGAAAGACAGCCGCCAAATGGTTCATCTGGTAGCCAATGTAGTATTCAAACACCAAATCCGCCTGGTTTAACCCGGCTGCCGGCCTGAGGCTTTGGGGCCAGTTTGGGATTTTAACGATTACAGGCCGTTCATCCAGCAAGGCTCTATCCTGGGCTGGCAGACCGGTGAGCGGATTTATCCCGGCGGCAGGAAGGTCCGCGGGCAGCGGCGTAGGCGTGTAGGTAGCATATTCCCAGGGGGTTGATGATGGGATGGGCGTGGGGGTCGCGGCGGCCGCGGCTTGGGTTTGGCGCTGCGCGGGGCCGGGGGTCGCGCTCACCTGGCGCAGGGCTGCGGGGGTTAGTTCGAGCTCCGTGTTTCCTCCAGCGCACGCCGATAAGAGCAAGGATAGAGCTATGAGGAGTGAATAGCTTTGGATGAGTCTGGCAGCGGATGCTCTCATAAATCGATTTTAGCATGTTCCTGAGCGCCGTGCAGAGGGGAAAGAATAACCGCAAAAATGAGGCCGGAGAATCGCTATGTTACTGTTTCTCGCAAAAGGCGCAAGAGATAAAACGAGGCGAATTTACCACGCCCAAGTTTATTTTTTGCTGGCGTTGCTTAGTTTTTTTGGGGACCCCTAAAGCAATGAAGGGCACTTGCTGTGAAAACATTTACCGGACGTTAACCTTGTTTTGAAGGGTTTTTAAAATGTTTCAATTACGATTATAGTGACAGTAAAACGGACTAGAAAAGGAGATTGAATGAAAAAACTTGGTATAGTAACCGTCTTGATTGCAAGCTTGCTCCTGGCAGCCTGCGGGGCTTCCGCAGCAGGGGAAACCCTCAGCGTTACGGGTTCCACTACGGTGCAACCGCTGGCTGAAAAATTGGCTGAAGGCTTCATGAGCGCTAATCAGGATGTTCAAATTGATGTGCAGGGAGGCGGTTCCAGCGTTGGCGTGAAAGCCGCCGGCGAGGGTACATCTGACCTTGGCATGGCCTCCCGCGAAATCAAGGACGAGGAAAAAACGCAATTTCCCGAACTCCAGGTGCACGTCATTGCCCGGGACGGTATCGCTATAGTCGTGCATCCCGATAATCCATTGAAAGACCTCAGCCTCGATCAAATCCGGGGTATTTTCAGCGGCTCTATTGTGAATTGGAGCGAGGTGGGCGGTATGGACGCGGCAATTACTGTGGCCGCGCGCGAAGAAGGTTCTGGAACTCGGGACGCCTTCATGGAACTGGTGATGGGCAAAGACGCTCTCATTTTGGATAATGCCATTTTGCAGTCCTCCAACGGCGCTATCCGCACCGTGGTATCCACCACGCCCAACGCAATCGCTTTTATTTCCTTCGGTTATTTGGATGAAAGCACCAAAGCCATAAGCATTAATGGCGCTGCAGCAACTGAAGAAAATGCCGCCAGCGGGCTGTATCCGGTGGTTCGTCCCCTGAATCTGCTTACGAATGGTGCGCCGCAAGGCCTTGTCAAAGCTTTCCTCGATTACGTTTTCAGCGCGGAAGGCCAGGCAATGGTGCGCGCGGAAGGGTACATCCCTGTAAAGTAATTGTCGCTTGACAAACAACGATCCTTGGCGTCCTCAAAAAACAGTTGGGGACGCCATGTTTCTGATAAAATTGAACGCTGGAGAAGGAATGCAGACCAAGCAAAATGTTGACCGGGTCGTACGGACGATTCTGCTTATATCAGCGTCATTTTCTATCATCATCGTTATTTCCATCTTTGTTTTCATTTTTCGTTCCAGCTTGCCAGCCTTCAGCGCGTTTGGGTTAAATGGTTTGCTGGGGCAGCTGACCTGGCACCCAGCTAATGGCAGCTTTGGTATTCTCGCGATGATTGTAGGCTCGGTGATGGTTACGCTTATGGCGCTGGTCATTGGCGTGCCGCTGGCAATCGCGGCCGCGATCTTCCTGGCGGAAATTGCTCCGCGCAGCGTGCAGGCGGTAGTACGTCCGGCGGTGCAGCTGCTTGCCGGGATTCCATCCGTGGTTTATGGGCTTTTTGGGATGGTGGTGCTCGTGCCGCTTATTCGCCGCATTCCGGTGGCGGGCAATTCAGGTTACGGTTTGCTCTCGGCAGCGATTGTATTAGCCGTAATGATTCTTCCCACTATCACCAGCATTTCTGAAGACGCCATCCGCGCGGTGCCGCGTTCTTATAAAGAAGCTTCCCTCGCGCTAGGGGCGACGCATCTGCAGACCATCTTCCAGGTGCTCTTGCCGGCTGGCAAATCTGGTATTGGCGCGGCGCTCATCCTGGGGATTGGCAGAGCGCTGGGCGAGACCATGGCGATGATCATGGTCATTGGGAATTCAGTCATTTTGCCCGCTCCGTTGAATGATAACCCCCTGACCGTGTTTTTGAGCCAGGCGCGCACATTGACCGGCAATATTGCTGTGGAAATCAATTACGCCTCTGGTTTGCACGCCAGCGCTCTCTTCGCGACGGGCGTTGTGCTGTTTGGGCTCATCATGATCGTTAATGTTAGCGCCCGCGCAATTATTAACCGCGGCAATCCGTCAGCAGGTTGAGGGTAAGTGACTTAATGGGCGTGCCGGACATGACTTCGAATAATGCTACTGAGCTCAGCGTAAAACGCGCTTCCGCGGACTTGCGGAAGCGGCAGGCTTCGCAAAAGTTTGGGTTTGGCATATTCTGGCTGGCCAGCCTGATTGTTATCCTGATCATGCTTGTTGTTGTTGGTTATGTATTCATCACCGGTGTCAAATCGCTCAACTGGGAATTCCTTACCACCGCGCCCAAAGGTGGGCTTTCGGGTGAGGGCGGCATTTCCACGACAGTCATCACGACATTCTATTTGGTTGGTTTGATACTGGCAATCTCAGGTCCGCTCGGGATTGGCGCGGCAATTTTCCTGATTGAATACCAGGGTCAGACCAAGAGCAGAGGAAAATTCGTCCGCGCGCTTCTTCAGGCAGTAAATTTTGGGGTGGAAACTTTGGCTGGTATCCCCTCAATTATCTTCGGTTTGTTTGGTTACGCACTGTTCGTTTCCACGTTGAAATTTGGATTTTCATTGCTTTCCGCTGGGCTGGCAGGGGCTTGCCTGGTGCTCCCCACGATTATTCGCACAACGCAAGAGGCTCTGCTGACCGTACCGGTCAGTTTGCGCGAGGGAAGCCTGGCACTTGGCGCCACGCGCTGGCAAACAATTAGCAAAGTGGTATTGCCGGCTGCCATACCGGGCATCATCACGGGCATCATGCTCAGCGTTGGCCGCATCATTAGCGAAACAGCGGTTTTCTATGTCACACTGGGTGGAAGTTACCGCCTGCCGAAGACCCTTTTTTCGGGCGGGCGCACGCTGTCTCTGCATCTCTTCTACCTGGCGATGGATACTAACGCCTTCGAGAAGGCGATGGGAACCGGCGCGGTTCTGATTGTCTCCATCATTCTCATTAATCTGATTATAGATCTTATTTCTCGAAAACTAAGTGCCGGAGTGCGTCTGCATCAATGAACGCTATCAAACTAGAAACCCATGCCTACAGCCTGTACTATGGAAAATTCCATGCACTAGAAGATATCAGCCTGGAAATCCCGGAAAAACAGGTAACTGCCATCATCGGACCTTCCGGCTGCGGAAAAAGCACTTTCCTGCGCACCTTTAACCGCATGAACGACCTTATCCCGGGCGTGCGCACCGAGGGACAGGCTTTGTTAGATGGCGAAGACATCTTCAGCATGGATGTAGTCGCGTTAAGGCAGCGGGTGGGCATGGTATTCCAGAAGCCGAATCCTTTCCCAAAGTCGATTTATGATAATGTCGCTTATGGGCCGCGCGTGAATGGCGTCCATGAGAAAAATGTTCTGGACGAAATTGTGGAAATGAGCCTGAGGGGAGCCGCCCTTTGGAATGAAGTGAAGGATAACCTGGGAAAATCTGGCCTGGCGCTCTCGGGCGGACA
>JAGOML010000070.1:0-6714 GCA_017993575.1 Anaerolineaceae bacterium | reverse complement strand
GCGTGGAAAGCGGGTCAATCACATCCACAGCCACGGCTTCCGCGGTCAAACCCTGGGCTCGGATGAATTCAGCTTGCGCCTGCGCCAGGTCTTCAGCCAGGTCTGCCAGCATCACGCTCGCGCCGGCCTGCGCCAACGCCAGCGAAAATTGCTTGCCCAACAGGCCGCCCGCGCCGGTTACCAGCACCGTTCGCCCACTCATGTCGAATTTACTCAGGATGTTTTGTTCCATTTTTTTTGTTTATCCCGTGAATTTCCGTTTAGATTTTACCACCAGGGCATCTTCCGCTTTCATGCCAGGCTGACCCGCCGGCTTTCCTGCGCGTGGGATTCCCGGACCGCCGCTACAATTTGCTGGACGCGGATGCCATCCTCAAGTGAACAGTAATCAAAATTCTCGCCCCTGCACAGGCGGATAAAGTCCGCCATTTCCGACAGGAACATGTCGTTGCGTTCAAAGCCTTCCGGCGGGATAATCTGCCGCCTGGTCGCGGCATCAGCGGGAAACACGTGCGCGCTTCCGTCAGCGTTGTCCCAGAGGATACGGCCGCGCTCACAAGCAAATTCGAGGGTATGGGAAGCCGGCTGCTGATAGTAATCCAGATGGACGGACATGCGCGCGCCGTTGGCGAACTCGAGCAGCGCGTCGGTGTTGTCTTCCACGTCCAGTTCCAGGTCGCTGAGCTTGCTTAGGGCGCCGCTTACTGAAACAAGCTCCCCAAGCATCCAGCGCAGGTAGTCAAAGGGGTGCGAGAGCGTGTTGGTAACGCCTCCGCCAAGGTCTGCCCGCGCGGCATACGAAGTGCGGTAGTCCTCCCAGGGGTGCCAGCCGGGCAAGTACTCGCCCCAGTGGGCGCGGCCGGACAGCGTCCATCCCAGGCTTCCTTCTGCCAGGATTTGCCGGATTTCACCCAGCACCGGATGGTAGCGGAAATGGAAACCCACCATGGCGCGAGCCTGATTGAGCGCCAGGGCTTCCCGCAGCGTGTCCAGGCCTTCCAGCGTGTGGGAGATAGGTTTTTCAATCAGCAGGTTCGCGCCAGCCTGCGCGGCTGGCAGCGCCGTGCTCAGGTGCGCCGCGGTCGGGTTGGCAATGATGACGCCCTGCGGTTTTTCGGCCAGCGCCTGTGCCAAATCCGTGAAGACCGGCAGTCCTTCCAGGTCTTCATCCGGCAACGTGGCGCGGTGGGTCCGGTAAAGCAGAATATCCTGCTGCCCAAGCGCGCGCAAGTTGCGCAGGTGCCTTCTGCCAATGGAGCCCAAACCTACGATGAGAAAACGCATCATTCCCTCCCGTTCTGGTGCAGCAGCCCATAAAGCCAGTTAATCAAGCCCTGGATGCCGTTCCGCACGCGGCGTTGGGCTGCCAGGCGCGCAAGCAACCCGGAGCGGGGGTTCACATTGGCAGCAGCGCGCGCGTTGATGCCATCGGCCGCCGCGATTGCAGCCACTTCTTCATCGAGCGCGTTACCCAGCAGGCGCATCGTCTGCGCATGAGTAGTCAGGCGCAGGTAGCCTTTAGCGTCCATGCGGTCGTCCATTTCAACCATCCTGCCCATCAGCTGGTCGCTCCACCCGTCCACAAGCATTTCGTCCAACACTTCGAGCAGCACTTTTTTGGGCGCCATGACCTCAAAGTGGTGCGCGCTGACCCAGGCTTTTAGTCCATGATACGAAACCAGCACGTCCTCAACCCCGGCAACTTCGCTTTGGTAGCGTTCTTCCGTGCGCCCGGAATTGTCCATGTACTCTTCTTCCCACTTGCGCGGCATCAGCAGACCACGTTCCACGCCTTCGGCAGAGCTTTCTGCCCACGCAAGCGTGCTGTCCGAACTCATGACCACGCGCTGGCGGATGTAAAAGCCAGTGACCGCGCCGACATTCGGGAAAGTGTCCAGAACCTCAAGATGCGCGGGCAGCCAGCCTTTAAGGTGGTAGACGTCGTCGTCGCTGTAGGCAATCACGCTGCCGGATGCCAGCTGCGTGATGCGGTAGAGCGCGTTCAGCTTGCCAATATTCTGCGCGGAGAGCACCAGGCGGTCAATCTTCCCTTGCGCAAAAAGCTCTTGCAGGTACGCGACCATTTCAGGGCAGCTGCCGTTATCAAACACCAACAGTTCATAAGGGTCTTCGGTGTTGGCAAGGATGCTTTCAAGCGTCAGACGGGTCACGTCCATGCGGTGCTGGAAGTAGCCAGCCTGATGCGGAGCGTATACCAGCACCGCCACGGTTACGCGCGGTGGGCTGAAGCTGACGGTCTGGTTGCGGGAGGGGTTAATGCCAATTCTGGGCATATTTTATGCTTCCTTGCGGGCGTTCTGGAACGCGCGCTTCTTCCAGAATTCAACCCAAGCCCGTTTTGGGTGAAAGAGGGTGAAGAAAATTTGCGTCAGCGCGTAATTGTGCCATTTAAGCAGCGGGAAATGCTGGACCTCCCGCCAGAATTTCTTCCAGCTGAGAGGAAAAGCGTTAATTTTGCCGTCTCGCAGTTGATGCGAGGCATCGTCGAGAACGAAAATCGTGCGCCAACCGCCGGCCAGCTGCACATTTTCTCCAGTTTCGGGCAGGCGGTAGTGCCGCTGCCCATCTGGCAGGTGGCTGTAATCATGGTCCTGATGGATGATTTGCAGGTCTGCGCTGGCATCCACAACAGACCAGCCTTGCGCCCTGGCATGGTAAATCATCCAGTTATCCCACCCGGCGCGCCCAACTGTGAAATCAGGAATCTGCTGGAAGCACGCGCGTGGAAAGATAAAGTAATCGCTGCCAGTGCGGGCATGCAGGCGTCCCTCGATAAGCAAGCGCTGCTTCAGCGCTGCCAGGCCCTCCGGGTCAAAGCGCAAGGGCTCCTCCACGCGCAAATCCCAGCGCCGTCCGACCATCAGGAAGCGTTCGAGAGCTTCCCCAACCCCGCGTGCGCAGTTCACAAAGTCCGGGAAGAGCAGGATATCGGCGTTCACGTAAGCCAGATATGGGCTGTCGTTCAGGCTTCTGCCCAGCGCGAAGATGGAACTAATCAGCGGCGTCCCCAACGCGTTCACTGCCACCTGCGGCAAGTGCGTGAATCCGAATTCGGCGGCGGCTTCCGCGATGCCGGGTTCGTCCCCGACCAGCGCGACAGCCACATCCGGGCCAAGCGCCTGCCAGGATGTCAGCGCGTTGCGCTGAATGAGCGCAATGTGCGGGTTGGTAAAAGGCTTGGGGGCAGTAAAAAGCGTGATTAACGGCATCGCTTATCCTTCCAAGGGCAGCCAGGCTTTGCGCGGCAGCAGGCGTGAGAGTGCGCGCCGCCACAACATGGCAAGCTTTCGTTTGAAGGGGACGCAGCTTTCCACCCGGGTTTCGGGTGGCTCGGTCGCGTTCTCCAAGGGTACTGCCAGCACATTCAGGAAGAGCGGAAATAGCGCGGAGCGTGGGTAGCCGTGTTTGCGCAAACTGACCACCCGGTATCCGGCTTTACGCAGCATTTCCTTAAGGCTGGCCGGCGTAAAGCAGCTCAGGTGCGCCAGTTCATAGCTGTTGTGCGCGTAAAAATTTGGCACCTCCAGCAGCAGCCAGCCCTGGGGTGAGAGCAATTTCTCTCTAACCTGGCGCAGGCTGCCGAGTGGATCGTCAAAGTGCTCCAGCACATGCATCAGGCTGACCAATTCGAAGGGTTCCGGCTGGCTTGCCAGCAAACTCTCCAGCGAAGGGTACATCCGTAAACCCTGCGCTTCGGCCTGCGCCCGGTAGGCATTGCCAGGTTCCACACCGACTGCCTCCGCCTGGTACGCCTCGCGCAATGCCAGCAGCATGCGCCCGCTTGAAGCCCCGATATCCAGCACGCGCTTAGGCGCGGCCGCTAAATTGGCGCGCAAAAAACGCACCTGGTCCGCGGCGCGCAGGCTCTGCTGGCGCAGGTCTTTTGGGGTCGGTTCTTCGGTTGCCTGGTAAAGTTTACGGTAGGTTTCCGCGTAAAAGGTAGGGTCAGCGGCTTTGCTGATAGAAACATCCTGAAAGACGAAGCCGCAAGCTCCGCAATGGTAATAGGGCACGCTGAAGCCAAAGGAACTGACTTGTTCAAGCACATGCGCCTGCCTTGCTCCGCACAAGGGGCAGCGCGGGCTGGCGTGGACGTCGGCGTTTTGCAGGCTGACTGGGAGAGGCATCACATCTTTCGCGTCCGCAAGCAAGGTTGGGGCGGATTCGTGAACTTTTGCGCCCGCGCCGGCACGTTCATCCACATCCAGGAAGGACTTGTGCTGAATCCCAGCCAGGCTGTGCTGCCACTGCGGGTTTTCGGCATTCACGCGCAGCAACTCTTCCAGACTGAAATAATCCTCGTTCCCAAAAGCGGCATAAATCGCGCGGGCGACCTGCAGGTCTTCTTCAGTATCTATGGTGAAACGGAGGTGTCCCATATCCGGGGCGGTGTCCACCACGCGCACCCGAAAGCGTCCCGGGGTTTCGTATAAATAGGGCATGACGTGTTCGCGCTCGTATTTTTCTGTTGCATGCTGCCAGGCATCTTCCAGCGCGGCAAAACTGCACACCTCGGTATCCATCCCAATCGGGCTGGTGCGCTCCTGTGGGGGCGGAAGCCGGTTGGCGGCAAAATCGCAGTCCCCTTCCAGAAATGCGGCGATGACGCGGTCAATTTCCTGGGGGTCAATCATCGGGCAGTCGGCGGTAATGCGGACAATTACATCCGCCTGGTTCTCCCGCGCGCATTGGTAGTAGCGGTCCAGCACGTCGTACAGACTGCCGCGGAATAAGCGCGTGTCATGCAGCTCGCAAAACTCGGCAATCGGGTCGTCACTCGGGTCTGCGGTAGTGGCCACGACTACGCTGCTGATATAGCGTGAGCGGCTGACGCGGCTGATGACCCGCTCCAGTACCGGTTTGCCGCCCAGGTCGCGCAGTACTTTGCCGGGCAAGCGGCTGGAGCTCATGCGCGCCTGGATAATTGCGAGGATGTTTTGTTCGGTCATGGCATATCCACCTTTTACGGCTGTGTCGTTACCACCGGCGCAATTAGCATCGAATTCACGCTGTACTCAAAATATACCTGCTGGGCGGCCAGGTTGGCGGGCGGGGTGATGAAAAGCGCCACCCACAACAGTCCCTCTTCCTTAAAGACGTAAGCCTGCCAGCCAGTATTCTCGTGCGAATAACTGAAACGAGTGACATCCCGACCATCTTTCGTGTACGAGGTAGTCTGCAGGGATTCCGCGTTTCTGCCCAAAAAGAGGCGCAGGGCGGTGCCAATCAGGCTGACCGGAGATTTTTCCAATGATTCGTTCTTGACTACCAGCAGCTGCACCGGCGATACCGCCGGAGCGCCAGAATCGTAACCCCACCAGGCAACATTTCCTTCCAGATTGTCTACCAGGGATGAAAGTGGAGATTGCCCTTCGCCAATAAAGGAGCGGATAGCAGCCAGAATACCGGGCATGTCGTCCTGAATATTACGCGCGACATAGGTATCGGGCAGCAAGATTTGCATTCCTTCGCCCTGGTACCAGGTCATGCCGTAGTCCGGTGCCGGGGTCGGTTCAGGCGTTCCCCGCGGGCTGAGCGGTAAATTACATGCCAGGGCAGCCGCCAGCAAACTGACAGCGCAGATTACCAAAAGGATGTTCTTTTTCATAGTTTTCTCGACTCTGTAAATTTGGCGGTGTCTTCGTAACAGCTGAGCAATTTTTGCACGCCAGCTTTCCAGTCCGCCTTCTGCACGGCATCCTGCCGCGCCTGGAGTTTGAACGCGCGCCAGTCCTGTTCCGCGGCTGTCAGGATTTTGTCTGTCAGCGCGTTAACATTTCCATCCGGGAAAATCCAACCATTCAAACCTTCCTGTATCCATTCCAGGTTGGCGGGGATGTCGGAAACGATGCTGGGCAGGCCGCAAGCCATGGCCTCCAGCAGGGAAACTGACGAGCCATCCACATGGGATGGGCTGACGTAAAGGTCAGCCGCGCCGTACCAGCCCGGCAAATCTGAAAGTTCCACGCGCCCGCCAAAGTAGACCTTATCTTCCAGGCCGCGCAAAAGCGCGTAAATTTTCTCAGCCTCAGAGCCGTCGCCCAGCAAAATCAGGCGCAGCTGTGGATTGACGCGCGCGGCTTTGGCAAACGCTCGCGCCAAAACGTCCACGCCGTAATTCGGTTCCCAGGAACGGAGGCATAAGAGCACAACTTTGTCCTCCCAGCCCTGCCGTGCGCGCCAGCTTTTGCCGGGCACCACGCTGTTCTGTGGGGAGAAAAAGTCCAGGTCCACGCCCCAGGGGAACACGCAAATGCGCTCCCGCGGGAAGCCAAACGCGACTGCGCGGTCGGCGGTCGCCTGGCAGTCCAGTGTAAGGTAATCGGAGCGCTGCAAGGTGTAGCGCGTTTGCCAGCGGCTGAGCGGAGACTGGTAAGCGTCTTTCATTAAATCAAAGCCCCAACTCATGGTCAGCAGTGGATGAAAGCCCGCCCTGGCAACTAAAAAAGCCAGGTCCTGGATTGGCCCTGCATGCACAAGGTCCGGCTGCAGGTTAGCAAGCAGCTGCCTGAGCTGACGCAGCTGCCCGGGCATGTCGGTCAGTCTGAGCGCAGAGCTTACGCCCTGCCAGGGCACCTCGGTTACGCCTTTGGGCGTGAGGGGCTTGCCACCCAGCAGACGCAGAGCGTACACTTCGTGGCCGCTCTGACCAAGCGCAGTCAAAAAGCGCCGGTCATGCGGGCTGTCGGAGCG
>JAGOML010000069.1:0-6825 GCA_017993575.1 Anaerolineaceae bacterium | reverse complement strand
ATCTCCGGCAGCGGCGCGATATCGCCTTCCATGCTGAAGAGGCCGTCCACGACTAATAATTTGCCCTTGTCCGCCGGCAAGCTCTTAAGCACGCGTTCCAGGTGCTCCATGTCGTTGTGACGGAAACGTTCAATCTTGCCGCCGCTCAAAAACGCACCATCCACGATGCTGGCGTGGTCTTCTTTATCGAGAATGACAATGTCATTCTTGCCAACCAAAGCGCTAATGGTGCCCAGGTTCACCTGCATGCCGGTGGAAAACACCAGCGCGGCTTCCATGCCAACCCATTCTGCCAGCTCTCTCTCCAGATTTTCAATCAGGGTCATGTTTCCGTTCAAGAAACGCGAGCCGGTGCAGCTGGTGCCGTATTCCGCGATTGCGTCCATGGCCGCTTTACGAACCTTTGGATGCGTGGTCAGGCCCAGGTAATTGTTGGAGCCGCACATAATAATCCGGCGACCCTCGTACAGCACCTCGGTGCCTTCATTCTTGTCCAGCGGAATAAAGTAGGGATAAGTCCCTCTTTCCCTGGCATCGCTAACAACTTTGAAATCCAAACATTTCTTAAAGATATCCATCTCACACTCTTTCAATTAGGATAATGACTGCATAAAGACAAACGCGATTATAACCTATCCTGCAATTCCGTAAATTCGATCACTTACCATCCATGCTATACTTAATTTCTAAACCAACACTGAATCAATACAGTTATAGGGAAGGACTCGCCATGAAGAAGCTATTCATGATTATTACCGCGCTATTACTGCTGAGCGCTTGCAACGCCCCAACCAGCGAGGTGCCTACCGAGGACCTCATCGGCACCGCGGTCGCCGTGGCGCTCACCAACGCGCCAACGAACACGCCAATACCTCCAACCGCTGCGCCGCCCACTGCAGTGCCTGAGCTTCCAACGGAAACTGCCACAAGCATCCCCAGCGCGACCCCCACGGAAGCGCCGACGCCAACCCCAACGCTTAACCCGCAGGACCCAGCGCTGCAGTACGGCAGTCCAGATAAGATTGAAGATTTCTCAACAATCACAGGCGCGTGGAATTATGAGGATGACTGGTCGAGCTGGAATGTCAACGACGGTTTCCTGAACATCTACTCCAAAGGCACGCCTTACTGGCACAGTTGGTATACCACCGGCCAGAAAATCCAGAACTTTTACCTGGAGGCAGAATTGAGCTTGCCCAATTGCGCGGGGAAAGACCGGATTGGCCTGGCTTTCCGCCTTACGGAAGGCAGCCGCTTCTACTTCATGGGTCTGACATGCGACGGCACCTGGGGCTTCAACCGCTACACGGCTTCCAATGCTTCCGAAACTATCCTGGCTTATCAGCCCTCCGATAAAATCCGACCCACGAATGAAACCAACCGCATCGGCGTATTGGCAAATGGGAACAGTTTTGGGTTTTATATCAATGGCGCGCTGGTCGGTTCCGTAAGCGATGATACCTACCCCGGACCCGGCACTACCGGCTTTGTCAGCATGTCAGCCGGCACCGTTAACTTCAAGACCAGCGTGGACGTTTTGCGTTATTGGCTCCTGCCCTGATTTTTTTGATATAATTTTGCAACCGGCGTAATATCAGAGCTTATTACGCCTGTCCTTTTAATATTGCTGTGACAAGGTTGCGCCATGACAGTTAACGAATACATGAAAAACCCGCATCTGGACGGAGATAGTTTTTTACTGGAAGGAGGGCGCGTGGGAGTAGTCCTCTTTCACGGTCTGACAGCCACTACAGCGGAAGTTCGCCTATTGGGCGAGCACTTGCACAGCTTAGGATACACCATCTCGGCGCCTTTGCTCCCCGGTCACGGCACCCACCCGGATAAGCTGAACCGCTGCAAATGGATGGACTGGTATGAGAGCGCGGAAGCCGCTTTTTTGGAAATGCGAGAGCGCAGCGACAAAGTGTTCATTGGCGGCGAATCCATGGGAGCGCTGCTCGCGCTCCTGATTGCCAGCCGGTACGAACAAGTTGCTGGCGTTTTTCTGGCGGCACCCGCGCTCAAAATTCGCAACCTGGAAGCCGCTTATCTGTTGCAGCACTTTATCCGCTACATGGATAAGCACCAGGCGGAAGACAACCTGCCCTGGAAAGGTTATAACGTCTACCCGGTTAAGAGCCTGGCGCAGTTAGGAAAACTTCAGAACGTGGTGAAGAAAGAACTACCCGCAGTCACCCAGCCGCTGCTGGTATTCATCGGCGGGAAGGATAAGAGCGTGCAACCTGCGACTGGCAACCTAATAATGTCTCGGGTCAATTCCAAAGACAGACGGCTGATTCAGATGCAGAATTCCCCTCACGTGATGCTGCTGGCGGAGGAACGACATCACATATTTTCGCAGACTGCTGCCTTCATTCACGCCCTCGTCTGAAAAACCAACGAGGCTCTGTTTAACCCACCAAAAAGCCTCGCCTTTTTCTCACGCCCTTGTAGAAATATCTGGTTATTCCCACCAATTTTGGCAAAGTCAATTGACGCTGCTCAACCACGCGTGTATACTGAATTTTTGTCTGTCTTTATAGAGTATTGACACTGGCAAACGTGGACTGATTAATGATGCAACATAACGTAGAATACCCTCCTCTGGACCCAAGAACAGTTGTGTCCAGCAAAAACGGACTCACAGCCCTCTGGCGGCTGATGTCTGGCTATCATGGGCATTACTTGCTCTCTGCCCTGATGCTGGCTGTCTCTGCCACCGCCCGCGCAGGAATTTACCTTTTCCTGGGTTGGTTCGTAGATCATATTCTCAAGGAAGGCCGCTTTGGGAGCGAACTGCTCCTTTCGGCAGCGGGATTTATGTGCCTGATCCTCGTCCAAGCTACCTCTGGCTTTCTCTCCAACCAGATGGCTGCCCAAACCGCTGAATCCAGCACCCGCCGCCTGCGCGACCTGCTATTTGACCATATTCAAAGGCTTTCATTTGCCTATCACGCCGAGGCAAAAACTGGCGACTTGCTTGAACGCGCATCTTCAGACGTGGACACCCTGCGCCGCTTTATCAGCGACCAGGCCATAGGCGTGGCGCGCATCATCGCCATTTTCATCATCAACTTCACCGCCATCCTACAGCTTAACACCAAGCTGGCCTTCATTTCAGTCATTATTGTGCCAGTGATTTTGGTGGTTTCCATTTTGTTCTTCCGCAAGCTTTCCAAAGCCTACGAAGCCTATCAGGAACAGGAAGCGGTCATTTCCACAAACCTGCAAGAGAACCTCAGTGGCGTGCGCGTGGTAAAAGCATTTGCGCGTCAGACCTATGAAATTGAGAAGTTCGAAAAGAATAACTTTGAGAAATACCGGCGCGGCCGGAAGCTGAACATGATGCACTCTCTGTTTTGGCCGATCTCAGACACATTCTGCGCGGCTCAGTTGGTTGGCAGCAACATCATGGCGGCCTTCATGGCAATTGACGGCGTCATCACCCTGGGCAATTACATGTCGTTTACCGGCTTGCTTGGCTGGCTGATCTGGCCTATCCGCAACCTGGGCCGACTCATTGTGGACACCTCCCGAGCGCTGGTCTCACTCAAACGTGTGACGGAAGTGCTGCGGGTTTCCCAGGAACCGCTTTTTGAAGGCGTACACATCCCTGCGGGGGGTGTTCAGGGCAGCATTCGCTTTGACCACGTCAGTTTCGCCTATGAAAAAGACCGCCCGGTGCTGGAGGATATATCGTTTGACTGTCAGGCGGGTCAGGTTGTGGCTCTGCTCGGCTCCACCGGCTCCGGTAAGACCTCCCTGGTTAATTTGCTGCCGCGTTTTTATGATGTGACGGCTGGCCATATCCTTTTGGATGGCGTGGATCTGCGCGAGTATCCGCGGCACTATCTGCGTTCACAAATTGGCATCGTGGAACAGGAACCTTTCCTCTTTTCCTGCTCCATCCGCGACAATATTACCTATGGAATCACGCGCGAGGTCACTCAGGACGAGATTGAGGAAGCCGCCCGCGAAGCAGCGATTCATGACGTAATCCTGGGATTTGCAAATGGTTACGACACACTTGTGGGTGAACGCGGCGTGACGCTCTCCGGCGGTCAGAAACAGCGGGTCGCAATCGCGCGCACGCTGCTGATTAACCCGCGCATTCTAATCCTGGATGACTCCACTTCTTCAGTAGATATGGAAACCGAAGTGCAAATTCGCCAGGCGCTTGAAAAACTGATGGAAAACCGCACAACATTCATTATCGCGCATCGCATCCAAAGCATCATGAGCGCTGGCCTGATCCTGGTCTTCGACCAGGGCAAGATTGTGCAGTCTGGCGTTCACGAGGAGCTGATTCAGCAGCCAGGCATTTATCGCAGCATTTACGACATTCAGACGCGCATCGATAGCGCTCTGCAAGAGGAAATTGACCGTGTCCACCTATTATGATGAAAACGAATTGGACGACAACGTTCCATTAAAGAGCAATGTGCTGAAGCGTTTATTCAGCACGCTGCGCCCGCATTGGAAAACATTGGCAGGCGGCGTTCTCGCAATTGTGGTCGTCTCCCTGTTAGATGCCTACTTTACGATTCTCAGCAAGCGCATTATCGATGAGGGCATCACGCTGCAGGATAAGACTGCCGTGCTGCGCTTCTTCACGATTTACGGCGCCATTGTTCTGATACAAGCCGTGGGCGTGTTCTTTTTTATCTATCTGGTTGGGGTGCAGGGTGAGCGCGTGCGTTATGATCTGCGAAAGCAGCTTTTTAACCACTTACAGGATCTTTCGCTATCCTATTTCAGCAAGACCCCGCTTGGCTGGATCATGTCCCGCGTCACATCCGACACAGAAAAAATGGCGGAACTGCTCACCTGGGGCGTTATTGATACTTCATACGCCTTTGTAAGCATTATCGTTTCGGCGATATTTATGTTTACGATTAATTGGCAACTGGCATTGATTGTCCTCTTTTCTCTGCCGGTGATGATTTACGCTGCTTTTAAATTCCGACTGCGCATCTACCATCACTACCGTCTCTCGCGCAAAGCCAACTCAAAGATGACCGCCAGCCTGAACGAAAACATCACCGGTGTGCGAGTTGTCAAAGCGCTGCGCCGTGAGGACCGCAACCTGAAAGATTTCAGAGTGCTTTCGACCGCGATGTACAAATCCAGTTACCGCGCGGCCTACCTTTCCGCGCTTTTCCAGCCGACCATTCAGATGGTCAGCGCGGTATCCTTAGGCTTGATTTTGTGGCGCGGCGGCATCAGAGTGGAGCTCGGCAGCATCACGATTGGTGGACTGCAGGCTTTCATCTCCTATATCATGATGATTCTCTGGCCTATCCAGGACCTGGCTCGGGTCTACGCCGACATGCAGAACGCGGTGGCGTCTTCTGAGCGCGTCTTCTCGCTGATGGACACGCAGCCAGCCATCCATAACCGCCCTAATGCCTCGGAAGCTGTCTCTTTGGCTGGCGATATCGCCTTTGAGCGTGTGTCTTTTCGTTACGAAGATGATGAACCGGTCATCCGCAATCTTAGTTTCCACATCCCATATGGGCAGACAATCGCCCTCGTTGGTCCGACCGGCGGCGGGAAGACCACTATCGTCAACCTGCTCTGCCGCTTTTATGAGCCGACCGAAGGCGTGATTCGCATTGCGGACATGGATTACATGGACCTGAACCTGCAAACAATTCAATCTCGCATTGGCGTGGTATTGCAAACCCCGCACCTCTTTTCCGGCAGCATTCGCGAGAACATCCGCTACGGGAAATTAGAAGCGACCAATGAAGAAATTGAAGAGGCCGCCAAGTTGGCTGGCGCCCACGACTTTATCCAGCACTTTGAGCATGGTTATGATCAGAACGTTGGCGAAGGCGGCAATCTGCTCTCCGTTGGTCAAAAGCAACTTATCAGCATCGCCCGCGCCATTCTCTCCAATCCAGACATCTTTGTAATGGACGAAGCCACCAGCTCAGTCGACACTCTCACGGAAGCGCTCATCCAAAACGGCATGGAAAAACTGATGACCGGCCGCACCAGCTTTATCATCGCGCATCGCCTCTCTACCATCAAGAACGCCGATAAGATTTTCGTGATTCAAGACGGTCAGATCGCGGAAAGTGGCAATCACCATGATCTTATGCTGCTACAAGGTCATTACTATCGGCTTTACACCCAGCAATTCCGACACGAACTTGAATCAAAACTCGACCCTTACAGCGATATTCCCGCTGCGCCGGCTCTAAGTTAAAGGAAAACAGGCATGCAATTCGCTGTAAACTATTCGGTTCCAATGGAGAATCTGCTGCGCGAAGGCGCCGCAGACTGCGATCTGCTGAAGTGCCCTGAATGGGAAGGCGTCGTTAACGCTGCCAGACCACTGCGGCCGGTGCATATCCATTTTGAAATTGTTGTTGGGAACGGAGGCTTTGAGCATTTGGATTTCGACCTCATCCGTTCGATGCTTGCCAACTCTCAAACTCCGCACCTGAACTGCCATCTGTTGGGACGAGCTGATCTGGACCCTGAGAGCCCGGCTGACCGACGAAAGCTGGTTGAGAACTGGGTCTCAGAGATGCGATATCTCAAGGAACAGGCACCCGGCGTCAAGTTGGTGGCGGAAAACTTGCCTTTCATACCAAACTACTACGGAAGCAAAATCGGTTCCACGCCGGAAATGATTGCTCAGGCAATTGTGGAAGCAGATGCTGGTATGCTATTTGACCTTTCGCACGCGCGCATTAGCTGCCATTACCTCGGAATGGAGCTCAAAGATTATGTAGCCTGCCTTCCCATGGAACGGCTGGCGGAGCTGCACATTACCGGGCTTCGGTATTACCGCGGTTACTTGAACGATCACTT
>JAGOML010000068.1:5267-6861 GCA_017993575.1 Anaerolineaceae bacterium | reverse complement strand
CATAAGCCTATTATAGCCGCATGATATAATCCCGGCATGCTCAACCTGGAACCTACCGAACTCATTTTCCGCCTGCTCACCCTGGTCATCGCGCTCACGCTGCACGAGTACGCGCACGCCCGGGTTGCCGATTGGTTCGGCGACCAAACCCCGCGCCTGGCCGGCCGCCTCACGCTTAACCCCCTCAGGCACCTGGACCCGTTTGGCTCGCTGATGTTGGTGCTGGCGGGCTTCGGTTGGGCCAAGCCTGTGCCAATCAACCCCACAGCCCTCAACCAACGCAGCCGCGCGGGGGTGATGCTGGTTTCCGTGGCGGGTCCGTTTTCGAACCTGCTGCTGGCGGGGCTCGGCAGCCTGCTTTTTCAGCTGCTGCGGTTTGGCGCGGTTTCCAGCATTGGGGGGCTCCTGGGCCAGTTCCTGGTCAGCTTTGTGATTATCAACGTGACGCTGTGCATTTTCAACCTGCTGCCGGTGGCGCCGCTGGACGGCGAGAAGGTGCTGGAGTTTCTGCTGCCCGAGCCTGCGCGCAATGTGCTCTACGCGCTGCGGCCGTACGGGATGTACCTGCTGTTGGCGCTGGTTTTCATCCTGCCCAGGCTGGGGGTGGACGTGTTTGGGGCTGTGGTGCGCGCGCCAGTCTTGGCGATTTCCCGCTTTTTGCTGGGTCTGTAAGCAGGCCCGCGATGGCGTATTACTGTTACCTGGTGGAATGCGCTAACGGGGCGTACTACGCCGGCTGGACGCTGGACCCGCTGCGGCGCGTGCGGCAGCACAACGCTGGAAAAGGCGCGCGCTATACCCGCCTGAATGGGCCGGTGAAGCTGGTTTACGTGGAGCTGGTGCCGGACAGGGTCTCCGCGCTCAAACGCGAGCTGGCAATCAAGCGCCTGGGGCACAACGGCAAGCAAAAGCTGGTGGACAGGGCGGAAGGCAACCTGGCGGGGGAGTTCCTTGAAGTTGAGCGGGCGGCAACGGAGAGCAAGCAGGGGAAACCGGGCGCGGAAGCAGTGGGAGCGCCCGCGGTTTAGATAGCAAAGCAGTCAGGGCGGAGCGTTTTGGCAAAGAGTTTGCAGAAATGGGCGGGGATGCGCGCATGAAGGAAAGAAATTCCGTCATTAAGGTCCGTTACAAGAGCACCAATTGTTACTTTGTTGAAGCCAAGGACGGCTTGCTGGCGTTTGATGCCGGCTGGCCGGGCACCTACCGGCAGTATAAGGACGGGCTGCGCGAACAGGGCTGGTCTGTGAAGGATATCCGCTGGCTGATGGTGAGCCATTTTCACCTTGACCATGCCGGGTTAGCCGGCGTTTTGGTTGGGAATGGGGTGGAGTTTGTGGCTTTCCCCGAACAGATTGGGGCAATAGAGGCAATGGAGGCTTTGATCGCGCGGAAGGGGATGGATTACCAGTCCCTTGACCGCTCCAGGGTCCACATGCTCGAAATCCACGAATCCCGTGCCTGGCTGGCCAGTATTGGCATCCTGGGGGAGGCGCTGCGCACGGATGGGCACAGCCCGGACAGCATCGCATTGATTCTGGACAGCGGCGAAGCCTTTGTGGGGGACCTGACGCCGGAAAATATGGTGTGGGAAGAC
>JAGOML010000068.1:0-5167 GCA_017993575.1 Anaerolineaceae bacterium | reverse complement strand
GGCCTGAGAACACCCGCGTAAGAATGCCGGGACCCCGTGTGGGCGTTGGGGTGGGCGCGGCAGTCAGAACAGGAGTCAGGCTGGGCTGGGGCGTGAGCGAGGGTCGCAGCGTGGCGGTGGGCGCAATGACGGTGCCGCTGGTGAGGGCTGGCAGGGGGTTGGTCGCCTTGCGGATAATCAATTTTTGATCTATCTGGAGGATGCTCTCCGCGGTGAGGTTGTTCAGGCTCAGCAGCTCGTCCAGGCTGATGCCGTAGGCCTGCGCGATGGTGATGAGGAATTCCCCGGATTTGACCACATGGGTGACGCTGCCGTCGGCGGCTGGAGTGGAGGTGATGAAGCCCGGCACACCGGGCGTGGCTGTTGCTGCTGGCTGCCCGGGTTGGGCGCCAATCCCCGCAGCCAAGGCTGTGCTGCCCGCGGGAATGGCTAATAAAACCCCTCCGATCAAACCCGCGATCAGCAGCAGCGCTAAAGCGATAAGTTGTTTTCTCATGCGTTACCGGGCGTTCAAGTGCCTAGATTATACTCCTTGCCGGCAGAGATGTGCGCGCGGGGAACATATGGGCGCCATTTCCGTCTTATGGGAGAGCAAAACTTTTCAACCTTGTACCTGTGCGCGCCTTAAGCGGCGGGTGCCGGGGAAATCGGTATAATCACAATAATTATGGAAACTAAACAGAATCGAAAACACTACAATGCTGGAATTCAACTGTTGTTCATTCTCTTAGTGGGCATGCTGCTGGCAGCCCTGGCTGGCACGGCTATTTTATTTGCCTACGAGTCTAAACATGCCAACGCAATCTATCCCGGCGTCAGCGTCGGGAGCGTGGACGTCTCGAATATGACAGTTGGTCAGGCTGTGCTGAAATTGAAGGAGCAAAGCGATTACTCCACGCAGGGAAAACTCTTGTTTACCTACGGTGAGATGCGCTGGCTGTACAACCCCGGGCAGCTTGGCTATTCGATGAATCCCTACGTCAGCGCGGAGAAAGCCTTCGCGGTTGGACGGGATGCGAGCCTGGTGCGCAGCCTGGCAACCCAGCTCAATTCTGCCCGACAGGGGGTGCGCGTTGGGCCCACCGCTACCTACGACCAACGCCAGGCTTACCTCATTTTGCAGCAGGTGGCCAGCCAGGTGGACAAGCCCGTTGTGGAAGCGCAAATCGCGCTAAACGGCACGGATATCCAGGTGACTGCTGGCCAAATCGGGCGCAGCGTGGATATCAATGCTACATTAGCCCTGTTGGATGAGCTGCTTTTGCATGAGCGTGACGGGATGATTCCCCTGGTGGTCAGAGAACATCAGCCGCAAATTATGGATGCCCAGGCAGCCGCGGAACTAGCCCGCGAAATTCTTTCTCAGCCTTTTACGCTCTCAATGCCAGAAGGCTACACCAACCTTGGTCCTTGGGTGATTGAACCGACGGACCTGGCCAAGCTTATTCTGATAGAGCGCAGTGAAGAAGGAGCAGCCGCCGAGTATAAAATCGCGGTTAATCAGCAAGCGATCACGGGATACCTGGCCAGGTTAGCGCCAGCGGTGCGCACGGAACCCGTGAATGCGCGCTTCATCTTCAATGATGATACCCGCCAGCTAGAAGTCATCCAATCCGCGACCATTGGGCAGGCCTTAAGCCTGGAAACCAGCGCGCAAACAGTCACAGAGGCCATGCAAAGCGGGGCGCATTCCGCCCAATTAGTGATGGAACACGTGGACCCGCAGGTGAAAGACGACGCGACCGCGGAGAGCCTGGGCATTAGCGAATTGGTCATAGCAGAGACTTCATACTTCTTTGGCTCCGATAACGCGCGTATTCAAAACATTGGCGCGGCAGCCAGCAGTTTTCACGGGCTCTTAATCCCGCCCGGCGCGACCTTTTCGATGGCGAGCCAGCTCACCGATATCAGCCTGGAGAACGGCTACGCTGAAGCGCTGATTATTGTGGGCGGTGAGACTGTTAAGGGCGTTGGCGGCGGCGTGTGCCAGGTGAGCACAACGCTCTTCCGGACAGCCTTTTTTGGCGGCTTTCCCATCGTGGAGCGGCACGCGCACGCCTACCGGGTAGGCTACTATGAACAGCGCTCCAACGGCGGACGTGACAGCAACCTGGCTGGTTTGGACGCTACTGTATACGTACCCCTGGTGGATTTTAAATTCACCAACGACACGCCCTACTGGCTGTTGATGGAAACTTACCTGCGCGGATATACATTGACCTGGAAGTTCTATTCCACCAGCGACGGACGCAGCGTGGAATGGGATACCAGCGGCGTGACCAACGTGCAGCCGCCCCCCGAGCCGCTCTACCGCGAGAACCCGGAACTTTCTGCCGGCACCATTAAGCAGGTGGACTGGGCGGTGGAAGGCGCGTCTGTATTCGTGACACGCAATGTCTATCGCGGCGGCGCGCTGTACTTCAACGATAGTTTCACCACCCATTACATCCCCTGGCAGGCAATCTATGAGTACGGACCCGGGACTGATGTGCCCTAGACCCGCGGCGCTCAGAATATGCCTTATGGTAAAATAGATGCGTCCGATTTTCCCGACCCGCGCAGCGGCATATGGGACGGACAAAGAAACTGGAGGACCTGTGATTGAACAAACTTTACTAGACTTACTGCGCTGCCCTGTTTGCGTGAAAGAACAAAAAGGCATGCTGGAGCTTTACCGCGAGAGCTGGTTGATTTGCCCCGATTGCGGACGAAAATACCCCATTTGGGATGACATTCCCGTCATGCTCATCGATGAGGGCGATAAATGGGCGAAAACTGAAAAAGACGCCCTGCCCGTCCCACCGCCGCAGGAAAGCTAACGATAAAGATTTCAAACGCCTGGGGTCAGTCTCCAGGCGCTTTGTTTGAAGGCAAACATGAAACAATTTTTTGCGAAACTGAAGGACGCGCTGCCCGAAAAGCGCAAAACGCGCATTGTGCTGGGCGTGCTGGTCGCGCTTGGCATCATTGGCGCGGCAGTGCTGGGCAGCTTTACCAATAATTTTGTGGCTGGCATGAGCATCCTCAACCTGCCCGGCGTGCCGGTACTTTCCCAGGCCGCCCCAAGCAGCGGGCAAACGCCCGGAGCGGAAGAAACTCCGGCTGTCGCGACTCTGCAGCCAATTGTAGAAACTCAGGAAGCCTGGGATGGAAAATCGCGCGTGAATGTGCTCATCATGGGCCTCGATTCCAGGGACCTTGAAGCAACCGCTCCGCGCACGGACTCCATGATTTTATTCACGATGGACCCAGCGAACCTGACGGCAGGCATGATTTCCATTCCGCGCGATCTGTGGGTCAAAGTCCACGGAGCGGATTACGGAAAAATTAATACCGCCTACAGCATCGGCGAGGCCTATAAACTACCAGGTGGTGGACCAGCGCTGGCAGCAAAAACTGTAGAAGATTTGCTGGGCGTGCCGATTCAGTACTATGCCCAGCTGGACTTTGAAGCCTTTATAAAGTTCATTGACCACATCGACGGCGTAAAAATCAACATCCCGGAACGCATCCAGCTGGATGTGGTGGGCACCAAGCTTTCCATGTGGGTGGACCCGGGCGTGGTCACCCTGCCGGGGCAGTGGGCGCTGGCTTATGTGCGGGCGCGCGGCACCCCTGGCGGGGATTTTGACCGCGCCCAGCGCCAGCAGCAGGTCATCCTGGCAATCCGTGACCGCATCCTAAGTTTTAATATGATGCCGAAGCTGATTTCAAGATCCGGCGAAATATATACCGATCTCTCTTCGGGCATACGCACCAATCTTACGCCGGATGAGGTCATCAAACTCGGTCTCAAGGTGCTCGACATACCCCGAGAATCTATTAAACAAGCCGTGATTGATGGCAAATACGTGAACTTCGGACGCTCGCCCGACGGCTTGGAAATTCTGCGTCCAATCCCGGATAAAATTCGCGAACTGCGTGATGAAATATTCTACGGCCTGGAAGCCGGTGGAATGAATTCCGGTCAGGATGTACAGTCTCTCCTGCAGGATGAGCAGGCGCGGGTGTCCATCCTGAATGCTTCCAGCAGCGCGGGTTTGGCGGAAAAAACTGGCGAGTATCTGAAGGGGCAGGGCTTGAATATCATTGAGCAGAGCAACTCGGGCTACCAGGTCTATACCCGCGTAACGCTTTACGGCAGCAAACCCTATACGCTCAGGTACCTGGTTGATTTCCTGAAAATAAGCGCGCCAGGCAACATCGTTTACGCCTACGACCCCAATGCCAGCGTGGATATCGTGGTGGAACTGGGCGACGACTGGGCTGGGACGAACACCTTACCGTAAAATTAACTTAAACTAAAAAAAAGGCTGACTCAACGTCAGCCTTTTTTGATAGTTCAGCGCTGCCTGGGGTTATGGGGTAAGGGCAGGGGGCGCGCTTTCCAGCAGGCTTGCCAAAGAAACCAGGACGCGGGCTGCGTCCTCAGAGCCTCCAGCGGCAAGCAGTTCCTGGGCTTGCGCAATCAACGCGGAGGAAGCGTCGGGGTCTTTTAGCAGCGCCAGGCGGCTTTGCGCGCGTTCCAGGTTTTGTGTAGCCTGAAAGGCGCGCGCGATATCCAGCCGATATTCAGCCTTTGCTTGCGGGCTGAGCTCTTGCGGCAGCGCGACCTGATGCACTACTGGCGCAATTACCAGCGATATGAGCAAGCCCAGCGCGATGCCAATGATGAGCCCGGTAATGAGATAGAGATGGGATTGGTTATCGCTGTCCATTTCCGCCCTGTCCTTCCACCCAATCTCGGTAAGCCGCTGGGTCAATCGCGTCAATCAGCGCTTTAATAAGCCTGACATCGCTTTCCTGGTAAGCTACGCCCTGGGCATAATTGACGGCGTTCACCAGCAGGGAGTAGGGGTCGTCCGGTTCAATCAGCGCCAGCCGGTTGAGCGCGGCCTCCACATCTCCATTTTGCGCGTAGCTTTCTGCAACCATCAGCGTCAGGTCGGTTTTGTAATCCGCGCGCAGTTGGCTCATCTCAGCATTTTTGGGGGCGGCAGCCGGCATAAAAAGCCAGCCAAAGGCCAGCCCCGCGCCAGCGCCAAGCATAATCGCCAGGAGGAAAAAGAAAATGCGCAGTCCTTTTTTCTGCATACCTGTCCGTCCCTTATTCTTCCGGAAGCATTGGGATATTTACCCCGTGCGCGCGCGCGAACTGAATCGCCTG
>JAGOML010000017.1:0-32904 GCA_017993575.1 Anaerolineaceae bacterium | reverse complement strand
ATCTTCTCAAATTCCACGCTTTTTCGCAGCGTGACCACATATCTCTCGCTGCCTTCAAGATAATGTTTACGAGACTTGCGATCCTTAACACCAGCTGTGTCCAATGAGAAGTTGGTCAACTGCGGATTAATGGCGACTGTGGCGTTATCCAAACCGGGCAGGTAGGCGCTGATTACTTTTTTGACATTTTCAAGAATCTCGTCCGGCATCTCTTCGGGGGAGACAACCATTTCTTCGTGAGAATCGCTGATGGTCTTGATGATCAGAGTCTTGCTTGGGCGGAGCAGCGGCTTGGGAATGTTTCGGAGGCTTTCTTTATTGGCCAGCGGGTCTCCGTAGAGGACAAAGGAGAGGATCGTCTTCTGGTCTTCGCCGTCCAAATAGCCTTGGGTCTGGGTCATGCGGCTGGCTAGCGCCAGCTTGGCTCGCATCAGCGCGTAACCAACGGGAACGCCGTTTTGAACATGCGTCCAGATGTTGTACGCCAGTAAGTCGGCCCCGACCAGCGGTTTATTGACTGAACCGTAAGCGATGCACGTGCTGCCAATGAATGATCGGCTGCCGGTGGCTAACAGGTTCATTGCCATGCTCTCCCTGGCCGTCTTTCCCAGGATATTCGCGCCGTAGCAGGCTTCGCTCAGGACAATATCCGGCGCGGGGCTGTCGTCATTGAATAACTCCGGGACAACCGCCACAGGATATTCAGGACTGTTCAATCGGCGCGTAAAATCACTCTGTCCAAACCATTCTGGCGCGTCTTTAAGTCCGTGCAAGTTGAAGTAGGCGAATCGTGGGTTAGATTTCTGTTTGGCCAATAAAGTCGAAGTATCCACTGGTGGGGAGGACTTTATCCTATCTCCGCGGTCAATCACGTTAAACACTTCTGTGCTGGGGATTTTCCAGACTTCCGCGCAATATCCCAACTGCTCGCTGCGTTTAAAGCTTTGAATTGTGGCGTTCAGGGTTTCCCTGAAATTAAAAAGCCAGTTTTCAAAAACGGTTCCGGAGATAAAGGTTTTTGCTTTAAGTTTGAGCGCGTACTCGTTATTTAGGTAGCGCAGTTGTTCAATCAGGTACACAGGATCATTGCCGGCTTCATCCGGGATGCGGCCAACGGGCCACTGCGGGATGAAATAGTTATCATCCACGGTAGCATAGGGGTTATCGGACGGGACGTAACTATCCGCGTCATCAGTGGGATTGGGGAGCTGGTGGAAGGGAACGATGTCGTTGCCGCCGACGATGAGAAGGGTGCCAATCATCTCGCCTTTTCCCGCCAGCTGCTTGTCCAGGTCGGCCAGAGCAAGTTTAAGTTTCCAGGCATCGTTTGCCAGATTGGGGGTCAAGCCTAAATCGTTGGCAATCCGCGGGTCATCCGGGACGAACACCACGCTGTTCCAACCTGGCAGCGCGGTGATTTTGATCGATAAATCCTGCATGGCGTCGATGATGACATTCGCCGTATTGCCGCCGTACTTATTGGTGAGAGCCGTCCTGGAAGTCATGAGGACGTAATTTGGGAAGCGCGCATCGGCGGTGGTAAGTTCTGTCTTGCGCATGGTCTTGGCAAGCTTGTCAAATTCAGCTTGAATTTCGTTTAATGAGTCGACAGTCTCATTCCTGGCCTTGGTGTGCTTCTCGTCTCCAAAATTGGGGGATTTGCTGAGTAAAAAGGCTTCGGGCGGCACCTCGGAATAGTCCACTTCAGCGCTGTTCGCGAACTCAGAAACCATTCGGGGTACTGTCGGGCTTCCGGAAAGCGCAGACTGAGGAGCAAGATGTTGGGCAGGCGCAGCAGGCTGCGCTGGGGTTTCAGATCCATTTCCAGCACCTGAGGCGCCGAGAGCGTTCCAGCCCAGTTCGACCGCGATCGAGGCAGGTATCGGCAAATCAAAATATACTTTCAGGTCTTCTGGCCAGATTGGTTTAAAGGTATGGTCAGCGCCAAGCAGCCGGTTAGCGACCTGTCCGCTGATGTCGTGCGCCGCGCTCCAATGGAGTTTTTCCACGCCCTGAGAGTCTTCTCCCTGCTGCATATCCGCCAAGGCAGAGAGCAGTTTTATCTGGATGCAATCCGGCCAGCGGTTTCCATAAATGCCGGACAAAGTATCCAACAGGGTCATATTTCCATTTTTGTGGATGATCTGCATGTGCAGGATGGCGGGCAAAGGCAGGTTCGGATTATGGGCGAGCGCTTGCAAAATTGCTTTTTCTGCCGCTGCCTGGTCGCCAGCCTCGTAAGCCCGGCGGGCGTTCATTAATGGCGCGAACCATTTCGCGGTGGGAGGAACCGGCGCTGGGTTGCGTTGAAGATACGCGAGCGAGGAGTGGTATTCTGCATCGATGGCCTCTCCGTTGACTAATTGGCTGAGAAGGCTCATCGCTTCAGGAAATTCCGGGTCGTAGGCAATTACTTTTTGCAGGTTGCCGACTGCCATTTCGAGGTCGCCAAGTTCCGCCAGAATGGCCGCGTAAATGTAACTTACGAGCAAATCGCCGGGATAACTCGCTAACCAAATCAGGCAGGCCTGACGAACAAACTGCAATTCGCGTTTGTTCATCGCGGTTTGAACAAGCGTAAGGAATTTCCCGCGCCTGACAATCATTGCTTCGTCATTTTTTGGAACGCGATAAGGTATCATCTTCGTTTTGGTGCCTCCTGCAAGTTGTTCACCAAATTCAGGGCAACAATCGATGCGAGCTGCCTGCGAATGACCGGATCATTGGGGGCAAACTGCGCCGCCTGACGCAGCATGCTCTCGGCGTTCTGGTAATCTTTGCTGTCTTTGTATGCAGCTGCTGCCTGTATGTATGCTCTGGGGTCTTTCTCCACCATTTCGATGGCTCGGTGATAAGTTTCTAAGGCTCGCGTGCTGTCCCGGCGGTCTTGATAGGTCTGGCCAAGTTCAAGATATGCTTCAATGAGACTGGGATTGACCGCGAGGGCACGGGTTAGATAGGATAGGGCCTGGTCCAGGTTACCGCGCCTGCGACCTATGCGCCCGAGCATCAGAAGAGTCTGAGGATTTTGGCTGTCGATTTCAAGGCTGTGATGCAGGGTTTCCTCTGCCTGGGTTTGCATATTCGCTTCCAGATAATAGTTTGCCAGGGTGTTCAGCACAAGGGGGTTGTCAGGATGAGTTTCAGCGAGAACTAAGGCCGCGCCCAGACCAGTTTTCCGCTGGGCAGTCGCGTCAAGTTCAATCCCGAGCAGATCAAATGGAATTGGGTCAGCTACTAATTCCCTGGCTGACTGCAAAACGCGTTTTGCCTCCTCGTACTGGCGTCGTTTCATCAAGGCTTTGATTTTCACCAAGAGAGCGCGGCTGCTGCGCGCGTTTAGCTGTAAAACGCGATTCGCCTGTTCTTCCGCGGCAGGATAATCCTGCATCGCGAAGTGCGATTCCGCGATGGTCTCGCCGTAAATGGATTTTCCAGGATCAATACTCTCGACTTCGCGCAAGCACTGAATGGCAGCCTGATACTCGCCAAGTTGTTGGTTTATTACCGCCAAGGAGAAAAGCGCGTCTGGGTCACCCGGGAATAACTCAATGGCCTTGGTAAAGTAATCGCGCGCGGCGTGATAATCCTTTTCCTGCACTTTGACATCTCCGAGCATCTGCCAGTACTGCGCGGACTTAGGCAGAATATGCAGAGCGTCTTCAATGTGTTTGGCGGCCTTGTCGTAGACGCCGGAGTTTTCGTAGAATGAGCCAGCGATGGCGTGCCAGTCGGGCTCATCCGGCCAGATTTCAAGCGCTTGTTCGATCGCATTCGCGGCTTTTTCCGGGTCCGCTTGTTGAGCAATTGCCAACATGGCGTGCACGCAGGGATTTTTAGGTTGGCTTTCAAGTAAGTTAACAGCTTTTTGCGCGCAAACGGCGGGATTTTTAAAGAGCTGCAGAATTGCTTCCTGGTAGGCTACATCAAAATCTTCCGGAAATGCCGCGGTAATGTCCTTTATAGTCTCCGTGTCAATCTGTACTGAAAGGACCTGCGCGGCTTGCCGACTGTTCCTGACGAGCTGTTTCAGTTCCTCACCTTCATTCCAGCGTCCGGTAAACACAGCCTGTCCAATCTTGAGCGTAGGCAGCATTTCTGCCGCGGAAATGAAGCGCCCGGCGATGGAAACTTGCTCTTGATGGATTTGTTCATCCGTCTCCTCCGGGCTGAAGGGCTGGGGCATGTGCTTAACAATTCTGAGCGCGCGCGCGTTGTTGGCCACTCTGGCTTTTTCCACCAGGTACTCAGCCAATTGTTGATTGACAACTGGATTAATCTTTATTTCCGCAAGCGCGTAACGGAAGCATTTATCCGCCAGGTTCCAGGCTTGCGCTTCAAACGCTGCTACTGCCACGGCAAGCGCTTCCCAAACCCAGGTGAAATGCGCCTGGATATTGAAGGATTCCAAAGCAGAGCGGGCATATGCGTGATCCAGCATAGCTTCTGCTAATTTAAGCTCTTCTTCTGCCTGAGACCATTTGCTTTCTGGCAACGCGAGGAAAGCCCGAGAAGCATGAAAGATTGCGGAGGGAGCTTGCCGCGCAAGGAAGTGATCCAGAAGCAAGTGGGTTTTGTTTTGGTCGCGTTCTACTAAAGCGTTTACCGCGAGTAAACGCGTCAGGTCCTGATAAACCTGAGAACTGCTGTTGTTCTCCAGGAGTTCGAGCGTGGAGTCCAGTTTTTCGGACTTTCTGAGCGCGAATGCCAGTTCACTTTTTAAAAGTAGATTTTCGCTTTGATCCGATTGAAGGGCGGACGCCTGACCGGCATGCTTTTGCGCTGCAGCCAGGTCTCCAGAAGCGCGTTCCAATTGCGCGGCTCGGTACAATACCCCAGCCCTGGTGTAATCAGGAATGCCTTCGCCAAGCGCTGTACTGGCATAGGATTCAAACGCCAGGTCTGCGCCGGAGAATTCGATTTCCTTGAGCAACCCTTCGAGGTTTTGAAGCGCTGGCAAGAACTGTTTGTTGCCAACCAAGACGTCAGATTTTAGGATAGGGAAACAGGGATGATTGCCAAGTGGTTTTTCCAACTCGACTAATAGTTGCAGCGCGGAAGCGCCGTCTCCGAGTCGGAGCACCGTATAAATAAGTTCCCGACCTTCAGCAAAATCTGGCTGGGGATTATTCGCAATTGCTTGTTGGATAATGCGCGTCGCTTCAGCAGATTCGTTCATGTGCAAGTAAATATTCGCAACTTTCACATATTCTTCCGTGCTGATATCCTCGCCCTCCAGCATGCGATTGAGGGTTTCTTTAGTTTCCGCGGTGTATCCCATGTTGAGATAAGCGCGAGCCAGTGCTAGATAGAGAGCCTGTTCATCCGGTAGCAGATACAGGGTGTCTTTGAGCACCTGGACAGCTTCGCGTTCGTTGCCGTTCTTGCTGCAGAACCCGCTGTACCAGAGAACGTTGTCCAATTCTGTTGGAGCCAACTGCAGGGTGGCTTTGGCTGCCGCCAGGCTTTCTTCTGACATGTCCGCCGCGGCAAAAGCCTCACAAAGAGTATGACGCGCATCCAGATTGTCGGGGTCCACCAGGACCGCTTCCTGCAGCGCGGATACACTGACGTCCGGGTATCCGAGTTTAAGCGCGCACAGACCGATTTGATGCTGTAAATGGAAGTAAGTGCGTGGGGTTTTTCCGTCCGGTTGGTCCAAAAGATCAAGATATGCTTTGTAAGCGGTTTCGATCTTCCCTTGAGCGTTGTGGATATCTGCCGCGAGCACTTTGAAATCAAAGGCACTGCCATCGGGCTGCGTCTTTTCCTGAACGGCTTCCAGAAGTTGGTTGAGTTCCTTATTATCCGCGCCTGTGTTTCCCTCGCTGTGAGAGGACTGCATAAGCAAAAGGTTCGCGTAGGCTTTTAACGCCTCGTCCGATTTGCTGGAATGCCAGGCAAAGCGCAGCGGCGCCTTTGGCGCCTGATAATCTCCCAGCGCGACCATCACCTTACCAAGCGTCAAGGCCAGGTCGGGGTCTGAGGTGTAATCGGATTCCAGCGGGCTGATGACTGACCAGGCTTCATTCAGGTAACCATGGGTCAGATAAGCTTTGGCAAGGGATTTCCGAATTTCAGGGTCATCCTGATTCAGTTGAAAAGCTTGCTTGAGCACGCTAATGGCTTCGGTCGGTCTTTCGTTTTCGTAATACAGCTTGCCAAGCGCCAGCAAAATATCAGGGTTGGCAGGGAGAGCGGCTTTAGCTTTTTTCAAGGACTCCATTGCCATTTCGGACCTGCCGAGCTTCGTCCATATTTCCGCCAGGGCGAGCCAACTGGCTGGTTTTTCGGGGGCTATCGCTGATGTTTGGTCCAGTAATGTAATAGCATTCTCTTCATCGCCTTTGCCAATGTACGCGGCGCATAAGGTCACTAAGGCTTCACCGTCCAAATTATCTCTGCTGATGAAGCTTTCACAGATAGGAATTGCCAGGTCGGGTTTCTCTGCTTTAATCGCGATGTCCGCGTAGGTCAACAGGTCCGCGCGGGAAGGCTCAGCATTGGCGGAGATGAGTTCCTGGTAAATATCGAGCGCCTTTTCGGGCTGCCGGGTTTGTAGGAAAAGGTTCGCGAGGTCTTTTTTATTGGTCAGGTTATCTGGCTCAAAAAGCGCCACAAGCTCCGATGATTGAATCGCGGATTCAATTTCAGCGGTGTGTTTCTTGATCTGTCCCGCCAGTTTCAGGGTATCCAAATCATTCGGGCTGATGCGCAAGGTCTTGCTCACCAACTCGTCCGCAAGCGCGTAATCTTTGTTATCAAAGGCATAGCGCGCCGCTTTAAGCGAATCGGACTCATTCTGAAAACGGGAGATGGAAGCCATTCTTGTGGGTAGAGCCTGCAAGTCCTCTTTCTCCAGCTTCAGCGTAGCGCGCAATTCGGGGTAACGGAGAAGCAGCAGCGTTTTTTGGGTAGATGAAGGGACTTGCTCAAGCAGATCTAATGCATATTCTAATTCGCCGTGCGCGAGCAAGAATTCGGCGTATTCTTCTTTGTATACCGCAGCCTCTGGCAAGAGACTGAGGACCTCTTCCCAGGTCTTTCTGGCTTCTTCAGGGTCGGTTTTTTCAAGTTCTATAGCAAGGTCGCGCAGAAGCAGCGCCTGACTGGCTTTGAGTTGCTCAAAAGCGCTTTGCAGCGCCTGCATGGCTTCTTCCTGCTGCCCAGCAGCCAGGTTGAGGAAAGCTATTTTGCGCAGCTCAGAAACTTTCTCAAAACTTGGAACGCTCGCGATGTTTTTCTCAGACGCGTTTTCTTGAGGGGAGGCGGCCAAAAAGCTGGCAGCCAGGCGTTCGAGGACTTCAGCGCTTTCTTTTTCTTTGAGCTGCAGCAGGCATTCGCGTTGGAAGTCCAACGAGGTGCCGCTAAATAAATTGACAAGCAGTTGGAAGCGATCGTTCTCTACTGCAGGAGTGCTATCCACCGAGTGCAGGAGCAAAGAGCAAATCTTGGCAGCGTGTGCCAGTGGGGTAGTCCTGGCAAGTTCTTGCGCAAGTTCAGGCAGCTGCGGCGCGAGCGGCGGCAAGCAGGCAAAGGCGGAGCGCCAAAGGCTGAGATTACCACGCGGCGTGCTCAGGAAAGTGTAGACATCCTTCCAGCTTTTATTCAGGGAGTAGTAGCCGCGCAGCGAAAGCGCCAGGAGAGCGGCTTCTTCAAGAGTGCTTGGCTCCAAGCCTGTCAGTCGGATCGTGTCCAGCGTTTTTGAGGCTCTGTTGTTGATTGCCGCTGGGATTTTGCTCTCCGGATCAGAAAGATCCTGTGCTGCCAGTTTGGGATTAAGGCTGAAAACCGCGAGCAAACCGGGCTGCCAAAGCCTGGTATCCAGAGCCGCGAATTCCTGGAACGAGGTCAACGCGTTCTCATCGCTGAGAGCTTTCCATACCAGTGGTTCAGCGCGGAATGCGCTGACCAATGCTTTTGCCAAATCCGGATTAAAGCTGGACTTTACCAGGTTAAGAAAAAGCTCGACGCCCATTTTTCAGTCCTTTCCTGGAAAGTAAGGATTAAGGAACAATGCCGATAAACGATTTGATGAAGAAATACGCGGCCGCTAAAAGAACCAAGCTAAGGAAAACGAAGAAAATTCCAATGCCAGTGTTGGAGCGCGAGAGATCGTTGAGTGAGCTGATCAGCAAGGACGCGTTCCCAACCAGCCCGGAAACACCGTCGGTAATCCCTTTTTCCGCGAGTTTGGTCGTCTGATTCGCGATGGTCTGAATGTTTTTCCCAATTGCTTGCCTGGCAAGAATCACGATACTGAGAATCAGGCATAGAATTCCCAGACCAAACAGGATGTAGGAAATCACCTGTACGACCTGATTTGTTGTAGCAACCATAAAAGCCTCCTGACAAGATTACTTGTAAGAGGCTTCGTTGCAATTACTGTGCCAGATAGAATTTCAGGCGTTGTTTTCAGCCGCGTTCAATACATCGGCAGGGAGATGATTAAGATCAATGGTTGGGTCATCGCAAAAGATGACCGCGCGTTCCATCACATTGCTGAGCTCGCGAATATTGCCCGGCCAGCTGTATTCCATCATGATTTGCATCGCGCGGGGAGCAACATCATTTATCTGGCTGCCAGAGCGCAGTGTGAATTTCCGTAGGAAGTAGCCAACCAGATCCGGGATATCCTGTTTACGGGCCGAAAGTGGGGGCAGATCGAGATCAGAGACCTTCAGGCGGTAATACAAGTCCTCACGGAAGGTCCCATTGGCAATCATTTCTTTAAGGTTGCGGTTGGATGCAGCCAGGATTTGAACATCGACGTTAATCAGCGCGTTTCCGCCCAGGCGTCTGAAGGAGCGCTCTTCGATCGCGCGCAGCAATTTGGCTTGAAGATCCATCGGCATTGAGGCGATTTCGTCCAGGAATAAGATGCCGTCGTCAGCCACTTCCATTAAACCAATTTTTTTGTGCGTGGCGCCAGTAAACGCGCCGGCTTCGTGACCAAATAGCTCAGACTCGAACATGGTGCTGGGGATAGCTGGGCAGTTGATGTCCACAAAGGGTTTTCCGGAACGGACGCCAATCTTGTGGATATAGCGCGCTAAAACTTCTTTCCCTGTGCCGGTGGGTCCGGTGATGAGCGCTGAAATTCCACTTTCAGCGGTACGGCGGGCGTGGTCGATGATTTGTTTCATCGCTGGAGTCTCGCCTACAATGAATTCTTCCTGTCCGGCTTGGGCTGCCCGTAAGTGATTGAGCTCTCTACGCAGTGCGACAGCTTCTCCCGCGCGGCGCACCGATTTTTCCAGCTCGAGCAAGTCCAACGGCTTTTCGATGAAATCCTGCGCCCCGTTCTTCATGGCTTCCACTGCCATGCTGATTTCCCCGTGCGCGGTGATAATAATAATTTGAGGACGGTTGGCCATGCGGGCTGTCTCCGTCAACAGGTTAGGTCCGTATCCATCCGGTAGACGGACGTCCAGAATGATGATGTCTGCTTCGCCTTTGTTGATAAACTGCCGGGCTTCTGCTAGCGTGCCGGCTCCCAAGACTTCGTAGCCCTTAGATCGCAAAAATTCAGAAACCACCAGTCTGGCGGTTTCCTCGTCGTCCACTACAAGAACTGTCGCTGTCATCTCACCTTATTCCGCTTTTGGGAGAAACACATGGAACATGGTTCCGCCCGGATAGCTCTCCAGATTGATCGTCCCTTTATGCGCGGTGACGATTCTTTTTGTAATCGCCAATCCCAAGCCAGTTCCGCTGACATTGGTGGTCACAAAAGGTTCAAAGATGTGGTCCTTAATGTCATCCGGTATGCCAGGACCCGAATCTGCCACGATGATTTCGTACTGAGCTGGAACAAGGTGCTCCGCGCCATTTATCACGCGCAAATTCAGAGTTCCGCCGGTTTTTTCCATCGCTTGCACCGCGTTGCTGACCAGATTCACAAAAACCTGTTCCAACGCGCGCGCGTCAGCCCTCACCAAAGGATGCGCCGGGTTCGCGTCAAAATTATACCTGATATTCAAACGGGTAAGGCGCGGCGCCCAGCGCTCCAGGATGCTGGGAAGCATCTCAGCCAGGTCCACCGGCCGAAAATGGTACTCAACCGGTTTTGAGAAGGTCAGCGTGGAATCCATTAAATGAGTCAGGCGCAAGCAGTCGTTTTGCAGGCGGGAGACAAGGTCGTAGTGCGGATCTCCCGGTTTCATGGTCATGCCGATATACTGCAAACCAGTCATGATGCTATTAATTGGATTTTTGACCTCGTGGGCGAAAATCGCGGAAACTTCTCCCAAAAATGCGCGTTGTTCCAGCTGTTGGGTATGCGCGCGTATTTGCTCACTCTGGCTGAGGTCTCGCAAGATTAAGAGAATGCTGCTCAGCTTTCCGTCAGTCATTACCGGGATGCATACCACTTGCGCCAGAAATGATTTGCCTGTGCGGGTATTCAAGCTAAGATTGTTCGCGACTTTAGTGGAGATGCCCTGCTGCGCGGATTTATACAAGGTTGAAAGTGTTTCGTTGCCAATCAGCACCATATCGGCTTTTTGGAGAAAAACTTCGCTGCTCGCGTACCCCAGCATCATTTCCGCGCTGGGGTTCATCTCTGCCACGGATAGGTCTGGGGTGAGGATAATCAGGCCTTCTTCAATATTGTCGCTAATCGCGTGTTCCAGCTGAACTACCTGCCTGGTTCTCTGAACGGCGCGCTGGGCGTTCTCCACGCGTGCCAGATGATGCAGCACGCCAGCAGTGCTGGAAGCTATCAGTTTTATTCTCCGAAGACTGTCTTCGTCAGGCTGACTTCCAAATCCCGCCGCTGTCAGCGCACCCAAAAATTCTTTTTGGCGCGACAAAGGTATGACCAATAAGTAGTGAAACCCCTTGACCAACGCCAGCTCTTCCAGGGTGGAGCTGGGTTTTTGGGAAGATTTCCAGGTGATAATATCAGCCGTCAGCGGTTCTGGCGGCGTGTAAAGGTCCGGGAATTGCGCGCTCTGCAGGTCAGTATCCAGGCGCACCCGGATAAGCTCTTTTTCGCCCTTGCGCTGAATATAGACTGCCGCCGCCTGGGCGCGCAGTGATTTGTGAAGGATTTCCGCGGCCGCGCTTAGCGCTGCGGTGCTTGTGTCCTGATGTTGGATTCGCAAGAGGGCTTCGATAAAAGCTAAGCTGGCGGCGTGACTTTCGGGCTCGACTTGCGAATCGGGCGGCGAAAAAACGAGGGCTACGATTTGATTTGTCTGGCTCAGGGATTGAATGCGCAGGCTTGCTTGAATTTTGCTGCCGCCAGCAGTTTTCAGGTGGACTAGACGCGCGTCTCTTCCAGTGGGGTTTGTGTCGAGTTTGAGCGTGACTAGCGTTGTTAGTGATTTGCCCAGCAAGCTGGCGAGCTCAAATGAGGTCAGTTCCAGCAGCTTTTGGTTGACAGAAATGATTGAGTCGTTGCTGCGGTTGTAGCTTAGGGCGGCAGCCGGCACAAGCTCCAGAATCAAAGAGAAATCAAGAGCTTGCAGTTCATCATCTGCGGGTTCAAATGGAAGCCGGGGAGAAATGGGGTTTGCCAAAGATCATCCTGTCACAGCGGGATGATTATGCCGCAGATGCGCCGGCAGAATACCTTCCATAGAGCGGTACTTTGCCACCGTGCGGCGGGCAATATTCACCCCGTGCGCCTTCAGGTTTTCCTGGATTTCAGAATCGCTGAGCGGACGCTTTTCTGAAGCTATCATTTCCTTTATCAAGGTGCGCTGGGAAAGACTGCGGTCAAAAAAGATGGAGAGAGGCACGATGCGTTTGTTCGGAAGCTGGACGGATTTTCCCGCGACTGCCCGCGAGATGGTCGACTCGTGCACATTCAAGGCTTCAGCAATTTCAGCGCGGGTCAGTGGCTGCATTTCTTTCTCGCCGGAAAGCACATAGTCCTTTTGCAGTACCACGAGTTTTTCAAGCAGCAGTCGCAGCGCGTTGGAGCGCTGTTGGATGCACTTGACCAACAACGAGGCTTTCTCAATGTCTTCTTTCCATTCCTCCACTTTCTCTCCGGTCACTTGCTTTATGGAGGTCTTGAAGAGCGGGTTGACGCGCAGCGTACCGCGGATGGGATGAATAATTTCAACTACCAATTGGTTGTTGGGGTTTTCATTGAGATGATAAATCAGAATATCAGGGCGGTGATACACAGTTGCCCCGGAAGCGGCAGGGGATTGCAGATCTCCCCAGTGCGCGCGCGCGGGGAAGGGGTTCAGGTTCTCGCTGATAAATGCGGCGGCGTTCTGTACCTTCGTGCTGGTTGTTCCCAATGCGCGGGCAATTTCCGCGTAGTGATGCTGGCTGAGCTTGGGCAGGTGATCGAGCACAATTTCCCGGGTGAAAGCTGGGATTTCAACGCCCTCAGACAAGACTTCCAGCTGGACCAGCAATGCTTCTTTTGGGTTTGTGGAACAGACGCCAATGGGGTCACAGCGTTTTAGCCGTTCAATTAAGGCGGTAATGTCATCGGGCAGCCGGTGGTGATAACGCGCGACATCCAGGATTGTGGTGGTTAGGAATCCGTCCTCGTCCAAATGGCTGAGCAAATAGGCTGCCAAGCCGCGGTCTTCCACTTCCAATTCAGCGGCTACCTGGCGCAGCACATACTCTGGCAGGCTGACCATTTCTGACGCGAAAGGCTCTTCCGGCGCTTCTTCCGCGGTCAACACTCTGGTGGTGTAAAAATCTTCAGGCGCGGAAACAAAAACTATTGGGTCATCCGCGGATTGGTTGGCAGGCTGGCTGCAAATGGGGCAGGCACCGGTTGCTGGAAGGAGGCGTTTGCACATTGGACAGCGGCGTTCTTCAACAAGCTCCAGTGCTGGATTGGTCGAAAGTTCAGATTCAACCTTTTGAAGCAGTTCGCCGGAATTCAAGCTGAGCAGCGTCATGGTTTGCGCTAAATGCGCAGAGGGGGTAGCGAGCGGCTGTTGGTAATGGGTCTGAAGCACGGTTGGTCTCCCTTCCAGGAAAAGTATAATCTTCAATGCCTAAAGTTGCAAGAACTGTACCAAAGAAAAATGATGAAAACTGACTCGTTTCCAATGGAATCGAGATTAATCGGATAGCAAACAGCCGCGAAAAACGCGGACCTGCATGGGGCTGTTCGTTTCAGCGTGCAAGGTTATAATGGAAAGAAAAAGGAGCTTTCTCACCAGACATGAAAATCCGCCCTGCGCATACTGTAGAAAACATCAAACCTTACTTTTTTGCGTCCCTAAACAAGACTTTGGCCGATCTCAAGGCGAAAGGCGTCAACATCATCCGCCTGGATATGGGTTCTCCCGATTTACCACCTGCTCCGTTCATCATTGACCGCCTGATTGAATCCGCGCGGGACCCCAAAAAGCATGGGTATTCTCCGATGGGAGGTTCCAGCGATTTCCTGAAGGCTGTGACTGATTACTACAAAACGCGTTTTGGCGTTGACCTGAACCCGAAAACTGAAGTTTTGGCGCTGCTCGGTTCCAAAGAAGGCATTTTCAATATTAACCACACCTTGCTGGATCCTGGAGATTTGGTGCTTATGCCAGATCCCTATTATCCGGTCTACCTGGCAGGTGCCCAGCTGGCAGACAGCCGGGTTTATTTTATGCCGCTGCTGAAGGAAAACGACTTTTTACCGGATCTGAATGCCATCCCTAAAGAAATCGCCCGCGAAGCCAAGATGATGTGGCTTAACTACCCTAACAATCCTACTGGCGCGATTGCTGGGTTGGACTTTTTCGCAAAGGCCGTGGAATTCGCCAGGGAAAATGAGATTGTGATTGTGCACGACGCCCCGTATACCGACCTGACTTTTGATGGTTATCGGGCGCATTCCATCCTGGAAGTTCCTGGCGCGAAAGACGTTTCCATTGAATTTAATTCGCTCTCCAAGACCTACAACATGGCGGGTTGGCGCGTGGGCATGGCAGTAGGCAATACTGAAGTCATTCGTTTGCTGGCATCTTATAAGAGCCAGATTGACAACTCCATCTTCCAACCGATCATGGACGCTGGCGCGCTCGCGCTTACCGGGGATCAATCCTGGTTGGCTGACCGAAACCTGGTGTATCAGGAACGCCGCGATGTGGTCTATGAAGGCTTGATTAAAGCTGGATTTGAGGTGGATAAGCCTAAGGCAGCGCTTTATCTGTGGGCCAGGCTGCCGCAGAAGTTTGGCGACCCAATGCAGTTTTGCGCGGATGTGTTGAACGAGACCGGCGTCAGCATGACTCCCGGGGTCATCTACGGACCAAGCGGAAAAGATTACATCCGCATCTCTATTATCACACCTACCGAGCAAATAAGAGAAGCAATGAGCCGCCTGGTGATGTGGGTGAACAACAACTGAGCGCGAATGAACCAACTGCCTAAAGAACATTCGAATTTACCGGAGGCGGAAACCGCTATTTTGGTTGGCGCGCAAATTGGTTCCGGCTCCGGGCAGCCTTTGAGCCTGGAGGATTCCCTGGCTGAGCTGGAGCTGCTGGCGGAGACTGCAGGTATCGAAGTGCTGGCAACCCTCACCCAGAACCTGGACTCGGTTAATCCACGCACGTTCATTGGCAGCGGCAAGGTTGAAGAACTCAAGCTGCTGGCTGAAGAGTTAGGTGTGGGGATTGTCCTCTTTGATGAAGAGCTCTCTCCGCGGCATCAACGCGAATTGGAAGAGGTGTTGGGAAGAGCTATCAAGGTCATCGACCGCAGCGCATTAATCCTCGATATCTTCTCCCAGCACGCGCGCACGCGGGAGGGCATGCTTCAGGTGGAATTGGCGCAGCTGGAATATCGCCTGCCGCGCCTGACCCGTGCCTGGACACACCTGGCGCGCCAGGCTGGTGGGGGCGCTGGCCGCACAGGCAGCGTTGGGGGTGTCGGTTTGCGCGGACCAGGGGAAACCCAACTGGAAGTCGACCGACGCGAAATCAAAACCAAAATCGCAAAATTGCGCGAGGAGCTGGAAAAGGTGCGCGAGCACCGTTTGCGTCACCGTGAGCACCGCCGCAAGACGAATGTTCCTGTTGTCGCACTGGTAGGTTACACCAACGCTGGGAAATCCACCCTGCTGAATACCCTTACAAACGCGGATATCTATGTGGCGGATCAGCTTTTTGCAACCCTGGACCCAACCACACGGCAGTTGGAGCTGCCGTCGGGGCAGTCAATTGTCCTGACTGATACCGTGGGTTTCATCCAAAAGCTGCCAACCCAACTGGCGGCTGCCTTTCGGGCAACACTGGAGGAAATCGCGGAGGCTGACCTACTGATTCACGTGGTGGACATCTCGCATCAAAACGCGGCGCAGCAAAAGAAAACAGTTTTAGAGACGCTGCTGGAGATTGGCGCTGGGGATATCCCGGTAATCACGGCCTACAACAAGATCGACCTATTGGCTCAGGATGAGCTTGAGCGTGTGCGATCGAACCTGGAAAACCAGGCGCTGCTGATCAGCGCCAAGAAGGCAAGCGGTTTAGAGGCGCTGCTGGAAACGATTGGACGCGAGCTGTTCGCCGCTTATGTGGAGTTGGACGTGCTGCTGCCCTACGAACAAGGGCATTTGGTCTCTGTATTTCATGAGAAAGGGCATGTTCAAAAAATGGAGCACATAGAAAAAGGCATTCACATTTGCGGTTATCTCCCAAAGGAGCTTGTCTCGCAATTCTTGCCATTTCAACGAAAACGCGTTGTTAAATAAAAAACTCCACGCTCTGCGTGGAGTTAAGTTTTACGGCGGGGGTTAATCTTTTTCGATGGTGAGAACTTCTCTACCCTGATAGTAGCCGCATTTTGGGCAGACACGATGCGGCAAACGAGGCTCTCCGCAGTTGGGGCAGGCAACACTGTTGCGAGCCTTGAGAGCATCATGTGAGCGTCGGCGATCGCGGCGTCCGGAAGTGGTTTTTCTCTTAGGTAATGGGGTCATCTTGCACTCCTGATTATTTCGTTAACTTGGCTAATATACCCGATATCGCAAAATAATGCAAGTTAAAATCGCCAGCATTTTTTCCGGTCACACTGGATGGACTCGAAAATCGATTGTCCTTATAACGCCGGGCATAAGCCGCCCGAGCCTCGCCGGAGGAGCGGAAATGCCGGCTGGGAATTTTGTAGTGGCATTTGAGGATTTAGCGAGGTTCTTGCTGATTTTGAGGTAGGGATGTCGGATTAAACTTTGCGTGCGCTTTGATTAATTCGGCCAGAGCTCGCCATGGCACCTGAGCGTAGCTGCGCAGTTCCAGAGCGCGCATTGCCTTCCCAGTCCCGTGCAGCAGATGGTCAGGATCGGGTATAAACGCGCCGTGCGTAAAGAATACGTGGACCGTGTTTGCGCGTATCTGCAGGCCACAAATCCCTGATTTGACCGGTCCACCAGCGCTGCCGCGGAAGTAAACCAATCCGCTGCTGCGGATTTCCTCCTGCGCTTCGGGATATTCCGAAAAAACGATGTCGCGGACCTCCAGAACTATTTCTCTCAGTTCATCGGGCGCGAAACGAAGAAAATGGTCGACTGTCTGGTAATGAAGCATTCTTTAATCGGTTGAGATTTTCGGGTAATTACAAAAACGCTTATGGATTTGGGGTTGGCGTCAGCGTGTCGCGCGGCAAGGTTTCGGAGGGACGCGGCGTGCGGCTGAGAGTAGGCGGGATTGGCGTCGCGCTCGGCGGCACTTCTGTCGGCGGTTCTATGGTTGGCGGAAGCGTGGGCAGCTCGATTGTTGGCGAGGGGATAAATTGCGTCGGTAAAGGATTCCAGCTGGTTGGAGTCTTAAAGGCGTTCTCATCCGGCACTGTAATCGTCTTAGAGCAGTGCGTGCCGTTTTCGTCGGTGAAGGCGAGCTTAATTTTGTCGTTCTTTTTTGCAAGCAGCTCCACGTATAGACGGTTTGGTTCCGCGGCGTTGCGCATAAAGGTTCCATAAGAATACACGCGCGTATCATTCCGCCAAAGCTTAAAATCGGGAAGATTGAGACGGTCAGTTGGCTTGCCTTGGGCATCCAGCACCTGGTACGCGCGAAAATTGACTGGACTATCGAAGACAATTTGGACAACGTCGCCTATGAAGAACGAGATGCTGAAATACTTAACATCCTCGGCGCTGCAAAGCGGGGGTGAGGTTGGCGTCGGAGTTGCGGTACCCAGTGCCGGTGGCGTTGGAGTGGCCGTGAAAATGGAAGACATCTCGGCGCTGGGTGTGAAGCTTTTTACAATCGAAAACAAACTAAAAGGGGATGGGGTGATGAACCCCAGCCGGGTCAGCGCCGAAGTTGGGCTGGAATAGCCCGGCGCGGTTTGGTTAGCGCTGAGAAAACTGGCAAATGCGGAACTGAGTTCCGGGATTATTAAGGTCGCCAACGAGCCAAGCAAGAATATCGCCAGGATGAAAACAGGCAAGATCCACCGCGGAAGCCTGGGCTTGGGGGGTAATGCTTTCGCCATGCGGATTTCAGGTGGGAGTTTCTTGTGTTTTGTTGTAGAAAGCATCGGACATTCGGAATAGCGCGAACTCAAGCAGTATTCGCGTTGGTGCAAAAGAACAGGCAGGGCGACTGGTTGGCTGCGGTGACAATGATTTAGATCCGATGGAAATTCAGAATAGGTGTTGACATCGTTCACTAGTCCGACATAAGGGCAGCGCAAATTCTCTGGTGAGAAAGCGGCCCTAGGATCTTCTTGTACTGTTGTCATTACCGGTTAACCTGTTTCTGGAAAGTTAAGATAACTAATTTTATATCAAATTACTCTAATTATGTTAAAACCCAACAAAAATTTTAGAATTATGAGCCAGTCTTTGTTGCGCCTGACATTAACCATTGAAACAACAAAGGGAACTTCCTGTTAATCAAGTCTTCAATTTCCCGCGCCACCTCCGCTGGTGAATCCCCGGAGAGATATGGATCGGGGATGCTGAACGGAATCCCGCCGCAAACCTCGGAGAGCAAAAATATTCTGCTCTTTACCGAGGGGAATTCGGTCTGCAGGGCTTCTTTATGGCCGGCCTCCATCACCAGAATCAGGTCAAATTTTTTCATCATTTGGGGTGTCAATGACCTTGAACGGTGATTCTCCAGGTTCAGATTACGTTTTCTTGCTTCCTGGATAGCTTCGGGCATCGCAGGTAGATTTGCATCTCCCCAGGTGGCAGCGCTTTCCACGCGCCAGTCGGCAGCGTCAGCCGTCTTGCGCAGCCGTTCCTTAAAAATCACCTGCGCTAGCGGAGAACGAAAGCGATTAGCTGTACACACAAAAAGCAAGCCGGGCATAACGTTTCTTTCAAATTTAGTAACGATACCAATACGTTCTTTCCCGAGGAATGAGCACCCATTCTCCAGGTTCCAAGAAATCTTCGGGGAGCAGGTCGTTGTAACGGGCAATGGTTTCCAGGTCCACATTAAATTTTTCCGCGATATCCCGCAAGGTCTGTCCTTTATCCGCGATGCCGTAAGGTTCAAATGCGGGCAAATCACCTGGGTCTGTGCGATTAAGCGGTATCACAATGATGGAATCCACCCAGATGGGCACCACAAGGTTGTAATTCAGCGATTTAATCACATCCGGCGTAGTTTTGTTCAAAGTGGCAAATAATTGGATGCTCTCCCCGGAGCTAACCCGATGAACGATAAACTGATCCTGCTTTCCAATTACCGCATCAAGCGTGTGCGCCGCGCGGGTAACTTCTGGCGTTGGAGTGAATGCGGGCTCTGGGGTGTGAGTAGGAGCGGGTACTGTAGGCGTGATCGCGGGAGTAGAGCTAGCATCCCTGATAATCAGGAAAGGGACCGCAGTTGAGGTGGGCGCGGCAGCTTTGGCGGGGCTGGAAGGCTGCGCGGCTTTCCAAGGCTTGCCCAGCAGGAGGAAAAGAAGCAATAAGCCGACCACCAGCGCCAAACCAAGCGCCGCCCAACCCAAGGATTTTCCTGGAACTGCTGCCTGCTTAAAAGTTAACTCAGGCGGCATCTTTTGGCTCGGGTCCGCGCTAAAAAAAGGGCACTGTGAGTAATTGGGTGTCAGGCAGCAATTAGCCTGGTGGGAAGGTGTGGGAATCGCAGTTTGTTGGAGGCGATGACACGCATTATATAAGGAGGGGTAATCCTGAACAGAGTAGGCATCCTCGGGCAGGCCGAGATACGGGCATTTTTCTGTTTGCCCGGCGCTTGCTGCTTCATGGTCCCTACCATTTATTGTCATCGGTGCTTTCTTATTCTTGGCGACTGTCTTTGGGTCTGGTAATTACCCAAAAGCCAATTCGTTTACTTGTTTTTCTCCTGGGCGGCTGCGCTTTTTTCATCGCCCAGACCCAACTCAAAACCTTCCTCGATGCTGCCGCTCTGATGGTAACCATTGTGACTGCTGTAGGGGGAGTAATAGTTATACCCGCCGTAGTAGTAATCCCGGTTTCGAGGAATTCGATTCATCACGACACCCAGTATGTTCGCATTGATCCGCTGCAGCTCTTCCAGCGGGCGTTTGGCTGCCACGTTGTGCGTATTGCCAGGCACAATCACGTAAATCAGGCCGTCTATGCGTGTCGAGAGAATTTGGGCGTCTGAGACGAGCATCGGCGGGCTATCCAGGACGATGACATCGTAAATGGATTTTAACTCTTCCAAAATGCTGCGCATGCGCTCGCTGCCAAGGAGTTCAGCAGGGTTCGGCGGCAAACCGCCGCTGGTGATGATGTCCAGGTTTTTTACTTCGGGTAAGGTTCTGACCACATGCTCCTGGGTAAGTTTCCCGCGCACAAGGTCGCTCAGGCCAACGCGATTGTGAATATTGAATTGCGCATGGACGTTGGGCCGCCGCATGTCAGAATCCAGAAGAAGGACTTTTTTTCCGCTCTGCGCCAGAACAATTGCCAGATTGGTCGCGACGGTGGTTTTTCCTTCGGATTCTCCCGCGCTGGTTACCAGGATACTCCGCAGAGGCGAATCAATGCTGGAGTATTCCAGGTTGGTGCGCAATGCTCTAAAGGCCTCCGAAACAGGCGAGCGGGGATGATACGCCACGTAATTGCCAAGTTTTTCCTCTTTGTTTTTCTTGCGCAGCTCGCCAATAAGACCGATAACTGGCAAATCCAACAGCTCTTTTACCTCATCCGGCGTCTTGATGGTGTCATCCAGGAATTCCACCAGGAAGGCTATGCCCGCTGTAACCAGCAGCCCGATTCCGCCAGCCAGCAGAGCGCTCTGCATCGGTTTTGGGGAGATTGGGCTGGTTGGCGTGACGGCGGTTTCAACCTGGACAACATTGGGGGTGTTCTGAGCGCGGGTGAGGCGCAGCGTTTCCAGGCTGCCGATGCTGCTAATGTAGATTTGTTGATAGAGCTCGAGCGTGGTTCTAAGTTGGGAGAGCTGCGTGGTGGTGCTCGCGTCGCTTTGGGAAGGCGTTTTTAAGACGACCAAATTGGTGTAAATCTGTTGATAAAGCGAGAGAACAGGCGTAAGCTGATCGAGCTGAGCCTGGTAGTCTGCCAGGAGACCGATTTGTTCATCAGTGGCTGTTTTTGGATCAATTTTGGCGATCTCTGTGTTCAGAGTGGTAACCTGAGACTGCAGGTCGTCAATCTGCGTTTGCACGCTTTGCAGCTGGGTTTCTACCGTGGCTGAGGAGATTTCGTTAATTTGATTTTGCAGAATGCTGATTTGCTGCTGCGCTTCATCGATGCGGTTTTGCAGGTTCTGTTCCGCGCTGATGTAACGCACCGATTGAAGCTGCTCGTTTTGGTCTATCAGCACCTTGACCAGACCATTCGCGATTAGGGCAGCTTTTTCTGCATCGGTATCCTTTACTGTTAGCTGCACAAATTGCGTATCGTTTATTTGCGCGGCCGTAGCTTGTCCTTTTCTGACGGGAAAACCCAGTTCCTGAGAGGCCTGGGCTAACAAGCTCTCCGTGGAGAGCAGCTGCGCGTAGGTGGAAATCAGTTGTTGGCTATCCAGATATGAATAGTAGTCATAGGTGGTTTGCGCCGCTCGCAGGACTACAAAACGGGTGGATGCCTGGTAAACCGGAGTTTGTCGGCTGCTAAAGAAATATCCCCCGGCAGCGCCCAGAAAAGTGCCCAATATCAGGAACCACAACCAGCGCTTTGCCGCTACGAAAAATTGCTTAATGTCCATAAACTTTCTCCATTTACCTGCTGATCACAAATGACCAGTCAATGAAATTTGTCCCACCTCGGGTTGGATGTATTCATTTTTTTAACAGGACAGCCCTACTCAGCCTAACGTGGAAAAAACCGCCCAGCATCCAATAAAAAAGCACCAAGTCCACTTATCTGTTAGCGCAAACAAGCAAGCCAATATTCTTGCGCAGCTTGAATTATATGCTTTTAAGCCCACAGTGTAAACCAACCAAAAACCTGCCCAGGTACTCCCGGGCAGGTCTGTCTGACAAATGCGCTTACTTGACGAGAATGGGTAAGAATAGCGGCATTTCTATCTCGATACTGACAACGGCTGGGGTTGAGTACGCGACACCGTCCCAGGCTCTAAAGCTAAAGCTGTCCGGGCCGATGTAACCCGGATCCGGTGTGTAAACCAAATTTGGAGCGTCTCCGGAGAGCTCGCCGTGGCTGGGGTCCAGAACGACCTCAAAGCCAAGGGAGTTGCCATCCGCGTCTGAACCGGTGAGCGTGATGCTCAATGGTTGGTTGCGCCAGGTCTTGAGCGTCTGCGCGTCCGCGACAGGGGGTATGTTTACCGGCCCTTGGATTGTAAGGAACACAGCGCTAACCGCGCCCCAATTATTGTTGGCGTCCCGGCCGCGCACAAACAGGATGTGCTGGCCAGCTGCCCAACCGGTAGTGTCGATACTCACGGTCACGTTCTCCGAGCTGGAGTTAAAATTGCCGTCCGCGGGGGAAAGCGCGACGGGTGCGTAGCCTGCCTGCCAGTAAGGAACGTCCACGGCGTATTCCGCCGCGGCGATAGCCTGAGACGGTTCAGACGGATCGTTTTCAGCGCTGCGGTAGCGCGTGTCATTCACCTGACCGGTAAGGCTGACAATAGTGCCGGCAGGCACGGTGCTTTGGCTAAGAGCCAGGTTGATGGAATCTGGACCGGCAGGGGTCATGTAGGGCGTGCGGGCAGTCTTCGCGGCATAAATCAAAGCGGGCAGGTTGCCGGGCAGGATGTCGAATTCAAAGGTGCTGCAGCTTTCAAAGAACGCGTCCCCGACTTCGATGCAGTAACCGGCTACGCCCAGCTGCCCATAGGCATAATCCTCGGTGCTCCCATCGGTGATGTAAAGGCGCCAGGATGGGGTTGGTTCATAGTCATTAAAAAAAGCAAACTTTCGACCGAGTGTCTGCAGGTCAGTCCCATTTGGGGCTGCGGAAGTGGTAAAGCCCCAGGACCACAATACCAAGCGTGAATAGCTGTGCAAATCAATATACACGCCGGTCGCGTCTTCCGGGGCAGGGGAGTTGAGCGGGTCCCCACGCTGATCCGGGAAGATGGTTAGCATGTAATTTTGAATCGCCTGGGTCTCGGGCTCTGAAGCGGCCACAGGCCCGCGGTATTCATAATCACATGGATTGCCACTTGAGCCGCCGCAGCAGCCCCAATAATAGCTGAAATTGCGATTCAGATCCGCGCCGCGACTTTGGCTGGTCACGCCGCAGTAATTTTCGTTGGTGTTCTTGCGCCACGAAAGGCCGCCCTCAGCCTCTTTGCGGCCGTCCGGGTTGGCAGTCAGCATAATGTGGATTTCGTGGTAATCCAGCAGCCAGTGCACGTCGGCGTTGGCGTTATAGTTTTCAATCAGGTAGCCGGCAAAGCGGGCAGCCAGCTCGGCTGGGGCGTATTCGCGCGCGTGGATGGAAGCGGTGATGAAGAGCTTGGGCTTATCCCCGGTGATGGTTTCGTTGGTCAGGCGCAGGACCATCATATCATAGCCATCCGGCTGGCCCACGCTTTTCTCCCAGGAGTCGCCGACATCAATCAACTCGGCCAGGTCAGGGTAGATGGTAGCCAGCGCAGCTGCGTATCCAAAAAGTTCTTCCACGGTGCGGTAACAGTTGTAAGGCGGCGGGAGCGTCTCCAAACCCTGCGTTTTCAGCAGATCCAGCTTGCGAAAGTTCGTGGTTTGCTCCTCATCCAAAGTAGTGGTAAAGCCCATGCTCTGGATGGTGGCGATTTCTGACGCGCTTGCGGCCACCAGCACGTACTTTTCTTGTTTGTTGTTAAACTCAAAAAGGTCGTAGGATTTGAGCCTGGTGATATCCTCAGTGGATTGGTAATACACACGGAAAACCTGTCGTTCTTCCGCTTGCCCATTCACGCAGGCTGGTGCGTCGGCGGCTCCAGTTTCTGCCGCCCTCGCGCTGCGGTCGCCGGCAATAGTTACCAGGAGAATCACCGCGAACAATAAAGAAAACCACACATTTCGTTTTATCTTGCCTCTCTATCTACTCGTTAACCATTGATGTATTTGATACCGGATCTTTTCCTGTTCCATGTTTTGAGTGAGTTCCTGATCTGAATTGAACAGTTTTGTGAAGGTGCCGCCATGTTGCTGAACGAGATCGAACACCCTGCGAAAGTATCCCAGAACTATGCCAGGAGAGCGCGGATTGATGTTGTAAAGCCGGGCTATGACAGCTTTGGGTAAAAAAATGCGGCGGAGGATCAGATTTCCTTTTTCAAGCAGGCTTTCACTCGCGGAGAGTTCGGCAAGGTCTGGTGTCAGCGCAGATGGATTGTGATTCTCCAGAAGAAACAAAGATTTGGCCTGTGTTACGAACTCAGCGTCTAGTGCCGCAGGCTTTAGTCCATCAGGAAGCTTATCAGGCAGCTGAACCCAGTCAATTTCCTGCAGCAAGGCGAGACTCAGGGCAGCGATTTTTTCTACGCCCCAGTCACGCGCAGTTCTACTTAGCTTGTCCCAGTCAATACGTTCTGCCTCTTTTTGGAGAACCAGCGCAAGGTCAAACATGCCTCTCAGTCCAAGCTTGAGATAATGCTGGTAGGTCGCGTGCAAGCAAAGATGGAGCAGCAGATCCTCAGTGGAGAGAGCGCGGGCGTCCATATCCGCAAACCGTGCGGGAACACTGCGCTGCCACAAGCTTTCGGGATTAATGTTGAATGGTTCATTCTCTTCTAAAAGCGTCCAATGGATTTCAATCGTCGTGCCATCCGGAAGGCTCATTGGCGGGACGTGTTTAATATCTAAGTTGGCAGCATTGCTATCAAAGTAGGAAAGGGGCTCGCAGGAGATGCTTTTTAGGGCACTTAATGCGGAGGCAATATCTTGCTTTTGGACGAGGATATCAAGGTCATTCATCGCGCGCGCGCCGACGTCCTTGAACACATTCTCCAGCAGGTATAAACCCTTTAGCCCGATAACTGGAATACCCCGCGCGGCCAGCACAGCAAACGCTTTCTGAGCGCTGTTCAGCAGAAATGAATTGCGCGCCGCGTTTGCCAGATAGTTTTCACGCATTAATACGCGGTTCTCTTCGGGAATTAAACCCAGCAGCTCCTGCTGGCGCAGCCGAGCGAACACTAAGTTCGCGAGTGAATGGCTTTCAACATATGGCTGAATAAGCTGCCAATCTTCCGCAGTAAGAGAAGGCAGAACCTCAGCCGTATCTTCGCGGTCGCGCGTGGGGTTGAGCAGATTTATCAGAAGCGCTTGAACGTCCGTAATCATTACTCCTGGGTTTTTGAGCGGAACTAAACACCTGTAAAAAAGCACGCGGTCAATAATTGTTAAAACCCCGCGTTGTTCCTGACTTAAGACTAATCCTCAACGCCTCGCAGCACGAAGGGGAGGTGAAGCTGCCAGCCGCTTTGCACGCTCGCTGGTCCGTAATACGCTCCGGTGGGTCCATAGGCATCTTCGTCGTCCACCCAATACCAGTAGCTGCGGCCAAGCTCGACGTCTTCGTCAATGAAGGAAAAAGCCGCGCCCTTGGGTTCGGCGCTTGGAATCAAACTGAGGTTGATTTTGGTTTTCTCGCCATCCGGGGTGTCGGAGCGATAGACATTAAAACCGAGCGTGTCGCCAATGCTGGCTGTGCTCCAATGGACGAGGTTGCCAAGCGCAGTATATTCAGCGCTTATCCCCGTGTAAACCACTGAGGACGGGTGCACGACCGTCCAGGTGTAGCTGTCGAGGTCGCTGTTCTGGTTGTAATCCCAGGTTTGGACCTGGATGGTGTGGCTGCCGTTCTGGCTTGGGAATTGACGCTGACCAGCCACGGAAAAACCGAGGTCGATGTAAAACTGTCTGCAGTCATAATCCCCACAAGTTGGGGGAGCGATAAAAAAATCTTCCACGAACAAGGTATCATCACTGCCGCCAGGGAAAGTGTGAAATTCCCAGACTGTCTCCCAAGGAGCGCCGTCCAGCGAGAAGGCGATTTTGTAGGGCGGGAGCGTGTACACCTGGCTCAGGAAGAGGTCCCCGACGTGGGCGTAAAGGCCGTAGTTCGGGATTTGGGATTCGGTGATAGTATCCCCCGAAACCAGAGTGTTGTTAAGCGTCAATCCGGTGTGCAAGATTACCGGCGGCTGATTATCCGCCAGAAGCGTGTGAAACTCCAGGGGGTTCAGGTAAACATCGTTGTCCGCGAGGATGTTCAGGTGGATGTGATTGAAATAGTAACCAAAGGAGTACACAGGCCATTCAACAATTTCCCCCAGTTTTATCCCAGCGGAGATGAAACCGCCATTCTGATGGTCTTGGAGCCAGGCTTGGAATGCATCATCGATTTCGTCGGGGATACTGAACTGTTCGAGGTGATGGTACTGCCACACGTAACCTTCCGCGTCCAGGATGGCGACTTCCCAGTAGGGCGCGGGATAGCTGGAATTATAGTTTTCAACATTCACAACTTGCCCACCTGAGTAGGTGTAGACTGAGGTTCCATAAGGGGCTATCATGTCGATACCGTGGTGAAAATAAGGCGCGCCGCCATAATCCTGATAGGACTGGATTACATGCCCCATCTGCACGACCGTAAAAGGCCAGTTGTATACCAAATGGGGACCGTCCGCATCGCCCCAGGCCAACCCGGCAGAACCTGTCTGAATGCCGACACGATGCTGAGAAGCCTCTTCGGGCGGCTCAGTAGACCTGGCTGATACTGCAGCGTGTTGATAAGCCAATAATACGCTTAGCAGCAGGAAAGTGATAATCAAGTGGAAAAGTTTATGACCCTGAATTGGTTTGCGCATCAAAAAACCTCTTGGGCAAAATGCGAGGGAGTGCCTTCATTTTATCACCGGAATACACCCAAAGCAGAAAACTTGCTGCTAAACCGACTTGTTCTACTAAAAAGGCAAGGTCAGAACCAGTTTCATCGGTTCTGACCTTGCACGTTATTTGGTTACTTTACCGGCCCGAGGTTTAACTCAGGCTGGCAAAAAATCTTACTGAGCGATAATCTGAACGTCGTCGATAGCGGCTTCCACCAAACTGTCGCTGGGAGCATCCGCGGCGGTAATCAGAATATATACTGACTGCCCAGCGAAGCTGGTGAGGTTGTACGTAAGAGTCGCCCATACAGCATCGTCGTCATTCCGCGCGCCGACTTCCTGCAGCGCGGTCACGGTTGTCGCGCCGATGATCTGGACGCGCAGGTAGTCCGAGCTTGAGGAATTGGAATAGTGCGCCAGATAGTAGCGGAGGGTCAGTGTAATCGTCCTGCCAGCCGGCAGGTTGATTAGAGGCGACCGAACGCTGGTTGTGCCGCCGTCCAGGTCGTAGGCGCCGGCAGAAGTCCCTGCGAGCGGGCCGGTTACCAGGTCGTAGGAACCGCTGGTTGTGGTGCCGAGCTGTTTATTACCGGAGTAGGTGGTCGCTTCGGGATTAGCCCGGGTGAAAGCGCCTATGGTGGCAGTATCGGTACCGTTGGGGTTAAAGGTCCAACCCAGATCAGTCTCGAAGTTGTCAAAGAAGACAGTGGTTGGACCGGCAGGATTGACTGTGATGCTGACGCTGGCAACAGCGGAATCCACTGTACCGTCATTAACCTTGAATGTAAACGAATCTGAGCCAGTGTATCCCGCGGCAGGTGTATAGGTAAGCGCGGGGGGTGTACCTGTCAGCGCGCCGTGGGTGGGATTAGCAACGACAGTATACGTGAGAGCGTCGCCATCTGCATCCGTACCAGACAGTTTGATAGCGAGCGGAATATCGACTGTCGTGCTCACTGATTGCGCCGCGGCAACAGGACTGTCGTTGACTGGCGTAATCGTAATGCTCACCAACGCGCTTTCTGAGCTCAACTTACCATCACTTACAGTAAAGCTGAAGCTGTCAGAGCCGTTGTAGTTCAAGCTTGGCGTGTAAACCAGGCTGGGGGCTGTGCCGCTCAGCGTGCCGTGTGAAGGGCTGGTAGCTACTGTGTATGTGAGGGAGCCGCCTTCGGGGTCAACACCCGTCAGGGTGATTGGCAGCGCGGTATCCTCGGAAGTCGCTAGGTCTTGCGGATTGGCACTGGGTGGATTGTTCACGGCAGTAGCGACAACGCGTACGTCGTCCACCGCGGCTTCCACAAAGCTGGCAGTGCTGGCATCAGCGGCTTCAATCAAGATTCTGACCGTCTGACCGGCAAAGCTGCTGATGTCTGCTTCAAAGCTTGCCCAAACCGCGTCATCGTCATTTGCCGCGCCAAGTTCTTCAAATACCTTCACAGTACTGCTGCCAATAACGTACACACGCAAATAATCCGCAGTCGAGGAATTGGTGTAGTGGGCTAAGTAATAGCTAAAGGAGAGGCTGAGGTCCCGTCCGGAAGGCAGGCTAATCGCAGGCGAGCGCATGCTGGTCGTGCCGCCGTCCAGGTCATATGCCCCGGCAGAACTGCCCACCAAAGGACCAGTGACCAGGTCGTAGGAACCGCTTACAGTTGTTCCAAGCTGCTTATCGCCATTATAGACATTTGCCTCAGGGTTGGCGCGCTCAAAGTAACCTAGCGTCGCGGTATCGGTGCCGGCAGCGTTGCGGACCCAACCCAAATCAGTCTCAAAGTCATCCCAGAAAACTTCAGTAGGACCGGCGGGTGTGACTGTGATTGTGATTACAGCGGGTTCAGAATTCCCATAGCCGTCGCTGGCTGTGAAGGCAAAGCTGTCCACGCCAGTGAATCCGTCCCCAGGAACGTAGGTCCAGTCGGCAGAAGTCGCGCCGGCTGAAAGAGTCCCGCTGGTGGGTGGGGTTGTGATGGAGAAAGCGAGCGGGTCATTATCCGCGTCAGAACCGCTCAGGATGATGGGCAGCAGCACCCCTGCTGGCGTTGTAAGTTCCTGCGCGAAAACAACCGGCAAGTAGTTGACCGCGTTCACTGAAAAGAGCGCGGAGTCCTCGCTAAACAGACCTTCTGGATCCGAGGCACGGAAAGTAATCGTTTCACTGCCGTTCCAGGAGGCATCGGGGGGTGTGATCGTCGCAACGTGGTTCGTGATGCTGACAGTCAGGACTGAATTTCCGCTGAAAGCCCAGGTTAGTTCCGCATCTGTATTATCGGGGTCCGCCACATAGTCATCGAGATTAATCGCGGCAAACGCGCCGCCTTCGTCAATCGTCTGGTCAGGAATATCTGATACCACAGGCGCTTGATTCGCGGCTCGGACAGTAAACTTGACCGCATCTTCGGCAAAGAGCGCGCCAGGGTCTGTCGCGCGGAAAGTCAGCGTTTCCTCGCCAACCCAACCTGTTTGAGGAACAACTACTGCTACACGATCGGTTATGGTCACTGAGAGATGGCTATCACCACTAACCGACCAACTGAGTTCAGCATCCGGATTGTCGATGTCTGAAACAAAGTCGTCAAGATTAATGGATGCAAACGCTCCACCTGCAACAATGCTTTGGTCTGGAATATCAGTCATTACTGGGTTGTCGTTTACCGCGCTTACAGTAAATGTGGCAGCATCGTCATCGGAGAGTCCGCCAGGGTCAGTTGCCTGGAAGGTGAGAGTTTCCGCGCCGCTCCATTCCGCGTCAGGGATTGAAATTGTCGCGACGCGATTGGTAATCGTGACACCTAGCTGAGTGTTACCGCTAACATTCCACACTATCTCAGAATCGTCGTTATCAATGTCAGAGACGTAATCATCCAGATTGATAGTGGCAAAACTTCCGCCTTCCAGTACTGTCTGGTCTGGGATGTCACTTACAACGGGAGCTTTGTTTTCGGCAGTCACGGAAAATACTGCCTGATCTTCGCCGTAAAGGCCGCCTGGATCGGTTGCCCGGAAGCTTATCGTTTCCGACCCGACCCACTCAGGAGCAGGCAAAGTAACCTGCGCGATGCGCTCTGGCGAAATGCTGACCAGTAAACTTGTATTCCCAAAGTAGGTCCAGGTGAGGTCCGCGTCCGCGTCGTCGGGGTCAGCCACGTAATCATCCAACGCGATGCTCACAAAGCTGCCGCCCTCCGGGATGGTTTGATTGGGAATGTTTGAAACTGCTGGGGCGTCATTTACCGATTCAACAGTGAACACAGCTGAATCTTGCGCAGTCAGGCCGCCCGGATCTGCGGCTTGGAAAGTGATCGTTTCTGAGCCGTGCCATTCGGGGTCGGGGCTTGTGATCGTGGCAACCCGGTTCAGGATGCTCACATTGAGAGCGGAATTGCCTGAAGCTGTCCATGAAATTTGTGCGTCGCTGTTGTCAACATCGGAGACGTAATTATCCAGCGGGATCGCGATGAAAGCTGCCCCTTCCTGAATGGTTTGATCAGGAATGTCAGTAATAACCGGGGCGTCATTTACAGCTGTCACCGTGAACACAGCGGCATCCTGGGAATAAAGGCCACCTGGATCCGCGGCTCGGAATGTAATTGTTTCTGCCCCACTCCACTCGTTATTGGGCGTGGCGATGACAGCAACACGGTTGGTGATGGTCACACTAAGAGAAGAATTACCGCTAGAGGTCCAGGTCAATTGCTCATCGCCGTTATCGGGGTCGATGACGAAATCATCCAGATTGATGCTGGCGAAAGCGCTGCCTTCAAGAATCGTCTGATCTGGAATTCCAGAAACGACTGGCGGCAGGTTCGCAACGCCTTCAACGGTGAGGAAAATCGCGCTGATCGCGCCCCAGTTATTGTTCGCGTCTTTAGAGCGGACGTAAATTGTATGGCGGCCAGCACTGAGAGCAGTAGTATTAATGGTGGCGGTGATATTTTCGGTGGTGGCATTAAAGCTCCCGTCCGCCGCACTCAATGCGATTGGGGCTGCGCCGCTTTGCCACGGTGGTGTATCGATGGTGTATTCTGCAGCGGAGATGTTTTGGGTAGGTTCTGTGCCGTTGGTCTGGCGATAGCGGGTATCGTTAGCCTGGCCGGTTAGTGTCACGGGGGTGCCGGCAGGCACTGTGCTGGCGCTTAGTGCCAGGTTCAACGAATCAGGTCCAAGAGGAGTCTGATAAGGAGTACGAACGACTTTGGCTGCATAGAGCAAGGCCTGCAGATTAGCCGGGTGAATGGTGCTTTCATAGGTGGAACATGTCTGAAAAAATGCTGTTCCCATTTCAATGGTGTACGCCGCGATACCTAATTCACCGTAAGCATAGTCGGTCGTCACACCGGAACAGGTGTAGAGGTCTGGGCCAGTTTGACCGGGCAAGTAACTATTAAAGTAGGCGATCTTTCGGCCGAAGGTTGCCAGTTGGGTGGCGTTTGGTGCCGTGCTGGTTGTGTAGCTCCAGGGCCAAAGAACGTAACCGCCATAGCTGTGCAGGTCAATGAAGACACCAGTGGTGTCGGCAGGGGCTGCGCCAGTACCGCGTTGATCCGGGAAGTTAGCCAGGAGGTACGCAACGACTGCCTGGGTCTCAGGTTCGGAATTCGCGGAAGGCCCGCGGTAGGTTCCATCACAAGCGTTTGAGCTTGAACCTGCGCCTCCCCATTGATAACTAAAGTTGCGGTTTAGGTCCGCGCCGCGGTTCGTACTAGTGACTCCGCAGTAGTTTTCGTTCGTGTTCTTGCGCCACGATATGCCGGCTTCTGCTTCCTTGCGACCATCTGGATTGGTGTAAAAGAGGATGTGAATTTCGTGATAGTTTAACATCCAGGTCACATCCGCGTTCGTTCCATAATTCGCGAGGAGATATTCAGCAAAGCGGGTGGCAGTCTCAGAAGTTGTGTACTCCCGGGCGTGTATGCCAGCAATAATAAATATCTTTGGCTTCGCTTCGGTGATTTGAGTATTGGTCAACTTCAGCACCATCATATCGTAGCCATCGGGTTGGCCAACGCTTTTCTCCCAGGAATTACCGATGTCAGACCACTGGGCAAGCGTCGGATAGGTGGACGCGAGACTGGCTGCTGCCGCGAATGTTTCTTCCACGGTACGGTAGCAGGAGTAACCTGGGATCGTTTGAATTTGGTTACCAAATCCAAGCGCCAGGTCAGCTGTGCGTTCCTTATCTACAACAACTTTGAAGCCAAGAGCTTGAATTCTTTCGAGTTCACTTTGATTAGCGGCGACAAGCACATACTTTTCTATCTTGTCGTTAAACTCAAAGAGATCGAAGGGGATTAGCTTCTGGATTTCTTCCTGGTTTGTGTAGTAAACACGCACAACAAAAACCTGGGACGCTTCCAGATTCGGTGTTTCTGCCTGGGCTTTAACAGGCTTCACCAGCAAGCTGCCAAGGCTAGAAAAGATGAGGCTAAAAACAATTAGAAAAGTGAGCACAATTCGACGATTTTTCATATCAAACTCCTCGTTGGAATAAAAAATGACTGCGGCTTAACAAAAGGATTGGTTACACAATTTGTGCCAAATATTAGAATATTTGAAAAGAAAAACCGGTTGTGATTTTTCAGGATCACAACCGGTTTGATTAAGAAACTTACTTCGCTGTTGTAGTCGTACCACTCGCGAAAATCTGCGGAGAGGAAACGATCTTGACATCATCAACCGCGGCTTCTACCAGGCTCGCGCTGCTGTTATCAGCTGCTTCAATCAGGATGTAAACGGTCTGTCCAGCAAAGGCGGACAAGTTTACCGTAGCGGTAGCCCAAATCGCATCCTTATCCTTGTTCGTCCCTAAGACCTGCAGGACTGTAGAGGTGGATGTGCCGATGACTTTCACTCGCAGGAAATCAGCGCTGGAAGAGTTGTTCGCGTGAGCCAGATAGTAGCTGAAGCTCAGGGTCAGGCTGCTATTGGCAGGCAAAACAATACTCGGAGATTTGATAGACGTTATGCCGCCATCAATATCATTGCTGCCAGGTTCCCAACCAGCTTTTGGGCCTGTTACGAGGTCGTAAGAACCGCTCACCGTGCTTCCCAGCTGTTTAGGACCCTGCCACCATGTGTATTCCGGGTTAGCGCGTTCCCACTTTCCGGTGCGCGCGGTATCGGTTCCGTTCGGATTGCGTACCCAACCAAGGTTGGTTTCAAAGTTGTCGAAGAAGACGGTAACGGGGCCAGAAGCAGATACAGAGATGCTGACCGTAGCGGGAGCCGAGGTGAGTGTTCCGTCTGAAACCGTGAATTGGAAGCTGTCCGCGCCGACGTAGCCGCTTGTGGAGATGTAGGTCAGGTTAGGCGCGGTGCCAGTCAGCGAACCATGATCCGGCTGGTCAGTGACGAGGAATGTCAGTGTATCCCCATCCGGGTCGGTGCCAGTCAAAAGTATGGGCAGGGGCACGCCGGAAGTCGCGTTTAGGGTTTGGGGATTCGCAACAGGGGCGCGATTGGCGCGGATGACGTTGATATCGACACGGGCGGGAGCAGACTCACCAAAGCCGTCCTGGACCACAAACTCAAAGAAATCCTGGCCGATAAATTCTTCATCAGAGGTATAGATCTGGTCAGGTCCAGAGCCAGTGAGGGTTCCAAAGCGTGGATCGGTGACAATCAGGAATGTGATTGGATCGCCGTCAGGGTCAGAGCCAGTGAGGGTAATTGCGAGTGGAACGCCAGTGACTGCTTCAACTGTTTGTGGATAAGCGATTGGGGCCGC
>JAGOML010000016.1:19910-33157 GCA_017993575.1 Anaerolineaceae bacterium | reverse complement strand
CGTTCTGCGCTTCTTCTTTGGCAGGCTGGAACCGGTGGACGGCTGGGTGGAGAATCTGGCGGCGGCGTTCAGGGCGGAATTTGGCGCTGGCTGTTAAGTTGGCGGCAGGAGGAGGGGGGGGGCCCCCCCCCCGCCCGCGCGCGAACAAAGCTTACAAACATAATTCAGGGGCAGCTTAGTTTTCTGCCCCTGACTGGTTTAAAACCACTTCCAGCGCTTTTTGTCGAGCGGCCGGCCTTTCCAGGACAGGCGACCGCTCAGGCTCATTAGCAGCGAGCGGAAGGCCACCAGCGTGCTGCCCGCGTTCAGGACCGGATAAAGCAGCGCGAGCCGCAGCGGGATGCGCGCTTCGGCGAATGGCAGCAGCCAGAGCAGGACCGCCAAGCCGACGCACAGGGCCAGATGCGGCCAAAGCGCGTCTGGCGCGGCGCCGATGGCTTTCATCAGAATGACAACCAAAGGAAGCCACGCGAGCATGAATAAGTAAAGGTAAACAAAGATATAGGGCAGAATTGAGAAATCAAAATATGCGAAATAGTTCTTGGTGAAGCCTTCCAGCGCCTCTTTGTTGCTGGTGTACATTCGGCAGCTGATGAGGTCAGAAAGGTGCACCGCGCGCCAGCGCAGACCCGCCGCGATGACTTTTTGGGCCAGGGCGCGGTCGTCAACAATTTCGTCTTGCAGGCCAGCGTGCCCACCAATTTTTTCGTAAGCTTCCCGCCGGAAAATCATGACCTGCCCAATTCCCACTGCCAGGGCTTTCCAATGCAGGCGGTAAGACAGCCAGAATGAAATAAGACACAAGCTTGCCCAGGAAAAGAAAGGTACCAGCAGTTTTTCGCCACACGAGCCCAGCAGCTGCCGCGGAAAACCGGTCAGGAAATCCGCATTCTCGCGCTGCAGGCAGGCCATTAATTCTCGCAAGGCGTTGGGCGCATACACCGTATCCGCGTCGGTGAAAAACAAAACCTCCCCCGCTGCCTGGCTGGCCAGCTGGGCGCAAGCCCAATTTTTGCCCTTCAGGCGGCCAACGGCAGGCGCGCCGTGCAGCACGCGCAGCCCTGGCTTGGATTTGGCCAGAGAGTCCAGGATTGCTGGGGTAGCGTCAGTGGATTCATCGTCCAGGACCAGAAGTTCAAAATTGGAGTAATCCTGGGCAGATAAGCTGTTCACCAGGCGCGCGATGTTCTTTTCTTCGTTGCGGGCTGGCACGAGAACGGAAACAAAGGGCAAATTGGGCGGCTGCTTGCCGCGCCGGGCTTTGCGCAGCACAACCAGATTGCTGACAACAACCAGCAGTAAAATGCTTTGGAAAAGTATAAAATGCACGATGACGTCGTGCGCGAGATAGCGGCCCATGTTCTACGCTTCGTAGAACCTGAACAGACGTTTGAGCCAGGGTCGGAATTGAGGCGCTTTGGCTAAATCCCCGCGCAGCGTCCACACCAGTACAGCCAGCTGCAGCAGCCAAATCAACAGCAAGAGCTTATTCTCCCTAAAGATGAAGATGGCTGGCAGAGCCAGCGCCAAACCGGTTAGCCCGCTCCAACCGGAATTTTTGAAAAAGGCTTTGCCAAGCAGCACTCCCAGCACTGCCGCGCCGGATACCGTCCAAACCGTCAGTCCAATCCAAACCCCAAGCGCGGCGGCTAAGGCTTTGCCGCCCCTGAAGCGCAGGAAAGGGCTGAAGGCGTGCCCAAGCATCGGCATGATTGCGATGACAGCCATGGGGATGCCGCGTAAACCGAGCACGCGCCAGGCGTAGCCAACAGGCAGGACGGCTTTACTGATATCCAAAAACAAAACCAGTATCCCCAACCAGGCTTTGCCTGTGCGAAAGGTGTTAAAGGCGCCGGGGTTGCCATCCCCATAATCGCGCGGGTCCAGGCGATAGAATAGCCTGGAGAGCCAAACTGAGAAAGGAAGGGAGCCGCATAGAAATGCCGCCAGTCCGATTATTACCCATTGCATAGATGTATTTTATCCGATAGTTGCCGGTTTTCAGTAAAAGGCTGTGAATCGAAACCACCTGAAACGCCGAAAACAGCGCTGGCTGGGGTCACGGCGGTATAATAAGTTTCTAATCATGCCAAAAAAAGTTGTCAGAGGTAAGCAACAATGAAAGGGGATCACGCGCCAACGCCATACCCGAACGCCAGCAAGCAGCAAAATGATGGTTCCAATGGGCATTTCAGCATCAAGAACTTTTTCACTGCGCTGCGCAACGCGTCCAACGCTTTTAAGTTGGTTTGGGAAGCCAGCAAGCAAAATGCCTTGTTCAACTTTGGGCTGACGCCTATCGCGGCGCTGATGCCCGCGGCGCAAGCCTGGGTCGGCAAACTTATCGTGGATAAAATCCTCGGGGTAGTGAACGCTAACCTGGGCTGGCAGGCAGGCATGCGCGAGGTTCTTCCAATCGTGCTGCTGGAGCTGGGGCTGGTTTTGGTGAACGCGGTGGTAAACCAGGCGCGGGTGCTCTCCAACCGCATGATGAGCATGCAGCTTACCACGCACGTGAATACACTGATCATCCAGAAAGCCATCAGCCTGGACCTGCAATTCTTTGAGGACCCAGTCTTCTATGACATGCTGCAAAATGCCCGCCGTCAATCGGACGGCGCGGCGCTTTCGATCGTCACCGCAACCATGCAAATCGCGCAGCAGATCATCACTCTGATTTCGATAATCGCGTTATTGGTGCGCTTCAGCCCCTTCCTTGCGTTGATTGTTTTTATCGCCGCGATTCCCAGCTTTCTTTCAGAAACCCAATTCGCGGAGATGTCTTATCGCATGATTTACCGCAGGGCACCCGAAATGCGCTTGCTGGGCTACCTTGAGATGCTCTTGACAGGCAATGAAACTTTTAAGGAAATCAAGCTCTTTGGGCTTGGAGAACCGCTGCTGAAGCGTTTTCGCGAGCTGTTCATACGCTTCTTTAATGAGGATATGGCGGTCGCGCGCAAACGGACGTTGGCTGGCCTGGGATGGGGCATCCTTTCCAGTTTGGTTTATTACGGCAGCTATGTGTGGGTCATTTACCGGACCATCATCCAGGCAGTCACACTGGGCGATATGACCATGTTCCTGTCCATCTTCCGTCAGTCCCAGAATTCCATCAGTTCGCTGCTGAGCAGCTTCAATAGCATTTACGAAAACAATCTCTATCTCGACAACCTGCTGAATTACTTGAAAATCACCCCGGTGCTGGCCGATCCTGTTGATGGCGTCCTCGCGCCAGCCCCGATCAAAGAGGGCATCGAGTTCCGCAATGTGTCCTTTAAGTATCCGGGTTCCGATGTGTTTGTCCTTAAAGATATTAATCTGATGATCGCGCCCGGGGAAAGCATCGCACTGGTGGGCTTGAACGGCGCGGGCAAAACCACGCTGGTGAAACTGCTGACCCGCCTGTATGACCCAACTGAGGGCGCGATTTTCCTGGATGGACGCGACCTGCGCGAATTTGATCTGGCAAGCCTGTACCAACGCTTCGGCGTAATTTTCCAGGACTACGCGCGTTATCAGTTCAGCGTGCGGGAGAATATTGGTTTTGGCCAGATTGATGAAATCGAAAACCTCGAAAAAGTGCGCGAAGCAGCCGAGCGGGGCGGCGCGGATAAGGTGGTTGAGGAATTGCCCAACGGCTATGAGACGATTTTGGGCCGGCGTTGGGAAAAGGGGCTGGAGCTTTCGGGGGGACAGTGGCAGAAAATTGCCCTGGCGCGCGCGTTCATGCGCAACGCGGAAGTGCTGATTTTGGATGAGCCAACCTCCGCCCTGGACGCGGAAGCCGAATATGAAATCTACAAACGCTTCCGGGAGTTGATGCACGGCCGGATTGCCGTCCTGATTTCGCACCGCTTTTCCACCGTGAGGATGGCGGACCGCATCGTGGTGCTCACCGAAGGACGCATTCGCGAAGTTGGGAGCCACGCGGAACTGATGCAGCAGGGCGGTCCGTACGCGCACCTCTTTAACCTGCAGGCGGAAGGCTACCGCTAAGCAGGCAAAGACCCAACAGGTAAGTAAGCTCAAGCGCCGCCTGCCCCTCCCCGGGTAAGCTGAGTCAGTTCCTCTCGTGTCCGCCAATGTGAGGTCAACAGCCGAAAAAGGCTTTGATTTCAGCGCTTTTCTGACTATAATTTTAACTATCAGACCCATAGAAAATTAAATAATCGATAACTCGATCGAAAAAGAGAGATAAGGCGGCTCTGGCTGCGCTTGCTCCCTTTGTGTAAAAAACCTTAAGGTTTTGCAAAACCCTGCGAATGTCCACCACTCAGGAGCCAACATTATGGAAAATTTCATCCTCCAAGACCAAGATATCGAGCATCATTTTCCGGAAATGGCGGCCCTTTTTATCAGTGAAATGGACGAAACTTCCAGCGCGGAGAGCCTGCGCGAGGAATACACCCGGGATAAGGACATCATCCTGCATCTCAAGGCGGCTGAAGATCCCGCTGGGCGCTTGCTCGGTTTCACATGGGTAACGAAGAGCAGGCTTTACGCCGCCAAGGCGTACATCTACCTGCTGGTGCCGCCGGAGTTCAGGCGGCAGGGTGTGGGCAGCCTGCTCTTCCAGGACGCGGAACAGGCTGTCCGTGCCGCGGAGCTTCAGGAAATCGAAGCGCCGGTGATGGATGACTGCCAGCCAGGCGTGGCTTTTGCCCGCCGTTGGGGCTTTGTGGAAAAATACCACCAGCTGGGAATGAGCCTGGACCTGACCAGCTTTGATAAACCCGCTTATGACGCGCTGATTGACAATCTGAAAGACGCTGGTTTTGTATTTACCAGCATGGAAGCGCTTGGGAATACCGAGGAAGCACAGCGTAAGCTCTACGCGCTGAATGACACAACTTCCAGCCAGACTATGGGCGCCAGTGGGGAGCATTCCTGGGATTCTTTTGAGGATTTTCAGCGCAGCGTCTGTGGCGCTGATTGGTATATCCCAGCCGGTCAGATGGTGGTCATCGACAGCACGACTGGCAATTGGGCGGCCATGAGCGCGATAACCCGCTTTATGGGTGTGGACTATGCCTACAACCTCTTTACCGGCGTGGATGAACGATACCGCGGCAAAAGGCTGGGCACCGCGGTGAAGGTGCTGGCGCTGCGCTTTGCCCGGGATGTGATTGGGGCGCGCGAAGTGCGCACACACCACAACGCCGCGAATGAACCAATGCTCGCGATTGACCGCGTTTTGGGGTACACCCTCAGCCGCGGACGGTATACCATGAGAAAGCTGCTCACTTAACTGGTTTGACTGTTTCGTCGTGTTTTTAAAAGGAGGGAAGATGCGCAAGTTTTGCTGTACCGTTTTCGTTTTGTTCGCGTTATTGAGCCTGTCTCAACCTGCTGCGGCTAAACCAAGCCAGGTGGAAACGATGGAGACGGAGGTCTGGATTGTTTCCACCCTTCATGTGGCTCCATATACGCCTTTTGAGACTATGAGCACGCATGTTCACGAGGCTTATACTGGCAGCCTGGGGACACATTTCCATTACGTCCTCAGCAGCATGTATGGGCCTTACCTGCAAAACCTGAGTTACCTTGGCAGCCCCGGCACAGTTTGTACATGGGACGTCGACTTACTGCGCCTGGACTGTTCATGCAGCACAGGCATAACAGCCGTGGACATCGATTTTACCCTGGTGCTGCCGGCTGATGATTACTACGGCGGTGAAATCTGGTTGGGCTGGGCTGGGAACTACAACGGATACCCGATCGATTACACCATCGTGTTGAATTACCCTGCCCCGCTGGTCTACGTGGATTACTACGGGGAGGACGCCCCGACGAGCGTAACTCCCACCAATATTACCTGGCACAAAGTAAGCGCTACAGACGAGATTCTACTTGTGGGCTACGCGGCTTTTCTCGACTCGCGCGTTTTCCCGGTATTCTTGCCGATTGTCGTGCGTTAAGGCTGAGCTTTAGCGGTTTCTTGATTTTACAAGACAACAAAAAAGGGAGCCAGCACGCTGGCTCCCCAGGGAAGGCCTGGTTTACTTCATCAGGGCAGGGATATACAAGCGCAGCAGCATATCCCCGGAGTTGATTAGGCGCGCTTCGGAGGGGATGCCGTTCACAATAACTGTGACCAGCAGCGGGCCTTTCTGCAAACCCCACAGCGTCGAGGAAACGTAGCTGCTTTCACTGAATTCGGAAGCCCGCACCCACATGGTCAGGCCGTTATCCAGCCGGCGCAGTTGCACCACAGGCAGGTTAGTGGGCGTGCTGTAGGTGCCGCTGCCCGCCGCTTCGCTGTATTGATAGCCGCGGAAGCCGGTTCCGGTCAGAGTCAAGCTGCCACCCTCCGCCAGTTCGGAGCCTGAGATAATGAATGGCTGCCACGCCTCGTCATAGTCTAAGCCCGGATCGTAGATTTGGGTGTCTGATGAAGGTGCCCACTCTTCGTTATACCCGCTGGCTATAAGAATTCGACCGTCGAGGAGAAAAGTGCTGGTATGGGAGGCATGCGGGGCAGTCATGGGGGCGATTGTGGTCCAGATGCCGGTTAAGGGATTGTAAACTTCAACGCTTGCCAGTATATTTCCAATTGACCATCCGTTAGCGCCGCCGGCCACCAACACCTTGCCGTCACTCAGCAGCTCGGCGCTCGCGTAGAATCGCGGCGCGCTGAGCGAACCTGTCGCAGTCCAGCTGTCGGTCCAGGGGTTGTATATGTCTGCTTGCGGGATTGCGATTCCTCCATTCCCCGCGCCGCCTGCCACCAGCACGCGGCCGTCCCGCAGCAGGGTGGCTGTGTGCAATTGCCGATCGACGTTCATACCAGCGACTATAGTCCAGGTATTCGCGACCGGGTCATAGATTTCAGCGCTGTTCGTAACATCATCACCCGTGTAACCTCCGGCAACCAACACCCGTCCATCGGGCAGAAGGGTGCTTGAATGACTTCGGCGGGTGATGTTCATGGAGGCGGCAAGCGTCCAGGTTTCAGCCAATGGATCGTAAATCTCCGTACTGGCAAGGATTGAATTATCCGTAGAATCCACACCGCCGGTCATCAATACCCGTCCGTCCGCAAGGAGGGTGGCATTGGATTCCCAGCGCGATTGGTTGAGGGACCCTACAGTTTTCCATTGGTTCTTAGCGGGGTTGTAAATTTCACTTTCCGCCACCATTCCTCCCGCGTATAGCACATCTCCTCCAACCAGCAGCGTGAGCGTGGGCCGCATGCGGTTGGATGTCGGAGCTGCGGCAAACGCTGAGCTTTCAGATAATGGGTCAAATAGCTCAGCGGTGATGCTTGGTTCATAATAGTCCCCGCTGACAATGAGCACTTTTCCATTGACGAGCAGCGTGGCGTTGGAACCCACCCGGGGAACAAGCAATGGGCTTCCCGCGTGCCAATCTCCTTCGCTCAGGTCAAGAATTTCGGAACTCACGAGCGCGCCGCCATTGTATCCGCCAGCTACTATGACGCGGCCGTCAGGGAGCAGCGCGGTCGCCTGCTGAAAGCGGGCTGTATCCAAGGAGGGTCCGACTGTCCAGCTTCCAAGCGGTTCTTCTCTGTAATCATAAATCTCAGTGGAGCTTAATCCCTCCCCATTCGCGTAACCTCCGGTCACCAGCACTTTGCCATTGGGAAGCAGCGTGGCGCTGTGCACGAAGCGCGCGGTGTTCAGGGGCGGCACGCTCGTCCAAAGATTGGTGGCAGGGTCAAAAACCTCAGCATCTGCCAATGGAATGCTGCCAGTTGATGCGCCGCCAGCCACAAGCACCATGCCATTTGGCAAAAGCACCGCGCTATGAGAGGAGCGCGCGGTAATCATCGCGCCAACTTCCGTCCAGGTTTCAGCCAATGGATCGTAAATCTCAGCGCTGGTGAGAGCGCTCTGATAGAGTTCACCACCAGCCACCAACACCCTGCCGTCCGGCAAGAGCGTGGCGGTGTGGCCGCTGCGGCCGGTATGCAGCGATTCAACCAGGGTCCAGGTATCCTCCTGAGGGTTATAAATCTCAGTGCTGGCGTCGCCGCTATTAGGTCCATAACCGCCCGTAACCAGCACGCTGCCATCCAGCAGCAAGGTGGCGGTGTGGTAATCGCGCGCTACATTCAGATTCGCGACATAAGACCACATATTCATCTGCGGGTCAAAGAGCTCGCAGCTGCTCACCCTATCTGCGTTGTAACCGCCGGTCACCAGCACCTTCCCATTCAAAAGCACCGTTGCTGTGTGCGCGTAACGGACGGTTTGCAAATTGGGATAAAAATTCCAGTCGTTGAGGAAAGGATCATATGCCTCCACGGTCCCAATCGCCGCGCCATAAGCAAAGCCGCCAATCACCAGCGTTTTTCCTTCGGGCAGCAGCACATTGGACGAGGCATAGCGCGGAGTGGTGAGGTTGTCGGTGTAGAACCAGCCCGAAGCCGCTTTTGCTGGCGCAGGGCTCATCAGGCTGATGCAAAAGAGGAAGGCAAGAACAACCACAGAAACGCGAACAATGAGAGATTTGGACTTTTTTCGGGCCTCGAAAAGCATGTTAACCTCCTGAATTACTGAGCAAAATTGTTAAAGTCAGACAGCGCCGGCAGCTCGGAAAACAAAGACTAACAAGAAGTTCAGCAATAGCCTAATTGCGCGAGATGGGTGAAGACGCTGATAGGTTAAGAGGAAATTTTGGCGTCATTCCCTCCTGATTAGATTGGCTTGCTTTGGAATACATGAATTTTATCATGTCTGTGAGAGTTTTCATAAAATCTATCGTAAAAGTTCCTCCCTATAAAAATGGACAGCGACATATAATTAGACATATCCTTTTCAAGTACCAAAACAGCGCGAATAACACTAAATGTCAGTCCATTATTTGCGTATATAAATCTCACGATTCACTAACAGGAGGCGGCTGTGCGTACACTCAACGGTAAGTTAGCGGCAAAACACATTCTTGTGTCGGTTCTGGTTGTTTTTCTCTCGCTGTCATCTTTACAAACCCAGCCCACATTGGCTCAGGAAAGCACTATTTACTACGCCGCGCCAAACGCAATGGGCGCGGGGGATTGCAGTTCGTGGGCCAATGCCTGCACCCTGCGAACCGCGCTGACCAGCGCGCTTGTGCCAGCTGAAATCTGGGTAAAAGCGGGCGTGCATAAGCCCACCAGCGACCCGGGTGACCTATACGCGGCTTTCAATCTGCGCAGCGGCGTGGAAGTGTACGGCGGCTTCAGCGGCGTGGAAACGGCGCGGGAGCAGCGCGATTGGAGACTGAACTTTTCCATCCTCAGCGGGGACGTTGACAGTAACGACGATAACGAGGACGGCAATTTCATTATTGAGGATGTTGTTGAAATTCAAGGTAACAATTCATACCATGTTGTGAAGGCCAGCGGCGGCGTGGACAACACTGCGCTTCTGGATGGGGTTATTATCACTGCGGGAAAGGCTACTGGCCCTTGGCAGAACGCCAGCAATGCAGGCGGCGGCGTAATTATCGAGAGCAGCGCTCCTCTGTTGAAAAACCTTAACATCAGCGGCAATTATGCGAGTGGGGGAGGGGGCGGGATCCAAATTTTAGCTGGCGGACCTACGATAATGAACACCATCTTTGCGCATAACTTCTCGGAATATCGCGGCGGTGGTATCGGAGACAGCCAGAACATTAACACAACACTGATTAATTGTGAGTTCTATGACAATGTTTCAAGGGACAGCCACGGGGCCGCCATAGAAACGAACTATAGTAAATCCTCAGGCGGCACACTGAAAATCATCAACACGCTTTTCCATCACAATTTCACGCCATATTCCGTTGCAGGAATTTTAGCGGATAACGCTAATTTGGAGCTTTACAATGTCACCTTCAGCGAAAACACGGCAATTGCTGGAGACCCAGCTGCGATTTACTCGTATCAAAGCAACTGGACGCTCGCCAACGTGGTTATCTGGGGAAACCATTCTCCGGGAAACATAGAGTTTCAGCGGGACTCCTCTTATTACAGTTCCATCAATATCATCAACAGCGATATCAGCGGCTGCGGCGCTTCGGGCGCGACTTGGAATTTTGAATTGTGCGGCTCGGATGGGGGCGGAAACATCCACACCGACCCCTTATTTGTGAATGCCGGGTTCGGGAACTTCCGCCTGGGGCAGAGCTCGCCGGCGGTGGACGCGGGAAACAACGCTTTTGTCCCGACTGGCATCACTACCGACCTGGACGGCAGAGCGCGTTTTGTGGATATGCCCTTGGCTGATACCGGCCTGGGGGACCCGCCCATCGTGGATATGGGCGCTTATGAGTCTTATGAAGACGCGACTGCTCCCATCGTGACCTCTGTTATCGCGCTGGACGCCAACCCAAGCTCCGCGGAAAGCGTGCGTTTTTGGGTGAGCTTTTCCGAACCTGTTTTTGGGCTCAATGCGGACGGCTTGCTGCCGGTCTCAGACGGACTGACTGGAACCTATGTCGAATATGTTACTGGCGGACCGTATAACTGGGAAGTGGGCGTGAACACTGGCACGGGCGATGGCAGCCTGCGCCTGGATGTCGTTGAGGGTGCTGAAATCTGGGACCTGGCTGGCAATCCGGTCGCCGGTTTGCCGTATCAGAATGGTGAGAGCTACCTCATCGACCGTACCCCACCGGAGGTGCTTTCCAGCACGCGGATAAACTTAAGCCCGACTAACTCTTACCTTGTGAGTTTTCAACTTAGCTTTACTGAAAACGTGGTTGAAGTGGACCTGACTGATTTTGAACTGACCGTGGATGGCAGCATTTCTGGCGCTAGCTTTTCCAACCTTTATAGCTATGGAAGCAATTACACCGTGCAAGTGCTCACTGGTTCTGGCGATGGGACGATTCGTTTGGATGTGGCCGAAGCGGCAGAAATCAGGGATTTGGCTGGAAACCTGATTAGCGGGCTGCCGTACACAACGGGCGAAGCTTACACGATTGACAAGACTGCCCCAACAGTGCTCTCCATCCTGCGCCTGGACCCGAACCCGACCTCAGAAGCGCAGGTGGACTACGCGGTTACCTTCTCTGAATCAGTTCTGAACGTAGGCGCGGAGGATTTTACGGCGGTCGGGCTTTCCGGCAACAGCGGCGCGAGCGTGCTGAACATCAGCGGCAGCGAGGATTACTACGTGGTAACGGTAACCACTGGCACCGGCGGGGGCAGGCTGCGCCTGGATGTTGAATATGGAGCCTGGATAAACGATGCGGCATATAACTACCTGTCAGAACCTTTTCGTGACGGAGAGGAATATACGTTGTTGCAGCTGGCTTTGTTCCTGCCGCAGCTAAGTAAGTAAGCCCTTCCTTCGCTGCAGCTTTAGAAAAACAAAGCGCGCCCTCCGCAAAGGGCGCGCTAATTTGTAGGTGGTCGCTAGAAAATTACAGCGCGATGGCAAGCACAGCAAACCACAGCACCAGGCTCAGGAACACTGCCCATTCCGCGATGCTGATCCGGCTGACGCGCGGACGGGTTTTCTCCGCAGGGGCTTGAAGGGCTTTCTTATCTTTATTTCGTTGAACAGCCAGCGCGAGGAAATACGCGAACGCAGCAATGGCAGGCGCGCCAGCCAGACCGTAGAAGCGCGAGATGCGTTCAGTTCCCGCCGGTTGGGTGACAATTACAAACGTGAAAAGGATTAACATAGCCAGGCCGGCACGGAAGAAAGCCAAAGCGGAGGCGGAGTGCTGTTTGTAAAGGTTAAGTGGAAAGAGCCCCACCAGCGCGAGGCTGAGAGCGCAGAGCGCGCCAATCACGCCCGCTATCCTGGCCAGAGTGCCCGGGAGTATGAGCCCTAGCGAGATACAAGCCACCAACAGGCACAGGCCGCTGACGATCAGGCTGATGTTGAACCAGCCAGCATTGGCGGAGACGCCTTCCTCGCCGAGCTCGGAGATGAAGTGATTGAGGGGGGAGTAACGCTCGCCATCTTTGCCGCGGTAGGCAAACCCAGCAATCAGCGCGCCGATCAGGACGGCCAGCACGCCGGCAATGCCAGCGAGTTTAAATGTCAGGGGATCAGAAAAAAATGCCACAGTAAGGCTCCTTTGGTTGGTCTGCTAAAAGTATACCCCGAACTCAGGCTTCAGCGGGCTCTTTGCGATAGGGGCCAAAACGCTGGTAGTTTTCAGGCTTTGCCCGCGTGAGCCTTCCGGAACGGGGGCTGAGCAGGTAAAAACCGCCGTTGCGGTGCAGCAGTGGGATGCGTCGGTGGGCTAGCGCGAAACTTTCGCGCATATCCTCTGAAAGGTAATAGTAAGAGTCGTAATCCTCGGGGCAGTCCACCAGGAGCTGGTCGTAGGTCTTGATAAACTCGGCTCGAAAATCAAAGCTCACAGTTTCCAGGTGGCTGAGCAGCCAGCAGTGGGGCTCAAAATCCCAGTGGTAAGCCAGCCCGATAAAGCGGTCGTCTGCGGTGATGTAGGGGAAGAAGGGGAACTGCCGGCAGGTGATGCTGCGGTACTCGCGCTGGCAGGCCTGCGGTCCCAGGCAGGCCAGCAAACGCATATGCGCGGGGGTATCGGCTTCCAGGCGGCCGGGGTCTTCGGGCTCAGCCGTGCATTCGTCGCCGCGCCAGGGATGCCATAGCTTGGTGCGCGGGCGCAGGTATTCCCATTCTTCATGGTAGGCAACCGGAACAGCGCAGCAAATATCGCAGCAGAAGGGGATGCCGCGCGGGTTGTGCGGGGCGCAGAGCAGGCCGCAGTCGAAGCTGGTAGCGGGGGCGTTGAAGCCGGCATAGAGAGCAGGAATGTTGAGGGGCGGCCTGGACATGCGGCTATTGTATCAGGGAAAACGGTGAATTTAGCTGGCTGCTGCTTGGCGTAAATTGTGACCGAATAGTCATAGCGACGGGAACTTGGTCTTGCATGGTCTCCTGACCATCCAGGGCTTCTGACCGCAAGGTCTGCTATCAGCAATACCCGCTCGGTGGGGACACCGGCGGGAACACAGGCAGATTGCCGCAGTCGCTGACGCTCCTTCGCAATGACGATCAAGCGGGCGAACGGACAATTACAGGCAGATTGCCACAGTCGCTGAAGCTCCTTCGCAATGACGATCTAGCGTGCGACCGGACAATTACAGGCAGATTGCCGCAGTCGCTGACGCTCCTTCGCAATGACGATTAAGCGTGCGACCGGACAATGCACCCCCTGAGGGTGTTCGAACCGGCTCAAGGTTGATAGAATTAACTTAAAACAAAAAAGCGGGCGACCGGATTCGAACCGGCGAATGTTAGCTTGGAAGGCTAATGCCTTACCACTTGGCGACG
>JAGOML010000016.1:3703-19810 GCA_017993575.1 Anaerolineaceae bacterium | reverse complement strand
TGCACCCCCTGAGGGTGTTCGAACCGGCTCAAGGTTGATAGAATTAACTTAAAACAAAAAAGCGGGCGACCGGATTCGAACCGGCGAATGTTAGCTTGGAAGGCTAATGCCTTACCACTTGGCGACGCCCGCGTGCCCTCTATTCTATGCAAAAGAGAGCCCGGCGTCAATGCCAGAGCTCTCTCATGTTGGTGCCTTTACTGCTTCAACAGCTCCAGGAGCAGTTCGCGCGTGCGTTTGGGGTCAGCTTTGCCGCCAGTGCGGCGCATCACCTGGCCAACAAACCACCCAAGCAAACTTTCCTTCCCTGCTCTAAAGCTCTCCACCTCGGCTGCGGACTCTGCCAGAACGGACGCAATCTGCTGGCTGAGGGCATCTTCATCCGCGATCAGTCCCAAGCCTTCGTCCGCGACAATCTGCGAGGCTTTTCCCGCGCCGGCTTCCACCCGGGCAAGCAGGCTTTTACCGGTTGAGGGGTTAATTTTTCCGCCTTCCACCAGCTGAATTATCTCTGCCAGGTCTGCCGGGCGCAGTCGCAGCTCAGCGGCGCTCTTGCCTGTGTCGTTCATCAGCCGGATGAGGTCATTCATCATCCAGTTTGAGACTACTTTTGCCGACCCTGCGCACAATCGCACGCTTTCCTCGTAATAATCCGAAAGGCCGCGTTCGCTCGTGAGGATATCGGCGTCATAGGCGGAGAGCTGGTAGTCCTGAATAAAGCGCGCCCGCCTTGCCAGCGGCAGTTCTGGCAGGCTGCTCTGCACCCGCGCGACTTCTTCTGGCGAAAGCACCACAGGCAGCAGGTCTGGTTCGCGGAAGTAGCGGTAGTCGGCTTCGGTTTCCTTCGAGCGCATTTTGCGCAGGGTGCCGCTGTCGGCGTCCCAATCCAGCGTGTAGGATTGGATGCGTTCGCCAGCTTCCACAGCTTCAATCTGGCGTTTGGCTTCCTCAATAATCGCCAGGCGCACCGCGTCGATGGAGTTTACGTTTTTAATTTCCGTTTTTGTGTTAAGCAGGGTGCTGCCAACTTCGCGGATGGAGACATTCGCGTCGCAGCGTAAATGCCCGCGCTCCATATCCGCTTCGGACACCCCAATCCAGCGCAGCAGTTGGCGCAGCTGGGTGAGGTATTGGGCGGCTTCGTCCGCGGAGCGCAAATCGGGCTCGGTGACCATCTCCACCAGCGGCACGCCGCAGCGGTTAAAGTCCACAAGGCGCTCGCCGTGCTCAATCTTGGTTTTGCCCGCGTCCTCTTCCAGGTGCAGCTTGTGGATGCGCACGCGCCTTTGGGAACCGTCGGGCATGTGCAGGTCCATGTAGCCGCCCTTGCCAATCGGTTCATCGAATTGGGTTATCTGGTAGCCTTTGGGCAAGTCCGGGTAGAAGTAGTTCTTGCGGTCAAAGTACGAGGTCGGATTGATTTCCGCGTGCATGGCAGCGGCCAGCAGCGCGCCCTTTTGGACAGCTTCGGCGTTCAGGACGGGCAGCACGCCGGGCAAGCCGCTGCAGACCGGGCAAATGTTGGTGTTTGGGTCCGCGCCCCAGGAATCCGCTTTGCACGAGCAGAAAATTTTGCTGGCGGTATTTAGCTGGATGTGCGTTTCCAGACCGATGACAATCTCATAGTTCTTCATGCTTTCACCTCGCTGCCGCGCAAAACCTGCGGGAGAACTCCGCGCCACTCCGCGTTTTGGGTCGCCTGTTCAAAAGCGTAAGCCGCCCTCAAAATCAAGTCCTCGCGGAAATCCATGCCGAAGAATTGCACGCCGATAGGCAGACCCAGGGGGTCCAAGCCGGCTGGAATGCTGACGGCAGGGATACCGGCGTGGTTGCCAGCCACGGTCATCTGGTCGGAGTACTGCATCAGCACCGAGTCGCCCATGACTTCACCCCGCAAGAAGGCAGTGGTTGGGGTGGTGGGCGTCAGCAGCGCGTCCAGTCGGTAGGTTCCGCGGGGGTCAAAGGCTTGCGTAAAGTCCGAACGGATCATAGAGCGTACCCGCAGCGCTTTTTGATAGTACTGAGCGCTGTGTTGGGCGGCGCTGACGTACATACCCATCAGGATGCGCAGTTTTGGCTGCAGACCGAAGCCTTCGGCGCGGGTGGCGCGGTAAAGTTCGCTGAGACCGGGCACCGTTTTGTTGGTGCGATATCCGTACTTGACACCGTCGAAGCGGTGCAGGTTGGAAGCCGCTTCCACGCGGGATATGACAAAATAGGCCGGGATGCCGTGGCGGGCGTTTGGCATGGGCACGTCCTCCACAATTTCGGCGCCCAGCCCGGCCAGCACTTCCGCCGCGGCGCGCACCGCGCTGTTCATCTCAGGTTGGATAGCTTGAACGCTCATTTCGCCAGTCAGAGTATCCGGGTAGGTGATGTGGTCGTAATCACGCGAGAGCCCGATGCGCAGCCCTTTCACGCCCTCCTGCAGCGCGGCGAGGTAATCCTGCACCGGAGCAAGCGCGCTGGTGCTGTCTTTGGGGTCTGTGCCTGCCAAAACCTGCAGCATCAGCGCGGCATCCCGAACGTCGCGCGCCAGCGGACCGGGGCAGTCCAGCGAGGAGCCAAAGGCAATCAAACCATAGCGCGAGGTGCGCCCGTAGGTGGGTTTGAGGCCGACCACCCCGCAGAACGCTGCCGGTTGGCGGATAGAGCCGCCGGTATCCGTGCCCAGGGAGAGGGGAGCTTCGCGCGCGGCGACAGAAGCGGCCGAGCCGCCGGAGCTACCGCCTGTGACGCGCTCGGTGTTCCAGGGGTTGTTTGGGTGCGGTTGAAAGGCGCTGGATTCGCTGGATGAGCCGTAGGTGAATTCATCCAGGTTGGTTTTACCGATAATCAGCGCGCCGGCTTTCTCCAGCCGTTCCACCGTAGTGGCGCTGTAGGGCGGGCGGAAGTTGTGCAGAATGCGCGAGGCCGCCGTCGTGGTGGTGCCCTTCACGCAAAAAATGTCTTTGACCGACACCGGCACGCCAGCCAGCGGGCCGGGGTCTTCGCCGCGTTCCAGGCGGGCTTGCACCTGTTCCGCTTGCTTGCGGGCAAGGTCCGCGGAGACTTCAATGAAGGCGTGCACTTTAGCTTCTTCACCTGGGTCGAGGGGCTTGGGTGAAAGGCTGCCCGGAAGACCGTCCACCGCCGCGATCTGCTTGAGGTGCTCATCCAGAACTTCGAGCGGGGAAAGTTCTCCCGCGCGCACTTTTTGGGCAATCTGATAGGCGGAGAGCTGTATGCTGCTCATTTCGCCTCCTCATCGCTGCGGCGGAAATCAGGAACCTGGAAATAAGCTCCGTCACTCTCGGGCGCAAGGGCCAGGATTTCCGGGGAATTGGCAAATGGTATCCACACGTCCGGGCGGGGCGGGTTGCCCTGACAGTCCAGGCCGTGCAGGCTGGGCTGCACGCCTTCCGCCAGTTGGATTTCGCTCAACTCTTTTACCGCCGCCAATTGGTGGTTTAGTTCCGTGCGCAGGTACTCGCTTTCTTCGGGCGTCAGTTCCAGGGCTGCCAACGTGACCAATTTGGCAAACATTTCCGGCGTGATGTTATCAGGCGTCATAAGTACATCCTTTGTTCATTGCGTTAGGCGTTATTATAGCAAGTTTCCTGGCGCGAGGTGTTTTCGGTGCCGCGACAACTGAGGGCGAACGCTTGGAATGCTATAATCTGGATGTATGGAGAACTCTATCACTCCATCTCTGCCGACTGAACAAAAACAGCGCTCAAAGCTGCGTGATTGGGGCGCCGAGAACTGGCTTTTTGCTGCTGGTCTGGCGCTGTATCTCCTGACCCGCTTCATCCAGCTGGATAAATTTCCAATTTTCTTCTTCACCGATGAAGCCGTGCAGACTATTTCGGCGGTAGACCTTATTGCGCGCGGGTTCAGGGATACTGCCGGGCGCTTATTCCCGGTCTATTTTGAAAACGGCGGGCAATATAACCTCAGCCTGTCCGTTTACCTGCAGCTCTTGCCGGCGCTGCTGCCGCGCTCGGTCTGGCTCACGCGCGGGGTTTGCGCTCTGGTGACGCTTGTTTTCCCACTTAGCGTGGGGCTGGCGCTGCGGGATTACTTTAGGGCGCGCGCCTGGTGGCTGGCACCCGTGCTCATCGCGGCTGTTCCGGCCTGGTTCCTGCATTCCCGCACCGCTTTTGAAACCAGCCTGGGCGCGTCGATGTTCAGCCTTTACCTGTATTTTTACCTCCATTACAGGCTAAAAAACCGCAAAACCCTGCCTCTGGCAATCCTCTTTGGAGCGCTGGCTTTCTATTCCTATAGTCCGCTGCAGCTGGTAGTAGTGTTCACGGGTGCAGCGCTGCTTTTCGCGGATTGGCGCTACCACTGGCAGGATAAACGCGTCTTGCTTGCTGGTCTGCTCACGCTCGTGCTCGCGGCGCTGCCCTACGCGCTTTTCCGGCTCAACCATCCTGATGCGTTGGCGCGGCACCTGTCGCAGTTGCGGTCTTACTGGATTTCGGAGGCGGCTTTGCCTGTTAAGGCGGGCGCGTTTCTGCGCAACTACTTACGCGGGCTGGATCCACGGTATTGGTTTTTCCCGAATGATACTGACCTGATACGGCACCAGATGAAGGGCATGGGGCATTTTCCTTTACTCAGCCTGCCATTGGTTTTGCTTGGCTTGGTGGAATCCGCGCGCGGCTTGCGTGAGCCAGCCAAGAAAACTGTTTTTATCGCCTTGTTGGCAGCCCCAAGCGGCGCGGCCTTGGTTGGTCCGGCAATCACGCGCTTGCTGGTGATGATTGTGCCGCTCAGCTACATGGCGCTGATTGGCATGGAACGCGTGTTTACTTTGCCGCGCCCTGAAACACGTTTGCGCAAACTGCTGCCAGCACTATTCTGGGCAAGCTGGGCCGCCCTCAGCGGATTGATGACCTATGACGCCCTGAAGAACGGTCCCACCTGGTTTGAGAATTACGGCATGTATGGGCTGCAGTGGGGCGGCCAGACCCTCTTTGATGCAATAAAAACATACGCTCGCGAAAACCCGGATAAGGAAATAATCCTGAGCCCAAATTGGGCGAATGGCACTGACGTTATCGCGCGCTACTTTCTGGGAGACCCACTGCCCATTAGCGTGGGGAATATCGCGCCCTATACCCTCTACCAGCTGCCCCTGGATAAAAACAAGGTCTTTGTGATGACGCCGGAAGAGGTGGCGTGGCTGCCTGAAACTGGCAAATTTAGCGATGTTGAAGTGCTGAGGGTACTGCCTTACCCCAACGGCAAGCCTGGATTTACCTTTATCTCATTGCGCTACGTCGATGGCATCGCAGAGGTCTTCGCGGCGGAGCAGGCCGAGCGGCGCCAGCCCAAAAGCGCGGTTCTGGAGCTTTTTGGGCAGCAGGTGCGGGCGGAGTATTCGCCTTTGGACATCAACGCTATCTACCAGGCTTTCGATGGGGACCCAAACACCCTCATCCGTACATTTGAAGCTAATCCGCTGGTTATTAGCTTAGAATTCCCGCAGGCGCTTACACTTAGCCGGGTTACAGCGCTGGTAGGCAACGCGGCCAGCCGCCTGGAAGTGGAACTGAGCCCGGAGGGCGGCGGTGAGACGATCCGCTTGCGTGTTGAAACCACCGGGTTCGAAAAAGTAAGCCCTCTGAGCCTGGAATTTGGCCGGGCGCTGCGCATCACGGCGCTGAGGGTCTCACTTTTAAACGTGAATGACGGCGATATAGCCCATGTTCACCTGTGGGAACTGATTTTAGAATAAACCTTGTTGGCGACCTGCATGCTCAATTTAAAGAGCCTAGACTGCATTGGTGAAAGAGCAATTTTCCTTTCGGTGGGCAGAGCGATGGCGCGCAGGCGAGGAAGAAACAAGTAGAAAGTAGAACAAGGAGCAGTCATGGGCGCAAAACTTACGCCAAAAGTCATCCTGGAAGGCACCCGCCTGACCTTTAAAACCGAAATCGCATTCAGGCTGAATGAACATCCGCGTTTTGTGGGTCCCCGCAAATACCGCTACCATTCGCCGCTCATCTCCGCGGAATGGTGCGCGTTTACCAATTTCCCCTGGGGCAGGGGCTTGATTAATTACCAACCCGAAGAAGAAGAAAAGGCGCTGGAAACCTACCGCACCTGGGCGCGTCTCTTTGAACTACAGCGCTATTATTCCTGGGTGGTGGACCGTTTTCACCTTTCCACGCAGGCTTACCAACTGCAAACCTACGGCAGATGCCCCGATTTTGGTTGGCTGGAAGAGCGGCTGCTGCCGCTTAACTTCCGCTTGATTTTCCTCACGCGCAGCCCGGAGTCCTTCGCGCAGGCACGCGAGGAACGCTTGAAAGTCTCTGGCAATCCGCGCCAGTATGATGATTTGGAAGTTTTTAAACGCGAGCAGGAGCTGCTTGAAAGCCTCGTTTCGCGCAGCCAGCTGCCCTGCCTGCGGGTTGATATCTCCGATAACCACTTGGACGCGGCAGTGGAACGCGTGGTGGATTGGATGGAAACCACGGGCGGCTTGAGTATGCCGGATTGACCCGGACTACAGGAGGAGAGGCGATGAAAGAACATATCCGAAACTCAGTCAAGGCAGTTGTCATCCGCGCAGGGGAAATATTGCTGCTGCAAAAAGAGGACGGCTTAGGGGCCTATACCGTGCTGCCCGGCGGAGGGCAAAGGATGGGAGAAGCGCTCCCTGAGGCGCTGCGGCGGGAATGCCTGGAGGAAATCAACGCGCCTGTGAGCGTGGGTGAACTTATGTTTGTGCGCGATTACATCAGCGACCACCACGAATTTGCTGCATCCTCGGGGCATGTGCACCAGGTGGAATTTTTGTTTGCCTGCACGCTAGCGGAAGACTACCAGCCTTGCAGTGGACCTGAGCCGGACCGCGGGCAGCAGCAGGTGCTTTGGGTGCCGTTGGAGGCGCTGGAGCAAGCCAACTTTTATCCCCGCGCGCTGGTGCCCCACCTGCTGAAGCTTAGCGCTCCAGACCGTCCGGTTTATCTGGGGGACGTCAATTGAGGGGTCTCCGACTCCACAGGATTGCACACGAATCCGGTTGGTTTTTCTCAAAGGTATAATACTTTCCAGAGCGATTATCGCGCTCTGCTCCGAAGGAGAAAATTATGCGCCAGACCCTGCTTACCAATGACCAACTGCTGCACCTGCAGCGCGAAAAAGAGGTGCTGAATGAAGCCCTGGGCCGCCTTTCCGCTTTTGAACTCCCCAAGGATGCTTTGGGCGCGCTGGAAAAAGCCGCGCGTCAGTTAGATGAGCTATTCCTGATTGTTGTGGTTGGAGAGTTTAATTCCGGGAAAAGCGCGCTAATAAACGCGCTGCTGGGCGAGCGGGTTTTGCGCGAAGGCGTGACCCCGACCACAGCCCGCGTGACGCTGGTGCGCTGGGGTGAGAAACCTGGCGAGCAAATTGTGGACGAAGGCTTCGCGATATTCACCTACCCGCTTGAGATGCTGAAGGAACTGAATATCGTGGATTCCCCCGGCACGAATGCCATCATCCGCCAGCATGAGATTCTGACGAACGAGTATGTGCCGCGCAGCGACCTGGTCCTGTTCACCACGTCTGCGGACCGACCGTTGACCGAAAGCGAGCGGCTCTTCCTGGAGAAAATCCTCTCGTGGGGCAAGAAAATTGTGCTTGTGGTGAACAAAGCCGACATCCTGGAAAACCAGGAAGCGGTGGAGGAAGTGCGTTCTTTTGTCTCTCAGCACACAGCCGGCATTCTCGGCTCTGAACCCGAGCTTTTTGTGGTTTCTGCCAAGCTGGGGCAAAAAGCGCTGCTGCAAGAAAATATTGACCATAAGACAGCCATGCGCGCGGAAAGCGGCATGGACGCGCTGGAAACGTATATCACAGAAACGCTGGACGACCGCGCCAGGTTAGGCTTGAAGCTGAACAGCCCGTTGGGGGTGGCCGAAAATGTACTGCGCCAGGCGCAGGAACTGAACCAGGAGCAAGCCAAAGAACTGGAAGCTGACACGCGCTTGGTGGCGGACCTGGAGGGGATGCTGGGCGCTTACGATAAGGCGCTGCAATCCGAAACTGCGCCGCGCCTTGCGGAGGTCGAAAATGTGCTGCAGCGCTTTGAAACGCGCGGGCAGGATTTCTTTGATAATACGCTGCGCCTGACCAATATCGGCAACCTGACCAAGAGCGACAAAATCAAGGCGAAGTTTGAGCAGGAAGTTCTCGCCGAAGTCCCGCAGGAAATTGACGAAAAAGTGCGCGGCATGATTGATTGGCTGGTGGATAAAGACCTGAACGTCTGGTATCAGGTGATGGGCGCGCTGGAACGACGGCAGGCGGCCGACCGGGCCAACCTGGATGGCTCGCACCTGAGCGCCCAGGCGGAGCGGCGCAAGGATTTGATGGAAAGCGTCGGGCAGACCATTCGCGGGATTGTGAACAGCTACAACCGCAAGAAGGAAGCAGAGGAGCTGAGCGCTTTTGTGGAAGGCGCGGTGGCGCAGACCGCTCTCTTTGAGGTTGGCGCGGTTGGTCTGGGAGCGTTGGTGGCTACGGCGCTGTTTTCCTCCGCGATGGATGTGACTGGCATTGTCGCGGCAGGCACGCTTGCGATTTTGGGCTTATTTGTTATTCCCTACAAACGCAAGCAGGTGAAGCAAAGTTTTAAAGAAAAAATGGAAGAACTGCGCGCTAACCTGATGAGTACTTTATCCGGGACCTTCAGCCGGGAATCGGAGTTGGCAATCAGAAGGTTGAACGATAAAATATCGCCTTACACCGCGGAAGTGCTTGCCGACCAGGAGAAAATCAGCTCCGACGCAAGCAGTCTCTCCGGGTTGGAAACTTTACTCAAGGAGACGAGGGACGCGATTCAAAAGGTCCTGTAGATACGCAATCATGAAGTTCCAAAGAAACAGTAAATATCGAGTGCTCGTTTTGTTAATCTGCGCGCTCATCATCAGCGCGTGTGCCGCTCCAACCGCTCAACCGACCGCGGAAACGCCCGAAATGGGAACTCTGTTGGACCTTGAGGCAAAAGGTTCGGCATTTGAGGTAATCCAGGGCGGTTACCGCTTTGAGGCGCCGTACGGGAGCGATGTCAGCATCGCTGCCTCTGGAACGCTCATCAGCGCGCTGGATTCCTCATTGCTCTTTTCGCTCAACGGCATCAATGAAATGAGCGCCGAGAAATCGGATGAAGAAATTCTTGAGACCTTGCTAAAGTCGCTTTTTAGTGGAGAACAAAGCAGCTACAAGAAATCCAACATAATCAGCGCATCTCTGGAGGGGTATGAAGGGGCCGCATACGATTTCACCGGTAAATTCTTGGGTTCCCAGGTGGAAGGCCGCGCTCTGGTAGTTAAGCCGGAAGCTAAGCGCTATGTTTCGATCCTTGGCATGGCAATCGTGGAAGAAAACCAAGCGCTCTGGGCCACCACCGGCAAAGAAGCCTTCAATTATTTGCTCTCACGGTTTCGGATTTTGCCAGCCGAAGCGCTAAAAACCGCGGTGGTATGTCCGGTTTCGCCCAACGCCGCTTATGGATTTTCCCCGGAAGAGGCGGTGAAAGTGGGCGGTGGTTTGCTGAGCGGGCCCTTGCGCGAACGGGCTTACCTGGACAACCTGCTGGCGAGCAGCGGCGCGCCAATCAGTTATACGTGGGCGCGCTCCGTCGAGACCCCGGATGGCATTGTGGATGAATACACGCTGACCGTTAACGGAAAAGAGGTCACGCTGTACCTGGACCAGTATTCCTACGGCGTTATCAACGCGCCGCGGGGTTTTGGCTGCATGGGAGCTTTCCCGATAAGCGAGCCGTGAACCAGGGGCACGAAACAACCATTTCCCCAGGGCGGTTCTGAAAAGGATGACTTATGAAAGCACAACGGCTGTCGCGTCGAATAATTTACGAAAGCGAATGGGTCAATCTTTATCTGGATAATATTCGTCTCCCGAATGGCAGGGTAATCAACCCGTTCCATCTACTGGATTTTCCGCGTCCCGCTGTGACGGCCTTGGTAGAGGATGTGAACAGGCAGCTTATTCTATGCCGGATTTACAGGTACACCACCGATACAGAAGATTGGGAGCTGCCCGCGGGCGGCGTGGAAAATGGGGAGGGGGTTCTGGCAGCAGCTCGTCGTGAGGTGTGGGAGGAAACCGGTTACGAAAGTGATGAGCACTCGCTGCTGTACAGTTATTATCCGCAAAACGGCCTGGGCAACAAGCTCTTTCACGTGGTTCGGTGCCGCGCCCAACAAAAAACCGGGCAGCCGGACCCGGCGGAGGTAGGAGAAACACGCTGGTTCAGCCGTCAGGAATTGGAAGGAATGCTTTCTGATCACTATTTCAAGGATGGTTTCACCCTCACCGCGCTGCTTTTATGGTTGCGCTCTTAACCCAGCCCGCAAAGAGGAAGCTGGTCTACAAGCTCCGAAACACCGCAATCCATTAGGAGAATGAATGACTAAGGCGCTGTCCGCGGTCATTTGCAGGTCTTGCATGCAAGCGCTCTAGCTTGTGATGCCAGGAAGGTCGAGCAAGCTTTTTCAAGCGCAATCGCTCACGCGGGAAATCAAACAGGCGCGCTTATTACTCAAGCGCGCCTGTGCTATTCCCTCAAAACAGAACAATTCAATCGCTGCTGACCAGCGTGCCGATTGGCTCACCCATAATTCCGCGGATAAGCGCTTCTGGTTCCCACAGGTTGAGGACAAGGATGGGAATATCATTCTCCATGCAGAGCGTCACTGCCGTGGTATCCATCACGCTCAGTCGGCGGCTGACCGTTTCCATGTAGCTGAGCCTTTCAAATTTCACGGCGTCGGGGTGGGTTTTGGGATCGCTGTCGTAAACGCCGTCCACCTTGGTGGCTTTGATGACCACTTCCGCGCCGATTTCCGTCGCGCGCAAAGCGGCGGCGGTGTCTGTAGAAAAGAATGGATTGCCGGTTCCACCGCCAAAGATGACCACGCGGCCTTTTTCCAGGTGCCGGATGGCGCGCCTGCGTATGTATGGTTCGGCGACCGTCGGCATTTCTATGGCAGATTGGACGCGGGTGATAACATCAACGCGTTCCAGCGCGTCCATCAGGGCTAGCGCGTTGATGACGGTAGCGAGCATGCCCATGTAGTCCGCGGTCGCGCGGTCCATGCCGCGGTTTTCGCCGGTGGCTCCGCGCCAAAGGTTGCCTGCGCCGATCACGATGGCCACATCCACGCCTAAGGCGTGCACGCGTTTTACCAGGTTGGCGATGTGTGCCGCCTCGTTGGGGTCAATCCCGAAACCAGAAGCGCCTGCCAGTGACTCGCCGGAGAGTTTCAATAAGATCCTTTGGTATTTGGGTGCTGTGCTTTGCTCGGTCATGCTGCCTCCTTGCTGCTAAAAATAGAGCCAACTTTTGGTTGGCTCTTGTTCGTTGCTACTCAGCGGGTTCCTGCGGCTGGGTGGTTTCTCCCAGCGCCCAGCGCACAAAGCGCCGGACAATCAGGTTCTCACCCAGGGAACTGACTTTGTCGGTGATCAAGTCCGCCACAGTCTTGGATTCGTCGCGGATATATTTCTGATTCAGGAGGACTTTCTCGTCCTTGAATTTTCTCATGTAGCCATCCACAATCTTGGGGATGATGGCTTCGGGCTTGCCTTCAGCGCGCACGCGCTCGCTGACAGCTTTGGTTTCAGCTTCGATTACCTCGGCGGGAATGTCCGCTTCGGAGATGTAGGTCGGCTGCGCGGCGGCAATCTGCAGAGCGATTTCGTGCGCCAGTTCCTGGAAAGAAGCGGTCTTGGCTACAAAGTCGGTTTCGCAGTTGAGTTCCACCATCACGACCAGGCGGCCGTCGCTGTGGATGTAAACTTCCAGGCGTCCTTCGGAAGCAACGCGGTCAGCGCGCTTTTCAGCGGTTTTGAGGCCTTTTTCGCGCAGCTCGCCCATGGCTAGTTCCATGTCGCCGTTGGTTTTTTCCAGAGCGGAACGGCAGTCCATAATGCCACAGCCGGTCTTCTCACGGAGTTCTTTGATCATGTCAATTGTGATTTGCATTTTTATTCCTTCTCGCGTCTGATGAATATTGCGCTGTCTTCGAATTAGGCTTCAGCGGGGGTATCGCCGGCTTCGGTTTCTTCTTTGGCAGGTATCTTGGCGCGGGTAGCGTCGCCGAGCAGTTCGTCATCACCCAGTTCGATGTCTTCATCGATCTTGCGGGAAATAACGGAGCGGGATTCGGGCAGTTCTTCCTGAACTTCCTCATCCTTGCGCATCAGGCGGCCTTCTTCACAAGCGTCAGCGATGCGGCCGACGATGAGTTTGATAGCGCGGATAGCGTCATCGTTGGAAGGAATGACGTAATCAATCATGCCGGGGTTGCAGTTGGTGTCCACCATGGCGATAATCGGAATCTCGCGGATGTACGCTTCGCGCATCGCGGTCTCTTCGCGTTCGATATCCACGATGAAAACCAGGCTGGGCAGTTGTTTCATATTGCGGATGCCGCTGAGGCGGGTTTCCAGACGCGCGATTTCACGCTGAATAAGCAGACCTTCTTTTTTGGTGAGTTGATTGATTTCGCCGCTTTCCACCATTTTTTCCAGGCGGGTCAGCTCGACGATACGCTGTTGGATAGTTATCCAGTTGGTTAGGGTGCCGCCCAGCCAGCGCTGATTGACATAGGGCATGCCGCAGCGTTCAGCTTCTTCCTGGATGGTTTCCTGCGCCTGGCGCTTGGTGCCGACGAACAGGATGGTGCCGCCAGCGGCGACAACGTCGCGCACTTTGTTGAAGGCTTCATCCAGCAGTTTGACAGTTTGCTGCAGGTCGATGATGTGGATACCGTTGCGTTCGGTAAAGATGTACGGACGCATTTTGGGATTCCATTTATTGGTACGATGTCCGAAGTGGACGCCGCTCTCGAGGAGCGCTTTCATAGATACAGCGGGTGACATAAATACTCCTTTGCGTTATGCCTCCGCCCGGCTTTGCGGTTGCTCCGAACCCTCTTGGGCACGCGGGAGCGCCTATGCCGTGGCGTGTGTGATTAGTGTCCCTGGCTATTGCCAGAGCGTCCCATAGTATAACATATTTTGTTGTCAAGAGTCGCAGGGCTTTCCCTTTCTAAGTCGGGTCATAGCGCATCAGTTTCTGCTCCGGCGCGCGCGCAGCCCGCAGTGGAAGCCAATGACAGCCTTCCCTTGGGGGAAGGTGCCCGCAGGGCGGTAGAGGGTGTTTTCTCCCAATTCAGTCTCGCCGCGCCCGCCAGCTTAGCCTCTGGGGAAGCCTGACAGATCTCGCCGCGCCCGCCGGCGTTTCCTCCGGCGCGCGCGCAGCCCGCAGCGGAAGCCAATGACAGCCTTCCCTTGGGGGAAGGTGCCCGCAGGGCGGTAGAGGGTGTTTTCTCCCACTTCAGTCTCGCCGCGCCCGCCAGCTTAGCCTCTGGGGAAGCCTGACAGATCTCGCCGCGCCCGCCGGCCTGGACAGCCGCACGCCCAGGCTTCCCAGCCCGCCTGCGGAAACCGCCTTCTGACCAATTTCGGACTCATGCTATAATCTCTCGAAATTCACAACAAGGTTTTGCATCGATGCGATTCTTAATTACCGGAGGGGCTGGCTTTCTCGGAACGGCGCTCAGCAATCGTCTTGCCCGGCAGGGGCATTTCGTGCGCGTGCTGGATGACGCTTCTACTGGCGATCCCTCCCGTTTGCTCCCCGAAATTGATTTCACCAAGGGTGACATCAATGATAAACCCCTGCTCTGGACTCTTTTGCAAGACATCGACTGCGTTTATCATCTCGCGGCAAAGGTGTCCGTCCCTGAATCCCAACTTTTCCCGCGCGATTACAACCTCGTAAACGTCGGCGGCACTGTCACTCTGATGGAAGCCATCCGCGACACGAAGGTGCGCCGCGTGGTATTGGCATCCTCTGGCGCGGTGTATGGAGAGCAAGATAGCCTCCCCTACAAAGAAAGCGTGGAAGTCCATCCACGTTCATCCTACGCGGTGTCCAAACTGGCAGCGGAATACTACGTGCGCACGATTGGCGCGCAGTGCGGCGTAGAAGCGGTTTGCTTGCGCGTATTTAATGCTTATGGTCCTGGCCAGCGGGTTCCGCCCTTTCACCCACCGGTGGTGCCGAACTTCCTGAAACACGCTTTAACCAATGGGTCTATTGTGATTCACAGCGATGGCAGCCAGACTCGTGACTATGTGTTTGTTGATGATGTTGTCAACGCGATGGTTACATCGGCCACGGCCAGCGGCGTGGACCAACAAATCATCAACATTGGCAGCGGATTGGAAACCAGCGTGCGCGAACTTGCCCGGCTGGTGGTGCAGGCGACTGGCACCAAACCAGAGGAAATCTATAACCCTCACAAGTACGGCGGCGCGGACCGCATGTGCGCGGATATCACCAAGGCTTACGAAAAACTCAATTACCTCCCGCTTATTCCGTTGGAAGTTGGTTTGCGGCTGACGCTCGAACGCGACCCTCAATTCCAGAAATGATACTCTCCCGCGCGTTCTATTCCGGTTCAGCGGTGGATGTTGCTCCTCGCCTGATTGGCTGCCGCCTAGTGCGCGTGCTGGCTGGCAAACGTTTGGCTGGAATCATTACCGAAACTGAAGCCTACCAGGGCGAGGAAGACCAGGCTTGCCATGCCCGTGTTGGCAGAACCGCCCGAACGGAACCGATGTATGAAGAACCCGGGCACGCTTATGTTTACTTCACCTACGGCCTGCATTGGCTTCTGAACGCGGTGACCGACGCTCCGGGCAACCCTGCTGCCGTCCTCATTCGCGCAATCCTCCCCGTGGAAGGCGCGGCATGCATGGCGGAACTGCGCCCGATGATGGCTTACCGACCGGGCTGGCTGAACGGACCCGCGAAACTAACCCAGGCGTTCAAAATCGACGGCAGTTTGAACCGAACTGACCTCTGTTCAGAAGATGGCGGCCTGTTTATTGAAGAGGGCGTCAGCGTTCCACCGGAAGCAATACTAAGCGGAGCGCGCGTGGGGATAAGTACTGTCCCGGAGCCATGGCGCGACATGCCCTGGCGCTGGCAGGCAAACGACGATTTTATGCGAAGCGTATGCGCTTCTGTCAGTCAGAATCTGTGAACAGCTGCCCTTACTACGGCTATAATTGACAAAGATTAATCTCTAAGGAACGAAAAGAGCGCTATGTTAGGAAAAAAGAAAACCGCGCCAAGTTTTATAGCCGAGCCTAGCTCTGAGCGGGTTACTTCCGTCATCGGTCCGGGCATTACCTGGACCGGGGACTTGCGCGGCAAGGGGGGCGTGCGCATTGAAGGTACTGTGGATGGGGAAATTGCGATCCAGGGGTTGGTGGTGATTGGGGAAAGTGGAAAGGTGAACTGCCGCACTTTGCAGGCTGAAAGGCTGATTGTAGCCGGCGCGGTGAAGGGCAATATTGCCTGCGGCAAGCTCGAAATTCGCGCCACAGGCCGAATCTGGGGGGACGTGGTCACAACATCATTCAGTAGTGAGGACGGCGCTTTCCTGCGAGGTCAGATGCGCATGGAAGACTCGGTGGAAATCACTGGCACAGGCACAGACCCGCGCTCGGAGGCGTTGGAAAACCAGCCGATAGAAATCACGCCAGAAGAAGAATAACTCAGAAATTCCAGGAGGAGCGTTCCGGCTCGGGCTGCTCCAGCAGGATCGTGACCGGACCATCATTAATTAATTCCACCAGCATATGCGCCCCAAAAATGCCGGTTTGGGCGCTCACGCCCATCGCGCGCAGGGATTCTGTGAAGCGAGTGCATAAAGGTTCTGCCAGTTCAGGTTTAGCCGCGCCAGTGAAAGACGGCCGGCGTCCGCGGCGGGTATCCGCGTAGAGCGTGAATTGCGACACGACGATGATTTCCCCATTTACATCCAGGCAGGATAGGTTCATTTTCCCGGCAGTGTCCTCAAAGATGCGCAGATTGGCGACCTTTTCTGCCAGCGCCTGCGCGTCCGCCCCGCTGTCGCTGGGGGAAACGCCTAAAAGCACTACCAGGCCCCGTTGGATGCTGGCGACCAGCTTGTTTTCAACATTCACCTGCCCGCGGCTGACCCTTTGAACGACTGCCCGCATTGCCTTCCTCCTGTTTGTTTGCTCTGATTATACCCGCGCCTGTAGGCCGAGAGACTG
>JAGOML010000016.1:0-3603 GCA_017993575.1 Anaerolineaceae bacterium | reverse complement strand
AAAAAAACATCCGCGCTTGCGGCGCGGATGTCGTGGGAGTTGAAAAGTAAAAATCGTAAAGTGATTTTACTTTTTCTTGAGGAGACGGTAGATGAGCACGACCAAAACCGCGCCGCCAATCGAGACAAGAATGGTGGTCAGGTTAAAGCCAGAGGTCAGGTCCACGCCCAGAAGCAGGCTGGTAATCCAGCCGCCCAGAATACTGCCGGCAATGCCCAAAAGCATCGCGATCCAGAAGCTGACATCTATTTTCATCAGCTTGGCTGCAACGTAGCCGGCAATGATGCCAACCAAAATAGTCACAAAAATCATTGTAAACTCCTTATATCTGTGTGATTTAGGGGGCAGACAGCCTTATTACAGGCTTTCCACCAGTTTTCGCAAGGCGGTTGTGGCTTTCTTAACCCGCAGCGCGTCCTTGGGATTGCCGCCAGTGATGAAATTTCCAAGAATTCCAGCGCCGGTGAGCGTGTCCAGTTTGTATTCGACCTTGCACTCATCCGCGGCAAGCCCTAAAAAGCCGCCGGTTTGGCGCAACTCGAAGCTGTGCTTATCTTTGTCATTTCCCATTTGCGTCAGCACAACCAGCTTCTTTAGAGGAACGACTTCCAGGAATTCGCCTCTGCCGGTCTGACCGTCATCGACCCACTCAAACGTGGCGCCTGTGGTTACAGGGCCGACATTCGAGATGGAATCTATACCGGGGAACCATTGCGGCCAATACGCGGTATTGGTCAGTACCTGCCATACCTTTTCGACCTGAGCATCAATTTCGACATCCCGTTCAAATTTTGCCATAATGTTTAACCTCCATGACATATCACTATTGGTAAATATAGCACCTTTTAAAGGAATAACCCTCAGACGTTTAAGGTTTCCCTAAGCAGTTGCGCTTGGGTTAGCCTGTGACCTGGCTGACGCGGCGCAGTAGCGGGGGTTATAATACCCGCATGACTAGCCCCGACATTCCTATGCCCACTTATGTGGATAGCTCCACCCATCTTGAGCGGATGCTCGAGCATCTTCGCCAGGCGCCAGCGTTGGCGATAGATACTGAATCCAACAGCCTGCATGCCTACCAGGAGCAAGTCTGCCTGATCCAGATTTCCACGCGGGAACATGATTACCTCGTGGATTCCCTGGCGTTGGAAGACCTTTCCGCGCTGGGCGAGATTTTTGCCGACCCCGAAAAACAAAAGGTGTTTCATGCCGGCGATTACGACCTCACCTGTCTCAAGCGCGATTACGCCTTTGAGTTTTGTAATGTCTTTGACACCATGTTGGCGGCCGCGGCGCTGGGGGAAGAAAGCCTGGGTTTGGCGGGGCTGCTGGAGAAATACCTGAACGTACGAATAGATAAAAAATACCAGCGCGCGGACTGGGGCAAACGTCCGATCAAGGACGAAATGCTGCGGTATGCCCAGATGGATTCGCATTATCTGCTGGCTTTGCGGGATTGCCTGGTCCCTCACTTGGAAAGCTTGAACCGCCTGCGTATAGTAATGGAAGACAGCGCCGCCCTGGCCAGCCAAACCCCCGCGATGAAGAACCACGTAGAAGACCTCTGGCGCGTAAAAGGCACCAACGGAATGAAACCCACCGCGCTCAGCCTTCTGAAGCAGCTGAACCACCTGCGCGAAAGTCTGGCTAAAAACCAAAACCTGCCGCCATTCAAGATTATGAGCGATTCCGCGCTGGTAGATGTCGCGAATACCCAACCGCATTACATCGAGGAGCTGAACTTACTCCCAACGCTTTCCGCGGGGCAGGTACGCCGCTACGGCAAGGAGCTGATGCGCGTAGTCGAGCAGTGGCGCAAAGAGCCTGGCCGGGTGAGCAGGACACGCGCTCAGGCTCCTGATGAGGCGGTACTGCGGCGGCGAGAGCTTTTGGGCGATTGGCGCAAAGAAACCGGCGCGGCGCAAGGGCTGCCTTCGAATGTCATTTTGCCGCGGGACCTGATGGAGAAAATCGCGCAGGTGCCGCTCAAAGATTTGAATGCATTAGAGCTGCTGATGAGCAGCAGCCCCAGCCGTTTTGAAATGTACGGGGAAACACTTTTTAATTTGCTAAAAGAGGAGCAGGAATGAAACTGCATATTTTGGGCGCGGCGCAAACCGTCACCGGTTCGATGTACTTATTAGAGCACGAAGGCCGCAAATTATTGCTGGATTGCGGCCTGTTCCAGGGGAAACGCGATGAAACCTACCAGGTAAACCTGAACTTTCCCTTCAAGCCAGCAGAAATCGACGCGATGATCCTCTCCCACGCGCACATCGACCACAGCGGCAACATCCCCAACCTGGTGCGCCAGGGCTACAAGGGCTGGATTTACACCACCAACGCGAGCATGGACCTGGCGGATATCATGCTGCGCGACAGCGGTCACATTCAGGAAAGTGATGTGCGCTATGTCAATAAAAAAAGGCAAAAAAAAGGCCAACCGCCAATGGAGCCGCTCTATACGCAACAGGATGCCATCGAAGCGATGCCCCAGTTCCGTTCGGTTTGGTATAAGCAGGCGTTTGAGCCCATCCCAGGCGTGACAGCGCGCCTGTTTGATGCCGGGCACATCCTTGGCTCAGCGGCGGTCGCGCTGGACTACCAGGAAAACGGCCAAAACAAGCGCTTTTGGTTTTCCGGTGATATAGGCAGGCTGGACGCGCCAATTCTGCAAGACCCGGTGATGCCCGAAAACGCCGACACACTGCTGATGGAATGCACCTACGGTGATAAGAAGCACGAGAGGCTGGAAGACGCCTACGATGAGTTTGTAGACGCGATCAACCGCACGGTAAAGCGCGGCGGCAAGGTAATCGTGCCGGCTTTCGCAGTTGGACGCACGCAGAACCTGAGTTACATGCTCAGTGAAGCCATAGACAACGGCGATATCCCGGACGTCCCGGTGGTCATCGACAGCCCTTTGGCGGTCAACGCCTCGGACTTGTACCGCAAGCACACCGAGTGTTTTGATGACGAAACCTGGCAGTACATTGCTGAGCACCGCATGCAAGGTTTGGACTTTGACAACCTGATTTTTACGCGCAGCGTGGACGAATCCAAGGCGCTGAATGAATACAACGGCCCCATGGTGATTATCTCGGCTTCGGGCATGGCGGAAAGCGGGCGCATCCAGCATCACCTTGCCAATAACATCGAAGATGGACGCAATACTATTTTGATTATCTCCTGGCAGGCTCCGGACACTCTGGGCAGAAGGCTGGCAGACCAGGAGCGCAAGGTGCGCATTTTTGGCGATGAATACTACCGCAAGGCGGAAGTTGTCACCATCGGCGGCCTCAGCGCCCACGCCGGGCAGGATTTGCTGGTGCAGTACGCGCTGGCTTCCAAAGAAACGCTTAAGAATTTGATACTCGTGCACGGCGAAGAAAAAGCTGCCACCGCGCTGACGGAAAAATTGGCGGAACACCCGGAACTGCCAAAGCCGGCATATCCTGTCAAAGGAGACGTGTTTGAGCTTTGAAAACGGGTATAATCATGGCACAATTTCGGAGAGATGCCAGAGTGGTTGATTGGGACGGTCTCGAAAACCGTTATGGTCCTTGTGGCCATCGTGGGTTCGAACCCCACTCTCTCCGCCAG
>JAGOML010000001.1:0-109963 GCA_017993575.1 Anaerolineaceae bacterium | reverse complement strand
GGTCCTTATCCACCAGAGCGATGGGTCCATGCTTCATTTCGCCGGCAGGATACCCTTCCGCATGGATATACGAAATCTCCTTTAATTTCAGAGCGCCTTCATACGCGATAGGCATGTTGATGCCGCGTCCTAAATACAACACGCTGCGCATATTTTTATAACGCGCTGCTGCTTTTTCCACTTCGGCTTCATGTTCCAATGTCTTCCCTGCCAGCGTCGGTACCTTGAGCAAATCGCGAATAAGTTTGGTACGCTCCTCAGCATTGATGCTCCCGCGCAAATCAGCCAGGTAAACAGCCAGCATATACAGGTCCACCAGCGGGGCGGTGAAGGCCTTGGTGGATGCTACGCCAATCTCGGGTCCTACCTGCATGGCAATTGCGCCGTCCGCGCTGCGCATGGCCTGCGAGCCAATGGCGTTAACGATGCTCCATAGCCTGGCGCCTTTCCGTCTGCCCTCTTCCATGGCTGCCAGCGTGTCCGCGGTCTCGCCAGACTGGCTGATGGCCAGCACAACGGTATCCCGCTCCACAATCGGGTCGATGTACCTGAACTCAGAGGCAACCATCACCTCAACCGGGATGTGGGTGAGGCGCTCGATCAGGATCTTTCCAACCATGCCAGCATGCAGCGCTGTCCCGCAAGCGGTAATAAAAATGCGTTTTATATCTTTCGCGTCAGCGCTGGTCAGGTTTAAATCAGGCAGGGTAATGCGGTAATCATCAAAATCGATGCGTCCAATCATCGTATCGGAGAGTGACCGCACCTGTTCGTGAATTTCTTTTTGCATAAAGTGCCGGTATTTGCCTTTTTCAGCGGATACCGGATCCCAGGGGATGTGCTGTGTTTGCGCCTGGACTGGCGCTCCTTCCAGGGTCTGGATGGTAAAACCCCGTCTTGTTACCACAGCCATCTGGCCGTTTTCAAGAAAGGTGATTTCTCGGGTATGTTCAACGATAGCAGGCAAATCGCTGGCGATGAACATTTCGCCGTTTCCTGTGCCAATGGCAACCCCGCCGGCATTCCCAAGGCGCGCCGCTAACAGCCGGTCAGGTTCTTGTGAGGACATTACAACAATGCCGTGCGCCCCCTTCACCCGTTTCATTGTGAGTTGCACCGCTTTGGACAAGTCCTGCGTAACGGCAAAGTAACGCTCGATTAGAAACACGATAGTTTCAGTATCGGTTTCTGAATGGAAAATTGCGCCTTCCGCCAAGAGTTCATCCCTGAGACTGAGATAATTTTCCACGATGCCATTGTGAACAATCACAATCTCGCCATTTGAGCTCAGATGAGGGTGGGCGTTCTGCTGGTTTGGAGCGCCGTGCGTCGCCCAGCGAGTGTGTCCGATGCCAACGCTACCCTGCACCGGCTGCTGTGCGATCAACGCTTCTAAACGGGCTATTTTACCGGCATCACGACGGACTTCAATTTTTTCGTTCTGTAATACAGCAACACCCGCGGAATCATATCCGCGGTATTCAAGTTTTTTCAAGCCGTTGACTATAATCGGCGTGGCATTCTGCCCTCCGATGTAAGCCACAATTCCGCACATTTTTTGTACTCCTTCCAGTATCGGAGACGCTCAACCGCTGTGGTTGAAGGTCAATATATTTTTCCAGACACAGGAAATCGGATGAGTTCTCATCCGGGGGGCATCCGCCGATCTTTCGATTTTCCCAAGTATTTGGTTAACCTTTCCTCGCGGAAAGGAACCCCCGACCTCGTCACCTGGCATTAGCCAGGCCTGGCGCTGGTTTCCGGTGCTGGGTGGATTATACAATAAAAAAGATTATGAGGGATTTGTAAAGAATATTCGGCAAAGCCTGTCGTAATCCGCTTGGGTATCAATATCCAATGCCATATCTTCATCCAACCAGGGCAGCAAAACAGTCGGAAATTCCCCCATCAGCGCTCTTCCGCCCTGGTCTCCCTGGATACTGCTCAGGCGTGAAAACGCCCTGCTTGGGAAAAAAACAGGATTCGCGCGTTGGTCATTAATCAGTGGGACCACCACAGAGTTTCGTTTCCAGGCCAGTTCTTTGATGGCCATAACCAGGTTAACTGAGATTTGAGGTTGGTCTGCTAACATGAATACTGCGCCAAACAAACCTTCCGGCAGAACTCCCACGCCGGCTTTCAAAGAGGCACCCTGCCCTTGGTCCCATTCCGCATTTTTGACCACCTGGGCATGTCCAAGCTGCGTTTGATTAAGAATTATTTCATTCTGAAATCCAAGGACCACAACAATTGGATCCAGCCCTGCCAACTCAGCTGTTCGCACGCAGGCTTCCAGGCATGTGCCCCGCCCCCATGGCAGCAATTGTTTGACAGCCCCAAACCGGCTGGAACCACCAGCCGCCAGGATAATTCCTGCAATACCGGGCTGTCTGCCGGGTGAATCAGACAAACCGTGCATACTTACGTAATCTTCCCAAGCCCACGCAGAACAGCCTCCGCGGTCAGAGGGAAGCGATTGAAGAGCACGCCGGTCGCTTGGTATACTGCTTCTATAACTGCGGGAACAAAGGGCAGATATGGCATTTCACCCATTCCCCGGGCGCCATATGGTCCGATTGGATCGGGAATTTCCACAATCACACTTTGCACTTCATCCGGAATGTCTACAGACGTCGGTATCATGTATGTCGATAGTTCTTTCGTGCGCGTGATGCCATTTGTCGTGATAAAGTTTTCCATTAAACTGTACCCGGCAGCCTGCACCACCGCCCCCTCAATCTGTCCTTCCACCAAAGCAGGATTAATGGCCTTGCCGACGTCATCAGCGCAGATAACCTTGCGCAGTCGAATCTCTCCAGTAAGCGTGTTCACATCTGCCAGAACCGCTTCCGCGACGTAACCGTAGGCGAAATTTGGGTAACAGTGACCGTTTTGCTTGTCCGGCTGGCTCGTTTTGGGCGCGAGATAAGTGAAATCACCCACGGCAGGTCTGTCCCCGGCCTCCCATCTTTCCCTGGCAATTCTTGCTGCACCAAGAATAGCATTTCCCGCCATAAAGGTCATTCGGGAAGCAGAAACGCTGCCGGAATTGCGGGATGTCGCGGTATCAGAAAGGCAGAGTTCTATCTTTTCAATCGGCAAACTTAGTGCTTCTGCCGTAAATTGGGCAAAAGCAGTATGCGCGCCTTGGCCCACTTCAGCACCCGCGTGAAATAGCGTGGCTTTATCGACTTCCGTATTCCCATGCAGGACTATCTTCGCCGCGCAGTTTTCCTGATATCCAAAGGAGAAGCCAATGTTTTTGTAACCGCAGGCAAAACCCAGTCCGCTCCGGATTGCAGGGTCGGCGCTCTGCCTGGTTTCTGGTTTTTGCCACCCTTGCGCGCTTTCCTGCCAGCCAGCTGCCAACGCGCACTCCCGTGCAACTTCACGGATACTGACTCCTTTAGGGATTGCTTCGCCCATGGATTGGATTGAGCCCTCCTTAAACAAATTCCGCATGCGAAATTCCACCGGATCCATCTTTAATGCTTCGGCTAGCGCGTTCACCTGCATTTCTGCCATAAATGCCGCTTGGGGGCCGCCAAAGCCGCGAAACGCGCCGGCGGGAATGTTGTTTGTGTAAACTGAATAAGCATCCGTGCTTACATTAGGAATTTCGTACGGCCCGGTCGCCAGCAAAGTGCTGTTTCCCAGAACTTTAGGGGACGTGTAAACGTACGCGCCGCCGTCTGAGTACATCTCGCACTGGGCAGCCAGAATTTTTCCGTTTGAATCCGCGCCCCATTTGGCTTTCAGGTAGTAGTAATGACGCTTATGATGCCCAATAATGGATTCTTCCCGGCTCCAGACTATCCGAACCGGACGGTCTATGCCTACCTCATGCAATTTTTTTGCAGCCAGCGCCAGAATTATCTGCACAGACATGTCCTCGCGCCCACCAAACGCGCCGCCGATGGCCGGATAAATTACTCTCACCTTTTCCAGAGGAATCTGCAGTGCGTGCGCGATTTGTTCCTGATCTTCGTGCGTCCATTGACCGGCAACAATGACCGTAATCACGCCCTCTTTGTCGACATACGCAACACCAGATTCAGGCTGCAGAAACGCGTGCTCTTGAACCGGCGTGTGATATTCCCGCTCACAAATGACAGCGCAGCGTGAAAAAGCTGCCTCCACATCGCCCAAACGCACAACGTTATGATGGAAAATATTGCTCTCGCGTTCCGGGTGAACGCGAACTGCGTTTTCACGGATGGCTTCTCGCACATCCGTTACCACCGGCAAGTCTTCGTAGTCAACCTGGATAGCTTTCAACCCCTTGATAGCCGCTTGCTCGGTTTCAGCGATGACCAAAGCTACCTGATCTCCTTCAAATCGAACATGATCGGCAAAAGCTTTGGTGGAATCTGGGCCGCAGAGAACCGGCTGATCCATCACGCCCAGACCATATTCGTTTTTTGGAACGTCCCTCGAAGTTAGGATCATTACAACTCCTGGGACTGCCAACGCTTCTTGGACGTGGATAGCCCGTACCAACGCGTGCGCCTTGTGGGCAAAGAGCACTTTCATCGTGAGTTGGTCGGCAAATTGGAAATCACCCGGATAACGCGCCTTTCCAGTCACTTTTGCCAATGCGTCCACTCTGGGAATGGATGAGCCTACGGTTTCCATAATCAAGCCTCCATCTTCTGGCTGGCAGATTCGATCGCCTGGATAATTTTGTAATACCCTGTGCAACGGCATAAATTCCCGGATATGCCTCTTTGAATCGTCTCATGATCAGGATGAGGAATTTCCTCAAGCAGCTTCACCGCCGACATCACAAAACCCGGCGTACAGTAACCGCACTGCACCGCTGAATGGTCGATAAATGCTTGCTGAACCGGATGCAGCGCGTCGCCATTGGCAATCCCTTCGATCGTCGTTATCACTGCATTGTGCGCCCGTGGAGCAGGAACAAGGCAGCTAACTACCGCCTTTCCATCCAAAAAGATGGTGCAAGCCCCACATTCGCCTTCTTCGCAGCCGGTTTTGGTTCCAGTCAGCCCGACATGGTCGCGGATCAGGCTCATGAGGGTGTGGTCACCATAATCAGGAATGATAAATTCCTGGCCGTTTATCAGCGTATGGATGACCTTACCGTCCCAATTTTCCGCTGGACGAAAAGAAAACGTGTGTCCTCCATCCAGAGTCGGTACCCGCGCTTGCACTGAATCCGCCAGGTTGCCCTCAAGAATTTCGGTCAGTGCTTGTTCGACGATGACTTTGAGCATGTATTCGCGGTAGGCGTCCGAAGCCCGCACATCGCTGATCGGCGCCGCGTCAGAAACAGCAAGCTCCGCGGCCTTAGCGATAGTCTGTGAATCCAAATTTTTCCCTAGCAGAAAATCCTCTGCGCTGCTGGCATGCAAGACGGTGGCTGCAACGGAACCAAGAGTTAGCGCGGCCTTTTCAATTTTGGATCCGCTCAAGACTAGAACCACGCAGCAATTCAGTATGGATATTGCCTGGGCTCTCCGCAAGGCGTTCTTCTTAAAGCAGCCAACTTGGTTTTCATCCATCCCCCGAAATTGAATCTCCAGGACAAATTCGTCAGGCTGCAGCACGGTCTTGCGCAGACCAGTATAAAACTCCCGCAGGGGGACAATGCGCGTGCCTTTAAGGGAACGTAGAACCAGCTTCGCGTCCAATGCCATTAAAGGTGTGATGGTGTCGTTAGCGGGGGAAGCCGTGATGAGGTTTCCAGCCACGGTGCCGCGGTTGCGCAATTGCGGGCTGGCAACCCGTGAGCATGCCTGCAGAAGTGGAAAACCGCGTTGTCTGATCAGATTGGAACGAATTATATCGTTATGGGTGACCAAGGCGCCGATGTGTATGGTTCCTTCAACGTCGAGCCAAATCCGGTCTAAACCCTGAACCCGCGAGATATCCAGAACAGTCTCAAGCTCTGGCCATTTGCCATTGCGAATTTCTACCATCAAGTCCGTTCCACCCGCGATGATTCGCGTCTGTTCAGTCCGCAAAGCCAAAGCCTCAAGAAGTTCTTCTACGCTCTCAATGATGCGGTAATGTTTCCACATAGTTGCTCCTTTATTTGGTCTGCCGACCAGAGGGATTGTTTTTGATAGTAATAATCTCCGCGAGAATGCTAACCGCGATTTCTTCTGGAGTTTCGGCATGGATATGCAAGCCTACCGGTGATTTCACCAAGGCAAGCTCCTGTTCTGTTACGCCATTTTCCAGCAATCCAGCGCGCGTTGCTTCCCAGCGGCGTCTGGATCCAATTACACCAATATAGGTCGGCTTGGTCGCGAGCAGCGCTGGCAGACCAAGAATATCCAGGTCACTGCCCCTGCTGACATCCACGATGAATGTTTGGCTGTCAATTTGACAGGCAGTTGGAATCTCCTGCATTGGCAGCGGGAGCAGCAAATCTGCTTCTGGTAAGGCCTCTTGGGTACATAATTCAGCACGGTCGTCGGACACAACCACCCGAAAGTTCAGGATTTTTCCCACCTTGGCCACGGCCTTGCCTACGTGCCCCGCGCCGATAACCAGCAGCGTTGGCTGTGCCAAAATCGGTTCGATATACACTTGAATCTCCCCTCCACAAATTCCCAATGACGCATCGTCCTGACTATTCAGAGAGTAACGCAACAGGCTTGGCTTCTGCGTGTGGAATGCCTCCAAAGCCGCCTTTTTGACGGCTGCTTCTACCTCGCCACCGCCTACCGTGCCCATGCTTGTTCCATCGCTGAAGACGAGCATTTTGCTGCCAGCATGCCTTGGAACGCCCCCCTTGGCTTCGACAACGACGCACAAGCACACTGGCTGCTGGTTCTGATTGCATTCGGCCAGGCGCTGCAGGACTAAATCCATCAAACCTCCAGAAGTGAAAGCACAATCGGCAGCAGCTGCTTCTTACGGGAAACAACGCCCTCAGCAAAGCGCGTTCCATCCGGCAGCGGCCGATAAGGCAATTCATCCAGGGCCGGAGGAGCATTGACGAAAATAATGCGGCTGGAGCCCTCTACCACGTCGGTCACCATTAAACCAGCAAAATCCAGACCTTGCCTGTTTTGCAGGTTCTTTAAGGCAGTCTGCAGCTTGGGGATGTAGTCGCCTACCTCGTAAATATCAGAAGTTTCAGCTTGCGCGATAGCAAACTTATAACCAGCTGTTTCGTAAACTTTCATGTCTGTGGTGACAACCTCGTCGGGCACCTGCGTTGAGAGGCCTGCGCCAGCCTGTACAATTTTCTCACCGTAAGATTTGATAGTTTCTTCTTCCAGCGTTGAGCCAGGCACAAATGCCCAACGCGCCAGTCGGTTTGCAGCTGTTCGGTCCCGTTCTGTTGTAGTTGGAGAAGTAAGAATTAGCGTATCGGATAGCAGACCTGCCAACAACAACCCCGCGACAGCCGGCGGCGCGCTTAGACCTGCGTCCTCCGTTTGCTCTGAAACCAACGTTGACGTGCTTCCCACCGTGTCTACGGTGAACTTGATCGGCTGGTGCGTGGACTGATTGCCTAACCTATGATGATCGAGTATCTCCAGGAGTTCTGCCTCTTCCAGGGAGGCAATCGATTGCTGGGGCTCGTTGTGATCGACCAACACCACTTTAATGCGCGGTGGATTAAGCAAGTCTCTCTGCCTCACGACGCCAAGGTACCTTTTATGCTCATCCAACACCCAGTATTCATCAGCCTCCAGACGCAGCAGCCGATTTATGACATCTTTGATACGCGTGCCTGTCTGAAATTTGGGTATATCGGTCTGAGCTGCCTCGCGGCAGGGTATATCCAGAAGTTCAGCGATGGTCATTTCCCGATATTTTGGATGGGGACCGACGATATTGCGCAAAAAGTCAAACAAGCTTTTGCCGGTCACAATCCCAAAGGGGGTGCCATCGGTATTCACAACCGGGGCAATGCCTCCGGTCCGGGTCAGAATCGTCCAGGCTTCCAGCAGTGATTTTTCAGGACTGACTACATCCAGTCGGCGCATCACGGACTCAAAACGGGGAGAAGCGTCAGTCAACAGCAAAGGCGGATCGAGATTCAATAACTTCAGCACAAAAGCAGTCTGGCGATTAATTGCCCCTGCGCGGGCGGGGACTGTGGAAGTGCCATCGCGTTCGTTCAAGAGCCAGGCATAGCCGACCGCGGACGCTATGGAATCAGTATCAGGATTGATGTGTCCGGTGACGTAGACGCGATCAAGGTATTTCTGTGTATTTCCAAAGATGGGCATCATTAACTAGACCTCTATACTTTGATAGTTCTGGTTCGCCAGACTTTTTCCGGCGTGATAGGGTTATCCAGGATATCCGCTCCGCATGCATCCAAAACCGCGTTCCCCACAGCTGGCGCTACGCCGTCCATCGGAATTTCCGCCACCGCTTTCGCGCCGAAAGGATGCGTTTTTTCGTAGGTTTCAATAAAAATGGTCTGCATGCGCGGCATCTCGTCCGCGCGGAAAATGTGGTAATCCACCAGGTCTTTTTCACGCGCCCAACCACGTTCGTCGTAAACCATTTCTTCGCAAACGCCATACCCGAGCGCTTGCGCCATCCCGCCCTCAATTTGACCAGACGCTGCTGCTGGGTTCATGATGACGCCGCCGTCAACCGCCATTACCAAATCCTCCACCGTCACTTGCCCGGTCTGTAAATCCACGAGAACTGTAGCAAATTGCGCGGCAAAAGGTGGGGGTGAACTTGGAGAGACATGGGAAGCCACCGCCATGATTTGCTCCTGGTCAGTGTGATGCAAGCTGTTCAATGCAATTTCTGCGAGACTAAAGCCCTTGCCATCAGACCCGTGTGCCTTTCCTTGAGCGAGAACGATCTTATCGGGGGAAATATGCAGACCAGCTTCCGCGAACATCGCGCTGGCTCTGGTCTTTATCCTCTCGGCCACTTGCTGGGCAGCTTTAATAACGGCTGTTCCGGAGATATACGTGGTGGAAGAAGCATACGCGCCTTTATCAAATGGCGTGAAGTCCGTATCGGAAGAGTAAACCAGAATATCTTCCTCACTCACTCCTAATACTTCTGCTGCCATTTGCGCGAGCACGGTATCAGAGCCTGTTCCCAGATCCGTGGCCCCAACCAAGAGATTGAACGACCCATCGTCGTTTAGTTTCAGGCTTGCGCCGCCCATATCGAGATAAGGAATAGCAGTACCCTGCATCATTAATGCCGCGCCAATCCCCCGGCGCAAGTGCGGCTTGCCAGGGATTTCGTGCCAGGCTGAGTTGCCAAATTTTTGGTCCCATCCAACAGCCGCGCGGCCTTCCCGCACACATTCCTCAAGACCAACCGTATGGATGATCTCAGGGCGCGGTTCGCGGCCTTCGTTCCAGGAGGTGCTAAATGCCTGGAATTCTCCGGAACGCAGCGCGTTCTTCAAACGAAACGCGAGTGGGTCGAGGCCAAGTTCTCGCGCGATCATCTCCATATGCCGATCCAGAGGCCAATAACCTTGCGGTACGCCGTACCCGCGATAAGCGCCGGCAGGTGGCGTGTTGGTGTAAACAATATCCGCGTAAAAACGAATGTTGGGGTGCTTGCGATATTCGCCATCCCCAACATAAAGCGCCATCGATTTTTGGCCGGTGTTGCCTGTAACCGTGAGCGCGTGGCAGCCATATGCGCCAGTATCGCTCAATGCGACCATCTCATTGGCAGTCATCGTTCCATCCAACTTCACGCCAGTTCGCATTTTAATGCGCATGGGGTGGCGCGATCTTGAAGCGATAAATTCCTCCTCGCGGGACATTTCGTATAACACGGGTCTACCTGTGGCGATGGTCAGATGCGCGGCAACATCCTCGATTAACACCTCTTGCTTGTTTCCAAAACCGCCGCCGATACGAGGTTTGATAACTCTAATGCGTTTAATCGGTAATTTCAGGAGCGGGGCAAGCATGCGCCGCGCGTGAAAGGGTACCTGCGTGCTGGTAACTATTACCAGACGATCGTCCGGATCCCAATAGGACAGCGCCACATGCGGTTCGATGTGCGCTTGCTGCACTTTAGGCACCACGTATTCCCGTTCAAAAATCCTGTCTGCGTCTGCAAATCCCTTTTCTACATCCCCAATGTCGATGCGAATTTTTGCCGCAAGGTTCACGGAAGGGTCCGAATCAGCAAAGTTTACGTATTCTGCTTCGTCATGGATAAGCGGCGCTCCGGGTTTCATCGCGTCCCTGGGATCGAGAACGATAGGCAATTCTTCGTATTCCACCTCCAGCAAACTGAGGGCCTTCTCAGCAATTTCCGGGCTTTCTGCGGCGACAAATGCCACCCGGTCGCCGACAAAGCGGACTTTATTGTCCAGCGAGAAGCTGTCCAGCGGGCCTGGAATGGGATCTGACTGACCCGCGGTTGAGTAAACCACGCGTGGCAGGTCTTCCCAGGTCAGCACAGCCGCTACCCCGCGCAGAGCTTTCGCTTTTTCGGTGTTGATTCGAACAATGCGGGCATGCGCGAAAGGGCTGCGCAGTACGCGCGCGAATAGAGTTCCAGGTCGAACAAAATCCGCGGTAAATGCTGCTTTTCCCTGCGCTAGTTTTGCCGCGTCCAGCTTGATTGAGGATTTTCCAACAACCTGTGTCACTGGAATTTCATCCACCGGGACTAATCGGGGTGTGTTATCGGCTTGTTTGATATCGGCCAATTCGTTTTCCGCACGCATTTCGGCAGCGGCCTGCAATACTGCTTCCACTGGCTTTACATATGCTGTGCAGCGGCACAGAATGCCAGAGAGCGCTTCCCGAATCTCGGCTTCACTTGGGTCTGGATTCCGTTCCAACAGCGCTTTCGCGGCAAGAATCATCGCGGAAGAGCAATACCCACACTGTATGGAACCATTCGCGATGAATGCCCTCTGTAACGGACTAAGCCCGTCAGTTTGTTTCCAGCCTTGGTTTGCCGGTGAACCAAGACCCTCGATGGTAGTAATTTCGTGCCCCATCGCCTGTACCGCCAGGAACATGCAGCTATTGACCGGTCTTCCATCCAGCAGAACAGTACAAGCGCCGCATTCTCCTTTCTTGCATCCACCGGATTTGACTCCGAGGTAGCCTAAACGCCGAAGAACATCCAGCAGCTTTTCATCAAGAGCCGCTTCTACACCGATAGTCTGACCATTGATTTGGAGGTGTATGTTCATTTTTCCTCCTGCTTAAGAGCGTTGAATTCTAAGCGCTGCAAACAGCGTGAGAGCAGGACCTGGCTCATTTCCTGGCGGTAATTGGCAGATGCCCAGGCATCTCCACTATCTTCATAAGCGCGTCGCACCAGCGCTAAGATGGTTTCCGCCGAGAATTCGTGCTCGATGACGCGCGGGGGTCGGCTGTCCCCACCACAAACTACGCGCAAAGCGCCATCTTTTAGCCAAACAACAGCCAGACAAATAATTGGGCGGTCTTTGGGTGTGCGTGCTATGGATTCCCAGACGAAACCGCTCGGTACCAGGAAACGCAACCATAATGGGAATTCGCGTTCATTTTCCGGTTCATCCAGCTGGTACCTTTCCAATGGAACAACTCTTTGCCAAGGCGCCAGAACAAGTTCAGGCTTGAGGGCTAACAAGGCGGTTAGTAACGGAGAGCGCGGGTTAACGTTTCGTAGAAAATTCAGTAAGCTAAGGCTATTGCGAACATTGGCTGCGGCTTCAAGTTCAAAAGGAATTCGCAATTCATCCAATCCAATTTCAGCATCCATGACTTGCTGCAGGCTGGCAGCAGCGCCAATGCGGATTGTGTCATTCTCGCGTTCGATGCGGTCTGCCCCAAGCTCCTGCAAATCCACAAATACGGTGAATGGGTCCAACTGCCGCGGGGTGTAAGTGCCGCCGGCCAGAATACACACAGCTCCATGCACTTCTCTGATTACTAGCTGCAATTCTTCCAAGCTTTTTGGCCTTTTGTAACGGACTTCATCATTTTTCATCAGGTGTCACCCTCCAACCAAAATCTTCGGGATTCATTTCCTTGAGTTTTTCTTCAGGAATATCCACATAAGTCCCACGCGCTTCCACCAAAATATTCCCAGCCTGGTCAAGCAGCTCACCTCGGGCGAAAGCCACGCGTCCTTTTCTATTGACCTTGTAGCCTTTGGCAATCAATGGGGTGTTAACCGGCACCGGTTTCCGATAACGCACGGTTAGTTCGCTGGTAAGCATAAACAGGTCACCATTATCCGAAAAAGCCCTGCCGCAAATCTCATCCAAAACCGCTGCCGACACGCCCCCATGTACGATACCAGGATATCCCTGGTAATCCTCTGAAAAAGTGATATCCGCGACCGTATCGCCGTTCTTATCTACATAGAACTGCAGCCTCAGGCTAATAGGGTTCTCGCGTCCGCAAACAAAACAGCGGTCGGATGTCGCCTGTTTCTTCATTAGTTCCCTGGAGCAAAGGTATCAATCAGTAGCTTCGCGTTGCCGCCAACAGCGTACAAAATCGGACAGGTGCAGCCGTGGTCGATGTATTCCTGTACCTTGGCCTTGGCTTCTGAAGGCGTGCCGCTGGCGGTGATGCGGTGGATCAGTTCTTCCGGAACCAGATGCTTTGCTTTCTGGATCTGTTCGTGCGTGGCAGGCCAGCCAAGAATGGCTTGGATACTTTGAACCACTTCGGTTGACACACCAGAGGCTTTGGCGATATGAGGCTGCTGCGCGAGATACTGGCACAATAGTTCCCGCGTGGTGTCAATTGCGCGGTTGTGGTCTTCATCCACCGAGCAGACCACCAGTTGAGGGCGGTCAAAATCTTCGAGGCGTCTGCCGGCATTTCTTAAGCCCACCATCAGTTGTTCAATCGCGATGTCATTGTAATCAACCGGTACACAGTAATTCATCACCACGCCGTCCGCGATTCTGCCGGCCATCTCCATCATCTTGTCGCCAGTCGCGCCAATATATATCGGTACGTTGCGCGGTTCCCTTCTGCCATGAACAACATCCAGTTCAATGCCGTGGACATTAACGAATTCGCCTTCAAAGGTCACGCGTTCCATATTGAGCAACCTGCGCAGTATTGTGACAGTCTCTTCCATGGCCTTTAGCGGTTTCGTCCGGTTGATGCCGACGTTTTTCGCCAACGGGTCCCACCACGCGCCAATGCCGCAAATGATGCGGTTGGGTGCCAGGTCATCCAATGTGAGGAAGGTCGAGGCAAGCAGTCCAATGTTGCGCGTCCAATTGTTTATCACGCCAGAACCGACCTTGATTTTTTCAGTCACGGCGGAATAGGCTGCCATCGGCACTATTGCATCGCGCACAAGCCGGCTCTCTGCCTGCCAGACCGCTTCAAAGCCTTTTTCCTCCGCGTATCGAACGATATCCAGGCCCTCACGCAAGTCATGGGCGTCCTGTAAGTAAATAGCTACACGTTTTGTCATGGTTGGTTCCCTTTCTGCAATTAAGTATCCAATTAACTAATTCAGGTGGTCCCCAAAGAATTCCAAATCTTCGGGGGTATCCAGATCGTGTTGAATGTTGTAATTCAAATAAATGACCTGCTCCAAATTGTGTTCTTCTGCCAACGCGCAGTGCAACGCGCAAGAATTTGTTCCAAACGCTGTGGGCATCAGATCAGGCTGCGCCAGATAAAGTGCGTTGGTCCCGGTCATTTGATGGTCCGGAACAATAAGAACGCCACTTCCTTTTGGCGTAAATTTTGCGAGTGATCTCAGATCTTCAACCGACAACAAAGGCAAATCGGTGGGGATAATCAGTACAGAACCCCCACCATTTTGCCGTATCACATTCAACGCCTGACTGAGCGCAAGATTGAGATTTCCTGTGTGATCTTCAGTCAAGGCATTACAACCCTTTTCCATGCTCCATAAAAGAGCATCAGGGTCTTCACTGATAACCATTACTTGTTTAAACACGCCGCTTTCTTTGCATGTTGAAAGCGTTCTATGAAACAATTTTCTATTTAGCGCGTCCAGATCCGTCGGTGCTAAAATTTCATGGAGGCGGGATTTACCCATATTAAAACGTTTAACTGGAATAAGTGCCCATGTAATCACGGCGCTTTCCTTGAGATGAGATCTTTGCCAAACCGCAAAATTTCTGCAGCCAGTCTGGTTTTATCTTCATCATTTTTCATGAGAGTGTCGGTTCCAAGTAATATTATACGCTCGCCATCATAATTTTGGAACACTTCATCATCGAGCGCGTCATAAACAAAACCATCCAGAAAGGCCGCGTAATGGTCCAGGACGCTTCGGCTGGTAGGCGGAATTCCCAACTCAACGAACATTTTTGCGGCTGGACCTTTGATTGTTTTCCCTTGAATAATCGGGGACACCGACAGCACTATCTTTTCCGTCAGGACATCGAGAATGCCCGGGAGATTCAAAATTGGATCGATGCTCACCCATGGATTAGAAGGACAAAGCACCACCATATCCGCGTTTTTAAGGGTAGGCAAGACCTCCGCAGAAGGTTGAATGTTCTCCGCGTGCGTAAACAGGAACTCTCGCACGCTCGGCAGACATTTTTCGCGCACAAAGTATTCCTGGAAGTCGAGCAGATTTCCCTCAGTGGTTCGAACTTGGGTGCGGAAGGGTTCATCCGTCATCGGAATAACTCGGCTGCCCACATTCCAGCGCTCACAAAAATGGCTGGTAACCGCGCTTAAACTCCAACCAGCTTGCATCAGACGGGTGCGTTCAAGGTGCAGGGCGAGGTCTCTATCGCCAAGTTGAAACCAGGTCGGCGCGTCGAGGTCAAGCAGCGCTTCATGAACTTGCCAGGTCTCATCAACTCTGCCCCAACCTTTGACGGGATCCGCCAGCCCAGCGAGCGCGTAACACACGCTGTCCAGGTCCGGAGAAATGTGTAATCCAAAATGCTCGAAATCGTCACCAGTATTAACAATTGTGGTCAGTCTTCCAGGCGGCAAGATGCGGTCAAGTCCGCGGACAAGTTTGGCTCCGCCCACACCTCCCGCGAGCGCCGCAACCCGTAAGTCTGTAAATTCTGGAAGGTCGGATTTCATATTATCGGAACAAATCGAATTTTCTCTCGCGAACGAGGCGCGCCGCGCAGTCTTCCGCAAGTTCATAAGGAAATCCGCGCGCCAAAACAACCGGCGTCCCTTCAGCAGCCTGACCCATCATCAACGACGCGCCAGCCGCAAGTTCATCCGCGGCAGCAATGACAGTGACACGCAATGAATAATCGAATCTGTCGGGCTTTCCGCGCATGTCCACCATAGCAGGCATTCCAGCCAAACCAATGCTGACGCCAACAATTCCGTTGCGCCATGCTCTGCCGTGTGAGTCGATGATCAGGACCCCGATTTGTTTGTTGCTTAGGCGCTGCAAGCCTTCTCGGAGAGTCTGTGCGGATTGGTCGGCATTCTCTGGCAGCAGCAGCACCCAATCCTCTGGTTGCCCCCATGGACCACAAACATTGGAATGGTCAATGCCCGCGTTAGCGCACACAAATCCGCTTTTATGTTCAACAATTATCGTGCCAGGCCGCGTGCGCAGAACCTCGTTACTTTCTGACAGGATCAGCTCCACAAGTTCTGGCCGCTTATTAATTTTCGCCGCGACTTCCAACGCGCGCTGGCTGGGAATAACCGTGGATAGATTTACCAATCTGCCTTCGGATTTTGAAACGATTTTTTGGGCAATAACAAATATGTCACCATCTTCAATCGTCATGTTATTGCCAATGATGGACTTGTAAATCAATTCAGCAAGATTGTCCCCAGGCCTAATCTCAGGCAAATTGGGGACGGTGCTCAGAATCAAACGTCGGGACACAGACATTTATTCTGGAATTCCTGTGATTTTTATCCCTGCTGAGCTGACTTTGTGCTGAATATTGAGACCAATCAGTATGGAGGTTAACCCTTCAATCACAACCGCATTGTCAATAACGCCAGCATCCCAGCCAGTCAGTCCCACGTCCTGAACCAATCCAATCACAATCCGGCGTGCTTCCTTACCAGTTCCGCACACCAAGACGTCACATTCCACTTTTTCGTCATTCAACAAATGCTCGTAAGCAATATTCTGAAACGCTGAAACAATTTGCACGCCTTCTCCCAGAATCTTCTGGGCTTGCTGCGCGGCCGAGCCTTCTGGCGGCATAGACACGCGCGTGACTTTTGCAGGATTTAAAGGAACGGTAACATCTACCAATATTTTCCCCTGCAGCAAATCTTTCAAGCTTGTCAGCGTATCAGCATGCGCGCTAAATGGGACCGTCAGAACAGCGATATCGCACTGCGCGACCGCTTCCGCATTAGTCATACCCGCAACACTTGCTTCTTGCGGCAGCATTGCCGTTAGGTCCGCCGCGGCAGCCACGGCTTTTTCTTGAGAACGAGAACCGATGATAATTCGGTGCCCCGCTTTTGCCCAGCGATACGCCAAGCCCTTTCCTTCTCTTCCTGTTCCACCAATCATGCCAAGTGTGTACGTCATTCTGATTCTCTTTCTACTCTATTTTTTTCCAGATGCGCAAGGCAGCTTCCCGCGCTTTCGCCGCGATTTCTGCTTCATCAAGCCAAAGAAGTTTTCGGTCAACCATCAACGGCCGGCCAGCTACAATAGTACTGGTAACCATGCCATCCCTGAAACCGAATAGGATGTGCCAGGGAAGATTATCCGCTGTCAGTGGCGTGATTGGATGATAATCGACCAGGATTAAATCCCCAGCTGCGCCTGGCACCACTTCGCCTACACGCAAACCGCCATATGTTTGAGTGGCTAGACGTGAATTATTCTCTACAGCAATCTTCAGGACGTCGTAGCCATTCATCAAGCGGGGATCCTGCCCATGGTCTTTCTGGATGAAATAAGCTGCTTTCCATTCTTCCCACATGGCATTGGAAAAGCCATCGTTTCCCAAGACTACACGCACTCTCTTTTCCAGCATGTCCAATACAGGAGCCACTCCAACCGCGTTGTTCATATTGGAGCGCGGTTGATGAGAAAGCCATGTGTTTGTTTCTGCCAACAGCTCCAATTCATGCTCACTGGCATGCACGCCGTGGGCTAAAATGCTAATTTCTCCTAAAACCCCTTGCTCATAAAAGCGCTCAATCACCCGTTTTCCGTATTTCGACAGGCTGTCTTCCTGGTCGACCAAGCCTTCAGCGGCGTGCACATGGAAACCGGCTGCGCGCGTATTGGCCGCCAGGCAGCGTTCCAATGTCTTTGCCGAAACGGTCAGGCTGGCATGCAAGCCGAAATGCGCTTTGATAAGCGGGCTAATTGCCCCATTGGCAACCTGTTCGATGAATCGGGCGTTTTCGCGGATGCCAGCAAGCGCGCGCTCCTCACCATCCCGGTCTGTCACTTCGTAACATAACGAAGCCCGCAGACCCGCCTGGCTGACAGCCTCTGCGATGATATCAAGAGAGCCGTCAATGAAATTGGGCGAGGCGTGGTGGTCAAACAGCGTGGTGGTACCGTATTTGATGGCATCAACCAGGCATACCAAAGCGGAATAGCGCACGGCATCTTCATCCAGCGCCTTATCCAGCTTCCACCATAGGCTGCTTAAGATGGATGGGAAATCCGCGGGTGGCTCTCCTGGGATCGCCATGCCGCGCGAGAACGCTCCATAAAAATGCGTGTGCGCGCAAATATTGCCGGCCATCACCAACTGCCCGCCAGCATCAAGGATTGCATCCTCTGGGTAGGCGCGTCTCAGCAGGCTCTCTTCCGCAATAGCCTCAATGAGCCCATCCTGCAAGCGCAGGGCCTTTCCCTCCATGATTTCAGCATTCTGCCCCCAGCTGACAATTTTCCCGTTGGTTATCAGCATATTCTCTCCTTTTTGCTGGTATTTCCCATTGGTAAGTGTTTTATCCGCTAAAAACAGCGCGGATGTGAGCCGGGAGCTATACGTCCTCCGTGAGCTGATAGAGCTCAATTAATACGCCATTGGCTGCTTTGGGGTGGATGAATGCCATCTTTCTTCCTGGCAGCACTTCTGGCACTGCGTTAATCAAGCGGATGTCCATTTCCTTCAGGTGAGCAAGCGCGGCGTCAATATCCTCAACCTCAATGCACAGATGATGCATGCCTTCGCCTCGCTTTTCCAGGTAGGCTGCCATACCACTGTCTGCCGTAGTCGGCTGAACAAGCTCCACTTCACTCTCCCCCAGCGGCAAGAATGCCACCTTGGATGCTTGCGAGGGAACATCCTCGACATGGTCGAGGTGCAAGCCAAAAGCTTTTACCCAGAAATCGAGGGATTCATCAATATCCCTGACAACGATGGCAACATGGTTAATTTTGATTGGTTTCATAGCATCCTTTAGATAAAACTCGGGGCTCTGTATTCGCCCCAGACAGTGCGGAGCAGGTTGCAGATTTCGCCCAAGGTCAATTTGTTTTCGATGCAAGTGATGAACAGCGGCATCAGGTTTTCATGTCCCTTTGCGGCGTTCTCGAGTTGGCCTAATAATTCCGCTGCCCGCTGCGCGTCTCTTGTTTGCCGCAGGTGCGCAAGACGCTCTTTTTGCTGCGCTTCAATCACTGGATTGATCCGCAGGGATTCCAGCTCGATGGTCTCCTCCTGTTGGAATTTGTTTACCCCCACCACCACATCTTCTCCCATCTCCAACCGGCGCTGAGCGCTAAAGGCTGCATCCTGGATCTCGTTGGAGATAAAACCGTACTCAATCGCTTTCAAAGCGCCGCCTAACTCATCGATTTTGTGAATGTATTCAGCCGCTTTTTCTTCAATCTGGTCCGTCAGATGTTCAATCAGGTAGGAGCCGGCCAGCGGGTCAACGGAATCAGCAACTCCGGACTCGTAGGCAATAATTTGCTGCGTACGCAAAGCTACCTGAACAGATTTTTCGGTTGGCAGCCACAGCGCTTCGTCCATGCTGTTGGTGTGGAGAGATTGGGTTCCCCCCAACACCGCTGCCAGCGCCTGGAGCGTCACGCGGACAATATTATTTTCGGGTTGCTGGGCGGTAAGCGTGGACCCGGCTGTTTGAGTATGAAAACGCAGCTTTTGAGACTCGGCTTTCTGAGCCTTGAAACGTTCTTTCATAATTTTGGCATAAAGTCGGCGCGCAGCGCGGAACTTGGCAATCTCTTCCAGGAAATTATTGTGCGCATTGAAAAAGAAAGACAACTGCGGCGCAAATTCATCCACGTCCATACCGGCTTCTTTCGCTGCATCTATATAAGCAATGGCATTGGCAAGCGTAAATCCAACCTCTTGCGCTGCTGTGGAGCCTGCTTCACGAATGTGATATCCCGATATGCTGATCGTATTCCAATTTGGGACTTCAGTCTGGCAATAGCGCATGGTATCTGTTATCAGCCGCATGCTGGGCGCGGGTGGGAAAATATAAGTTCCACGCGCGACATACTCTTTCAGAATATCATTTTGGATGGTACCACGCAGTTTTCCGGCACCCACGCCTTGCTTTTTCGCAACGGCTATGTACGCGGCAAGCAGAATCGCGGCAGGCGCGTTGATGGTCATGCTGGTGGAAACCCTATCCAATGGGATGTCTTTAAACAAAGTCTCCATATCTTCAATGGAAGAAATGGAAACCCCTACCTTCCCTACTTCACCCAGGGCAATCGGGTCGTCCGCGTCGTATCCAATCTGGGTAGGCAGGTCGAAAGCGACTGAGAGGCCGGTCTGGCCTTGCTCTAACAAGAAGCGGTAACGCGCGTTAGATTCGTCAGCGCTGGAATAACCGGCGTACTGGCGCATGGTCCAGAAGCGTCCCCTATACATGGTAGGCTGAACGCCGCGAACGTAAGGATACTCCCCGGGAAAACCGAGCTCCGCGAAACGATTCGGGTGAACACTCTCTGGTGGAACAATCGGTTCAAGTGGAATTTCGGAAGAGGTTTGGAATACAGGTTTTCGCTCAGGAAACTTACTTACAGAACGCTCATAAAGATTTGTTCGCCAATTTTCAAAACTGTCTTGATCTGTCATAGCTACCCTCAGCTCAAATTAGTCTCTCAACGGCCTTAAGTATAATCTATTCAGTCATCAGGCGGGCTGGGACAGCCTAAAAGACGACGTTTGACAAACCTGAAATGTGTTAGAATAGTCCGGCTCGGGTGTTGTACCCTTCATTCCGGGCAAATTCAAAGATAAGCTACAGAAAGGGCTTGAGATGAAAGTTTTATTGATTAAGGACGTTTATAAGTTAGGTCGTGCGGGGGACATCAAGAAAGTAGCGGATGGTTACGGAAGAAATTTCCTCATTCCTCAGGGTCTGGCTCTGCCAGCCACAGATAACTCCATCAAACTGGCTGAAACCATCGGTCAGAAGGCAAGCGAGAAGCGCGCGGTCTTGAACAACGAACTTCAGGGTTTGGCGGATATTCTTTCTGGCCTGAAAATTGAATTCGCGGTAAAAGCTGGTGAAACTGGAAAGCTCTATGGTTCCGTCTCCAGTCAGATGGTTGCTGAAAAAGTTAAAGAACTTAAGGGCGTCGATCTTGATCGGCACCAGATTGTGCTTGAACCTATTCGCACCCTAGGTGAGTATGATGTGCCCGTGCATCTGACCATCGATTTGGTTCCTCAGCTCCAGGTTATCGTCCGCCGTGAGGGCGAGGCGACAAAAAATCGGCCTGCTAAGGCTGTAGAAGTTGCGCCTGAACCTGTAGATGCGACGCCAGCTGAAAACGCTGAAGAAAGCTCTGAAGCATAAACTGGCAAACTCTTGAAGAATAACCAGCCTGTCTCCAATTTGGCAGAACAGGCTGGTTTTGTTAAAATGACCCCATGTCTGAACTTACTGGCTCACAGCTAAAAACCATTCGGGAGGAAAAGCGCATACCGCTCGAGCAAGTCGCCAGCGCGACCCGCATCCGTCTTTCCTTGTTGGAAGCGCTAGAGCTGGATGAATACGCGGAACTTGGTTCGAGAACGCAAGCGCGCGGTTTCTTGAAAATTTACGCGGAATATCTGGGGGTTCCTCTGGAAAGCTCTACTGAACCGGTCGCAGAAGCGCCTAAGCCGATTCTCCCGGAAACGCGGGCAAGCCCCTCGACAACGTTGGATGAGACTGATGCCGGAACAGTCCAAGAACTGCCTGTAACTTCTGAAACCAAGAAAAAAGCTGCAAAAAGAAAACCTGTCTTCCAATCGAAGTTGATTTCTGACAAAGGGAAAAAGGTCGATAAGTCAGCGCAATTACCTCCCTCCAATACGCGCTCTCAGCAAATACTGGATGAAATTGGGAGAGAACTTCAGAATCGCCGCAAATACCTCGATGTTCCCTGGGAACTGCTGACTGAACAAACCCATATTCCCAGAAAACAGCTGGTCGCGCTGGAACAGGGATTGTTGGAAACATTTGCCAGCCCATCCGAAGCCAAGGGACTGCTGCAGACATATGGCCGATTCCTCAACCTGGACACGGATTTGCTCTTAATTCGCTTTGCCGATGCTCTCCAGGAACGCCGTTTGGAAAAAGCGCAGCCCAGCGTTCAGCGTAAAAAAGCGCCTCAAAAACTCGCTCCCGTTTTACTCGTGTTACGGCGTTTTTTTTCACTTGATCTCTTTTTTGGAACCATCCTGGTAGGCGGAATCCTCTTCTTCCTGATTTGGGGGGCGGCAGATCTGGTGAATCAGCCAGACTCTCGCGCCGACTCAACAGAACTTCCGGAAATGATGGATGTCTTGATTGGCTCCCAAACTCCCGTGCAAGTGATGCCATCGCCCACGGCAATCATTACTGAACAGGCAATACTATTGCCTTCACCGACCCCGCTTATTCTTCCGACAGATACCACAGCTTCGGTTCAGGTGGTAATTCAGGCGCGCCAAACAGTTTGGATTCGGGTGAGCGCAGATGGAAAACAGCTTTTTAGTGGTCGAATGCCAGCAGGCAGCGCGAACGCGTACAGCGCCAACGAGTATATCGAGGTTGAAACTGGCAATATTGCAGCGCTTTCGTTTGTATTCAATGGTGCTGCACTTGAGCCCATTAATCGTATTGGCTCAATCGGCAGGCTGCGCTTCGACCCAATTGGGATGACGGACTTATCATCGATGCCTTCCTTTCTACTAACCCCATCACCCACTATGAAACCATGAAAATTGATCCTGGCACTTTTTACATCACTACAATGGGATGCGCCAAGAATCTGGTGGACTCCTCGAGCATGGAAAGCCTGTTAAACATTCAGGGATTCATTTCTGCTGCCGCACCTTCGCGGGCTGAGTTTATCATTGTCAATACCTGCGGTTTCATCCACGACGCGCGAACAGAGTCCCTAAGTGTATTAATAGATCTCGCCCGCCGTAAAAAACGAGGACAAAAACTGATTGCCGCCGGTTGCCTTTCGCAGCGCTATCAGGAGGCTTTGCTCGCGCAGGTTCCGGGTATTGATGGCATGATAGGAACACGAGATCTGGCAGATATTATCCCCCTGTTTACGCATTTGAATCAGAATACTGCGGGGCCGCTCCGTCCCGCTATCCCGGAACATGAAAGCATACATTTCATTTCTGGTTTGCCTGGATACACAATCCAGGGACGCAGCAGTTACCTGAAGATCGCGGATGGCTGCCGGCGTTCCTGCGCTTTTTGCGCGATCCCCGGAATAAAAGGCGGCTTGGTCAGCCGGTCTAAAGAAGACATCCTGAAAGACGCGCTTGCCTTGCAGAAAACGGGAATTCAGGAGATCAATCTCATTGCGCAGGATGTCACTGATTACGGGCAAGACCTGGGAATTAAAGATGGTCTACCCGACTTGATAGAAACGCTGCTGCCTGTCATTCCGGACGTTCCCTGGGTCCGACTGCTTTACACCTTTCCGGGCTATGTCTCTGACCGCTTGATTGACCTGATGGTAAATTCCCCGCAGCTGCTGCCGTACCTGGATATGCCGCTTCAGCACGCCGACCCCGTCGTGCTTCATGCGATGCGCCGACCGTCGGACGTGGACTGGGTGCGCCAAACCATTGCTAAGATGCGCGCCAGGATTCCGGGTTTGGTCATCAGAACGACGTTTATCGTCGGATTCCCCACTGAAACTGAGGCTAGCTTCCAAACCCTGTTGCAATTCCTGCGGGAGATGCAATTTGACCACGTTGGAGTATTCACCTATTCCCCGGAAGAAGACACCCCGGCTGCATCTCTCGGTGACCCAATCCCCCAGAGCGTCAAAGAAGCCCGGCGCGAGGAACTGATGAAGCTTCAGGCGGGCATCTCGCTGCGGAAAAACCAAGACTTGAAAAACCATGTGCTGCCCATGTTGGTGGAGGGAGTTGACAAAGATAATAATATTCTCATCGGGAGAACCTATCGCGATGCGCCGGAAATCGATGGACTCATGATAGCGGAAGGCAAGGGGAAAATTGGGGACATGCTTTCTGTCCGCGTGAAGGCAGCCATGCTGCACGACCTGTTTGGAGAAATAATCCCTCCTTCTGATTCGGCGAATTAAGTGCCCGACCTGAAAAAAAGAAAAGCCCGGAGCAAAAATCGTCCGGGCTTTTTAGGTTTTATGACACCTATGGAGTGGGTTCTTCCGTCGGAGGCGGAGAAGGGGTTACCTCAGTAGGCGGTATGATTGTTTCCTCAGGCGGCAAAGTCTCAGTTGGAGGGATATCCGTAGGCTGAGAGGCTCTGCAGTTCTGCTGGTAGAGATCGGCTGTTGCCTGGACGTTTGGATCCTGAGCGACTGCCAAGGATCTCAGATAGTATTGATAGGCTGTACAGTAATCACCGGCGCCCGCAATCTGATCGCCGTATCGGTAAAGGGCGACGCGATAACGTTCAATGGCTGTCATCCCCGAAGCATCCATCATGTAAGGGTAAGCCTCTTTGATCTGCTGGAAAATCTCAATCGCGCGCTGCCAATTCACATCCCAAAAGCTTGCGCCGCTAAGATAAAGGCTGGCCCAGGAACGAACGCCTTGGGCTTCTCCATCCAATGGACCAATTTGCTCCGCGGAAGAAAGATCAAATAAACCCTGCTCCAGTTCACCTGCCTGAATTTTCTGAATCCCAAGGTTGCGCAGCGCGATGTAATAGTAACCCGCTACATCCACTGTGCGGTAGGTATAGTTGATTTGTTGGATGGCAATCACATTGTCAATGACCGCCTGCCACTGTTTCGCGGAGACAGCAGCGACAATAGCATTAAAGGCTTCCTCAGCGCTGCGAGTGTCCGGTGTACCACTGGGCAAGGGTGTAAGCGAAAGAATAGCAACCATAGTGGCTGTGGGGGTGGGCTGTTCAATTTTCATGAGGATATCGCGCAGGAGGTCTGGAGCCCCCGGAAATTGGGGGTAAATCCTGATCACGTATTCAATTCGAGATTTCGCGTTTTGGTAATTACCAGCTGCCATATCCTGAAACGCTAATTGGTACTGTTCCGCGGCAAGCTCCACGACGGTCGTTTCACTCCGGGCGAGACGTCGGGCGATTCCTTGTCGATATCCCAAAAAGACTCCCAAAGCAAGCATCAGGATAAGAAATAAAACGCCTAACCAAATCCAAGGAATGCGACGTTTGTTAGGCAGCGCCAATCCTGTTTCAGCAATAGCTGAATCTTCGATTTCCACGTTTTCAGCTGCAACTTCCAGCTCATGAGTGGAAGATGTCTCTTGTTTTATGTTTTCGTCTTTGTCTTCCATAATCTAAAAATTATACTCCAGCCTCACAGATTGGCCAGCGCGCGCAAATCCTTTTGCAAAGCGAGCGCGGCTAACAATAAGCCCAGAATACCACCAACAGCAGCAGATACTAAACCTCCACCTGGAATCGGCGCGTATCGCATTACAGACCAGGCAGCAGCTCCTCCGAGCGCTGCCCCCAGAACTGCCCTAACTAACGTGAGACGCAAGTTGGGTTTCGCGGTGAGGACCTTGGCAAGCAAAATTAACAGCACCGCGGCTTGAAGCGTGTAAGCAAGGGTATTCGCGGCTGCGATACCGGCGGCTTCAAAACGCGCGGAAAGCAACCATCCGGCCGCCAGGTAGAACAAAAGGGTCAATCCCGCAAGTAAGAGCGGATATTTGGGTTTTTGCATCGCGTAAAAAGACCTGACAAACAATTCCACCAAGGAATGACCGCTGATGCCAAGCAAAAAGACGCGCGTCACGAGCACCACGCGCGCTGTATCAGCAGGCTCCAACCCAAGCAAAACCTGGATAAGCGGTTGAATGACAATCCCCGCGACCACCGCGATTGGTATGGTCAATGCCAACATAACTTGTGCCACTTTTTCAATTTTCGCCTTTAGATCTTCAAACGCTGACTGACTGAATAGCTCCGCCAGCGTAGGCAAAACTGCCGTGGCAATCGCTGTTCCTATCAGCGTCTCGGGTACTTGCATAATCCACCAGCCGTAGGTCAGAGCAGTAACCGAACCTGTAGCCAGCCGGGAAGCGAAATTGTCCTGGGCAAGGAAGATGAGCTGGATAAAGAGCATGCTGAGCAAGCGCGGACCCATCAGGCGCAAAACCTTTTGAGTCTCAGGATCAGATAAGTTCGCGCGCGGCTGCCATCTGAAGTGAAATTTGATTAATCCTGGCACTTGAATCAGCAGGTGCAAAAGCGCTCCGATAATAACCCCATAAACCATCCCTTCAATTCCCAAACCCAGGGCTGGCAGCGTCAGAGGGCCGATTTGATAGGGTTTGCTGGGCGCTAGCATTACTACTCCCAAGATTTGTCCAAAGTCATAGAAAATCGGAGCCAATGCCGGCAGCAGAAAATGCTGATTGGCCTGCAGCCCTGCCATCACCAATCCGCTCAGAGAGAATACCAAGGTGGCAATAAGGTTAAGACGTAATAATTTGATAGTAAGAGCAATTTGCGGGCTGCTGAATCCAGGCGCGATACCCAGGTTTCCGCTTACCAGCGGTCCTGCAAAAATCGCGATCAGGATTGCAAGCGCCGCGGTAACCAGGAAAGCTATGTTAAGAATATTTGAAAAAAGCGACCAGGCTTTTTCCTGTCCTTCTTTCGAGAGGACTTCAGTGAGAACGGGTATAAAAGCAATCGCCAGCGCTCCCCCTGAAATAAGCATGAAAAGCATATCTGGTAGATTATTCGCGGCGTTAAACACATCCAACTCTGCCGAAAGCCCAAACTGCCTCGAGACAAGCATTTGTCGGGCAACCCCGAGCAGTTTATCCAGCGAAAAGAGGACAGCCAGTAGCAATGAAACTTTGGTCAGACGACTTAACTTTTTCATGTGGCCTCATAGAAAGAATGGCAGTATTATGCCACATTTGACCAAGCGCTAATCCAGAAGGCTTGTTATATAATCAAACCTGACAGAAAGAAGATGCGATTAATGACTGAGAAACCTGCCGCAGGAAACCTTTACATTGTTGCCACTCCGATTGGGAATTCCGCGGATATTACCCGGCGCGCATTGGATGTGCTCGGCTCGGTAGACGCAGTCATCTGTGAAGAAAGAAAAAACGGAGCCCGACTTCTGAAAGAACTTGGGATTAGCAAGCCTCTGATTGAGCTGAACGAACACAACGAAAGCAGCATGATACAGGAAGTCCTGATTCTTCTCATGCAAGGTCAGTCCATGGCGCTCATTTCGGATTGCGGAACACCGGTTTTTTCCGACCCAGGCAGACAGCTTTTAGTGCTGCTCGAGGAGATGAGAATTCAGGTTGTTCCGGTACCTGGCGCTTCATCCTTAATCGCAGCCATGTCGGTCTGTCCTTTTAATCTGGAGCAATTTCAGTTCGCGGGGTTTCTACCCCCAAAAACAGAACTGCGCCAGCCAGCGCTTGCCCGCCTCAGCCGCGCAGACCAACCGGTAATCCTGATGGATACACCCTACCGACTAAGTAAACTATTAGGAGAAGTACAGCAAGCTTTCGGCAAGAAACAACGCGTTTTTTTAGCCTGCGACCTGACCTTGCCTTCTGAACGCCTTTACCACGGGACAATTGAAGAAGTCATCAGGCAGACGAACAACCGCAAAGCAGAATTCATCTTGATTTTGGATCGACCCCAAAGAAAGCAGTTCGGAGGACCATGAAGACGCTGAATATTCGCGCTCGTTCTGTGTCCCTTCCTGCTTTTCTGCCGGATGCCACGTACGGGTATGTGCGCAGCCTCACCAGCTCGGATTTGCGCGAAGTTGGCGTGGAAGCGTTGATGATGAACGCCTTCCATCTGATGCAAAAACCTGGCTCATCGGTCGTACAATCTTTGGGCGGACTGCATCGCATGGCTGCCTGGAACGGTATCATCATGACGGACTCTGGCGGCTTTCAGGCGTACTCCCTTATCCGCCAGAACGCAAAATTTGGCAGCCTGGGTGAGAATGGGATAATATTCCGGCCAGAATCTTCGGCGCGAAAACTTATTCTGACACCGGAAAAAAGCATCCAGCTCCAATTTGGGTATGGAGCGGATATTCTCATCTGCCTGGATGATTGCACGCATGTCGATGCCCCTTTTCAGGAGCAGCAGTTGTCTGTTAACCGCACCATCCAATGGGCAAAGCGCGCCAAAGCAGCCTACCAAAACCAGCTAAGCTCCCGAAGAGTGGTCCCAGAAAATCGCCCACTCATTTTTGGCGTAATCCAGGGCGGTGGGTATCCGGAATTGCGCAAGCTTTGCGCGGAAGCTCTGCTGGAAATTGGATTTGATGGGTTTGGCTTCGGCGGTTGGCCGCTCGATGACCAATCCAAGCTCCTGACGGACATTCTGGAATACACGCGCTCAGTAGTGCCTGCTAAATACCCCATTCACGCGCTTGGGATCGGTCATCCGGTCAGCGTGGCAGCCTGCTACCGCATGGGCTATGAGCTCTTTGATTGCGCCATGCCCACCCGGGACGCCAGACACGGCCGCCTTTACACACTAAAATCACCTCAGGCAGTTCCCGGCAGAGGAGATGATTGGTTTGGATTCCGTTATGTGAACGATGAACAGCATAAGCGTAACCAGGAAGCGATTTCACCAGGCTGCGACTGCCCCTGCTGCAGCCATTATTCCCTTGCTTATCTCAGCCATCTGTACCGCATGCAAGACAGCGCGTATTTCCGGCTGGCCACCCAACACAACCTTCGTTTTATGACTCTTTTGATGGAGCAGTTGCGCAATGACGCGCCCTCATCCTGAAGACCTGGCCAAACTGGTAGCGGCAGTTTGCGTAAATCCCAAGTACGCGCAATTAGCTCCCAGCCTGGTGGAACGTTTGGCCGCGGAGGAACTTGAAAAACGCGCAGATTTTAAGACCGCGCTAAAAACCACCCGCACGCGGCTTCACCAGGTGGCTGGCGCCTTCCTGACTCCAGACATTAACTACGCGAAGTGGTTAGACATTCTTAGTTCTATCTCTCGAAATGATGATGATTTATGGCAGGATTATTGTTCTCGGTTGATGCGTTTGCACAATTCGACAGCGGAACGGCTGCCTTACATCAAGCATTTTTATACAACTTGTTTGGCAGATATTTCACCCGTTACATCCATCCTGGATCTGGCATGCGGTCTTAATCCGCTGGCGCTGCCCTGGATGCCTCTCTCACCTGATTGTGTGTATCACGCCTGTGATGTCGTCCTGCCGATGCTTGCTTTCCTAAATCAGGTCTTTGAGTGGTCCAACATTCGGGGTTCAGCGTTTCCATGTGACCTAAGCGCGCGCATCCCAAACCAAGCGGTTCAGCTTGCGCTTTTACTAAAAACGCTGCCATGCCTGGATCAACTGGATAAAACGCTCGGCGCGCGCCTTTTGGCAGATTTAGATGCCGAACACATCCTGATTTCTTATCCAGCCAGAAGCCTGAGCGGCAGGGAAAAGGGTATGCGACAGACTTACTCACTCCAATTCGCGCAGCTAATCAAAGGGACATCCTTCAGAGTCCGCGAGTTTAATTTTCCGAATGAAATGGTCTTCCTGCTTTCGCGGTGAATTAATGGACGAGAGTCTCCTCCAAAAAGTTATTTCTGAAACGCGCTCGTCGCGCAAATACCGCGAATTGGACTTGCCGGAGGACATGCTGCGCCAGATTCTCATGGAACAAGCAGCTAAGGGCGGCAGCTCAGCAGAAATTACTTCCGCGTATCGCAAAAAGGTGCACAACATCGTAGCGCCGTACTTGGAGAAGATAGATTACCGCGCGGAGACCGAAAAGATGCTCAGTTTTTTTCATGGCTCTCCGTCGGGGGCGGAAGTGAAAAGTTGGTCGGCCGAGCTTATGGCAAAACATGCCTCTACGCGTGAACGGCTGGGGCACCTGGAAACTTTTTGCCAGGTTTTGCTGGAGCTTATTGGCCGCCCCACTACCATCCTCGACCTTGCCTGCGCGCTGGATCCGTTGATGCTGCCCTGGCTCGGGCTGCCCCAAACGGCAACTTTTTACGCGTATGATATACACAAACCCCGGGTAGATTTTCTTAACCGGTTTTTTTCCCTGAATTCCCCCAATTCCCGCGCGATTCATCAGGATGTTCTCGCCCAAGCTCCGCTAGTCGAGGCGGATTGTGTTTTCTTCTTTAAAGAAGCGCACCGCTTCGAGAAAAGGCGGCCCGGCTGCAACGGTCCATTCCTGGCGGCTTTGAACGCTCCTCTTTTGCTGGTCAGCCTGCCGGCTTCGGATTTGAGCGGCCACCATTCACTAACGGACTACCACACGCAGCTAATTACCAGGGCGACAGCCGGCCGCGGTTGGACCGTGGAGAGAGTCCAAGTGGTGGATGAGCTCTTGTTTGTTATCCGAAAGGGTCGGACACAATCATGAACTCGCCAATCCAACCCGCGTTTTCGGCAGCTGAACGCTACCGTTCTTACCTTACTGTCGATGGCTACGCGCAGCTGCTGGACGCCGCCAATCAGCCGGCGCATCCCGCCGTGCGGGTCAATTTGCTCAAGAATCCCGATCCTCCCCAAGCTTTTGGCCGCTGGAGCGAGCGCTATGCCTGGCAATCAAAACCGATTAGTTTTGCACCCAATGCCTGGCAGGTTTCTTCCGCGCAGACATCCCCCGGCCAAACCATTGAACACCGCTTCGGGTATTACTATCTACAGGACGCGGCTTCCATCCTGCCAGTGAACCTTTTCTCAGAACTCCCGCACGGCGGATTGACGCTGGACATGGCAGCCTCACCAGGCGGCAAGACTACCCAACTTGTGGACAGCACTGATGATAACAACCTTGTCGTCGCCAACGATTCGAGCGCTAATCGACTGCAAGCGCTGCGGGTGGTATTGCTTACCTGGGGAGCAGCCAACACAGCCATTACCAATTTTGCCGGTGAAAAAATCGGTGTTTGGTTCCCAGAAACTTTTGATCGGGTCTTACTCGACGCGCCCTGCAGTATGGAAGGTCTGCGCGTTTCCGCCAGCCATCCCTTCCGTCCAATTACTGTTGGAGAGCGGGAAAGATTAGCCGCGCGGCAACTCGCCCTGCTCGAATCCGCCGTAAGCGCGGCCAAAATTGGGGCTGAAGTGGTCTATTCCACCTGCACGCTTGCCCCCGAGGAAGATGAAGCTGTTCTGAGTGCATTCTTGGAGAAGCATCCCGGAACCGCCCGCGTAGATGAAAGCCCCCAGAGCATGCTGAATGCGCCTGGACTGACAGAATTTGAAGGCCGAAACTTTAACCCTCAGACTGCTGCCAGCTTGCGGCTCTGGCCGCATTTGGCAGGCACCAATGGCTTCTTTGCCGCGAAACTAATCAAGACAGCCGCGCTCAAGCTTCCACGCCAGCTACCTCCAACACGGCCTTTCAAAAAAACCGGGCTTGAGCTCCTGGAGGAAAAAGTCCGGGTAGCTCTGCTGCGCGAATTGGCGGATTTGTACGGCTTTGATTTCAGTCCGGAATTTGAAAAACGAGATTTGCATCTCTACCGAAGAGAACAACAACTTTTTCTCTTACCCGGACAATTTCTGCGCCACTTTTCAGAATTGCCTTATTACGCCTTTGGCTTTCCATTTGGCCGGTGGAGCGGATCAAACTTTGAACTCTCCGCGGAAATTGTCAGCCGCTTTGGCGACCGATTCAATAGCAATGTCTGGATAATCCCGGATGATTTGATTGCTCAGTGGCTGAAGGGCGCTGAAATCCGCGGCGCAAGCATCGCATCTTGCCGGAATGCTTCAATCATTGCCGTGCGGGATGGCGACGGCAGGAACCTCGGGGCGGGAAAGAATCTTCCAGGTCGCTTGCGCAATCTCCTGCCTTCCCGCGCTCTTCTCAGTCCTTAATCAGCTCGCTCAAGGTAATGCGCGCCAAGCGCGCAGACGCTTAGGCAGGCGGTCTCCATCCGCAAGATACGTCGTCCAAGCGAGAAGTGTCTGAAGCCCGCATCCGCAGCCATCCGCGCCTCTTCTGCGCTGAAGCCCCCTTCCGGACCCACCAGCACACTCAATCCGCTTGCGTTTTTGAACCAATCGGGTTTGATTTGAATTTCCGGTGAGACGCCTTCCCAGGCAAACAATCTGAGGCTGTCCAGCGTAAAACAGTCGAGAGCGTCCCGAAAAGCGACCGGATCGTGCAGTTCCGGTAATTTCGCGCGATGAGATTGTTCAGCAGCCTCCCGGATAATTGCAGTCCAGCGCTCTCGCCGGGCGTTCCCCAATGTCAATCCTCGGTCAAGGCTGCGCTCCGAGACGAATGGCCTGAAAACGCTAACACCCAGTTCTGTCGCTTTTTGCAGAATCCATTCCACCTTTTCCCGCTTGGTCAAACTGAAACCGAGCTCGAGCTTAAGCCCTGTCCGCGGATTTGTTTCGGTAATTTGCAGAATCACGCCATGTAAAATGCCAGCCTGCCGGCCATTCAGGCGAACAAGGTAGCTATTTCCAGAATTATCGAGAACAATTACCTCATCGTTCATCAGGTCCAGTCGCAAGACTTTTTCCATCTGCCGGGCAATGGCTTCCGGGAATTGCACCAAATCATCGTGTATGGCATTAGGGGTAATAAAAAAGCGCTGCATCGTGAAAATAAGTATACCTGTAAAAAAAGGTATACTTTCCGTTGATGAACCGAACATCACCCCAATCTTCCTCTCCACGCGCGTACCGTTACCTGGATATCGTAACGGTTGTCTTTACATTGGTTCTTGCTCTCAGCAACATTGCTTCTTCAGCCAAATTGATAGATTGGGGAGTTTCTTTGGCAGGTGTTCCTCTGGCTTTTGACGCTGGAACCTTATTCTTCCCTGTTGCTTACATTTTCGGAGACATTCTTACAGAAGTATATGGGTACAAAATCTCGCGGCGCGTTATTTGGATAGGATTTTTGGGGCTGGCGTTCACTGCCTTGATGTTCTTCTTTATTCAAAGACTGCCAGGAGAATCCCTGTGGTTGGAGTCCGTCGGGCAGTCTGCCTATGACAAGATTCTTGGAGGCGTAAGCTCAGGCGGTATTGTTCTGGCGAGCTTTCTTGGATATCTGGGTGGCAGCTTTTCAAATGCCATCATCATGGCTCTGCTCAAGCACAGCACGCAGGGCAAATGGCTCTGGGTGCGAACCATCGGGTCCACGGTTATCGGGGAACTGGTGGATACTGCCATTTTCATCGCGGTGGGGTCACTCACGCGGGTATTCCCATGGGAGCTCTACCTTACACTCACGCTCAGCAATTACTTATTTAAAGTTGGCGTGGAAGTACTCATGACCCCCGCCACCTATTGGATTACTAATCGATTGAAAAAAGCCGAAAATCTGGATGTGTATTCGGATCTGAAGGATCTTACCCCTCTCGCGTTTTAGTCTTTTCCCCCACACGACCTTCAATGCAAATGCAGAATTCGCCCTTGACGTCCGTGCTTTGCATCTGTTCAAGGACCTCTCGCAAGCTTCCGCGCCAGATTGTTTCAAATTTCTTGGTCAGGTCATTCGCTACGACCGCGCGGCGGTCCCCAAAAACTTCCAGGGCGTTTTTCAGAAAGGCGTTTAGGCGATAAGGGCTCTCGTAAAAGACCAAGGTGTGCGGGGAGTCCTTTTCCTGCTCCATGAAACGTTTGCGCGGGCCTTCTTTATGAGGAGGGAAGCCCTTAAAAGTGAAGCTGTGTAAGGGCAAGTCGGCGAGTGTAAGCGCAGTGATGACCGCGGAAGGACCAGGTATCGACGTAACCGAGACCCCGGCCTGAACTGCAGCGTGCGTAAGGGAATAACCAGGGTCAGAAATTCCGGGCGTGCCGGCGTTGGTTACAAGCGCTATGTTTTCACCAGCCAGCAGCCGCTCAAGCAGCTTTGGCGTCATTTTGGCTTCGTTCATGGTGTGGAAAGCCACCTGAGGTTTGGATATCCCGTAATGCTTAAGCAGAATGCTGGTTTTTCGTGTGTCTTCACTCGCGATTAAGTCCGCTCCTTGCAGGGTTTCGACGGCGCGGTAGGTCATATCACCCAGATTGCCAATAGGAGTTGCCACCAGATAGAGCATGGTCAATCTCCTTGCGCTAATAACGCGTCCAGCAGCGCTAGAGAGCTCTCAGCATCAGTAAACAAAACACCGCGCATGCCTAAGCTCTCCGCCGCCTGGATGTTTTCTGGCAAATCGTCCACAAAGACGCAGCGCTCCGGCTCCGTTCCAAGCCGCCGCGCCGAGAGCTGATAGATTTCTGGTTCGGGTTTTACTAAGCCCTCTTCAGCGGAAATCACAATATCGTCAACCAGCTCATGGAGATGATATTGCCCCTCCAGCAGCGCTCTGGTTGTGTTCCCAGCATTGCTGAGGATGCCCAGCTTGTAATTTCCTTTTAAGCGCTCCATATGTGCGAGCACCTTTGAATCCAGTTGCGCGTGAGCAGTCTGGACTAGCAGATACTGTTTGACCGCTTCCTCGGGAATGTTCATCTCTTGCGCTTTTGCAGTCCAGAAATCCAATTCGCTAAGATTTCCGCGCATTACATCCCACAGAACCTCTGATTCCAGATACTCATAAACCGCGGTTTGGATTTGCTCGCCATATGGCAGTGTCTCACGCAGCCAGTCGGGATCCAGGTAACGCAGAATAACTCCCCCAAAATCAAAGATAACAGTATCAATTGGCATGCGCGACTCCTCCGTTCTGTGCCCCAATTATAAGGTATGCCGAGGGTCTCTGCACCGGCATGATAAAATTGAAAAACGCTCAATAAATATTAAAGGACATCCCGCCATGGAAAGACAGGTTCCGGTTCGCTCTTCTGAGGAAATTGATCTATATCTTCGCACTATCTACTCGCTGCTGCGCTCCACGAACGTCGTGCAAATCCGTTCGCTCGAAGAAGTGCATTCCGGGATTAATTCCTCGCTGCACCCGAATGCCCGCGAACCTTACCCGGATACCTCTGCTCTGATTTACAGCCTGCAGCGCCTGCCAGAGTGCATCTTTAATGTGAAGAAAATCATTCTGGGACAAACGGAGAGCAATTTTTCTCAACACGGCTATGGCAGCGTGGAAACCTGGACGGAAGTAGCTGCCCGCGCGCGGCGCAGACGCTGCTTTTACGACGGCGGCGAGCAAATGGCGTGCTACATCGCCTCGCGCTCCGATATCGATGACGTGGTGCCCACGCTCACGGCTCTGCAAATTGAATGGAATAAGCTAAACGCGCTGCTAAGTCAAATTCCCGAGGAACGCTATCTGAATGCATCCCCCGCTGAACCAGTGCGTTTCCAACAATTAGCTAACCAACTGAGGATGAGCGAAGCCGACCTGGGAAGACTTTATACTGTTTTGGGTGAACGCTTTGACGAAGTCTTTGGGCTTTTTGCCAGCGTGAAATGCAATTTTCGACTGCAACTGCTCAGCGGTTCTCTAAATGATTACCGCAAAGCCACCGAAACCTGGTGGGAAAAGATAGAAAAGCAGTATCCAGGTATAAATCAGCGCCCGATTTATTTCGTCTCTTCCAACACCCACAGCCTCGTGAACCTGCTCTCGGGCTTCGCGCTCAGCAAACAGCGGCAACTAATCGACTTCGTCAACAGCGCTGACCAACCTGCTCTTTTGGCAGAGTGGCAGGATATCCAGAACAAGGCTGTCCCCTCCAGCAGAGAGAACTTTTTCTATTACGTCATGAAAAAGTTCCAATCCTCACCAGCTGGCGCCGAAGCCTGGCAAGAACAGCTTCGCTTTGAAAAAGAACGTGGAATCTTCCGCTTTCCAAGCATGCATGCTTTTGATACCGAAGCGCAGGTCATTGATATTTCCAAGCTGAATCCAACCAGCATCGATTCCCGCATCACACCCTGCGCGCAGCCGGGCTGCCGCGAGTGGGCTTTTTTACCAAATTCTGACGCGCTTATTGTGAATATTGATTATCCGCTCGGGTTTGGCGCGTACCACCTGCTGACGAAGATCGCGGAAAACGCGGCCCAAATCCTGGGTATCTATGTGATGGGAAAAGCAGCCAGTCTGAATGGGGTGCGCGGCGATGTCATCCTGCCAAATGTCGTCTACGACGAGCACTCCAAAAATACTTATATCTTTGACAACAACTTTCAAGCATCGGACCTCTCCCCTTACCTGACATATGGCACCGTGCTGGATAACCAAAAAGCAGTCTCGGTCTGGGGTACTTTTTTACAGAACGCCACGGTTATGGATGTCATCTACCGCGAAGGCTACACAGATATCGAGATGGAAGCTGGGCCTTATCTTTCAGCCATTTACGAACTTTTCCGGCCGCAGCGGCACCCGGTGAACGAAATTGTAAATCTCCACAAACTGCCCTTCGATCTGGGCATTTTACATTACGTCTCAGATACCCCCCTGACGAAGGGTCAAAACCTTGGGGCCGGCGCGCTTTCCTACCAGGGCATGGATTCCACCTATGCCAGTTCGCTGGCAATTCTACGCCGCATCATGCAGCACGAATCAGAACGCGTCTCATCACAATAATCAATTCAGTTGACAAGAAAAGAGATGCCCTTCCGGGCATCTCTTTATCTCACCTAACTCAGCCGCGCGCGCAGCTTTTCGACACTGACCTTGTAGGTCTCCAATTTCTCGCGTTCAGCTTGCACGATTTTCTCCGGGGCTTTTTGCGCGAAGGGACTTGCCAACAGCCCTTCCAGGCGGGCGACCTGACTCTCCAACTCAGCCAGTTCTTTGCGCAGCCTATCTTCTTCAGCCGCATCGTCCTTGGCGTCCGCCAATTGAACGAAAATTTCGATTTCGTTTACGACAAGTCCGGCCATGCCGCTTTGTTCGTCCGGTTTTTCCACGCGGATTTCTGTCAAATCCGCGTCAAGCCCAGCCAGGTCGCACAAAACCAGCTTTTGGGACTCGAGCAATATTTGCTGCTCAGCAGACACAAATACGGCATGCAATTTTCGCGATGGCTCAATCTTATACTCAGAGCGCAGGTTGCGAATAGCGCGTATCAAATCCTGCGTGGTATTGAAGTCCTTGATAATCTCATCTTCCCAGCCTTCCATCTCCATGCGCTCAGGCCAACGCGCCAGGATGAGCGCTTCTTCCCAGCCCTCCTTGGTTTTCATAGGCAGACCGGCGTCCAGGCACGCTTGTTTTAGATAACCCCAAAGAGCTTCAGTGACATAGGGAGTGAAAGGATGCAGCAGGCGCAGCATCACATCCAACACCTGCGCGAGCCCATAGGCAGTAAAGTAAGCCCGGTCGCCGCCTTCCGAAATCTGCCGCTTGGAAGCCTCCAGGTACCAATCCGCGAATTCGCTCCAGAAAAACTCGTAAATTTGTTTGCCGGCTTCTCCAAATTGATAGTTTTCGAACAGAGCGTTGACGCTGTTGACAACCTGCTTGAGCCGTGCCCAAATCCATGAGTCGGGCAGGGTCCAAACAGGCGCTTCTATTGGCTTCTCCCCTGCGCGGTCTACCGCGGAGATAACAAATCTGCCAATATTCCAGACTTTATTGGCAAAGTTGCGGTTGGCTTCCACTTTTTTCACAGAAATGTTCATGTCGTTCCCGGGCGTGCTGCCGACCAATAGCGTAAAGCGCAGTGCATCGGTGCCCATCGCGTCCATGACCTCGAGCGGGTCGATGGCATTGTTTTTGGTCTTGCTCATCTTCACGCCTTTTTCGTCTCGGATGATGCCGTGCAGATAGACAGTATGAAACGGCGCTTTGCCAGTAAACTCCACGCCGTCCATAATCATGCGCGCGACCCAGAAGAAGAGAATGTCGTAACCTGTTTCGAGCACGGAAGTCGGGTAGAAGTACTCGTAATCGGGCGTTTTCTCCGGCCATCCCAAAGTGGAAAATGGCCACAAGCCGGACGAGAACCAGGTATCCAACACATCCGGGTCCTGCTCCAGGCTTGCGCTCCCGCATTTGGGGCAGCGTTCCGGTGTTTCCCGGGCGACTATGACCTCGCCGCAATCCTGACAGTACCAAACTGGAATGCGATGCCCCCACCAAAGCTGCCGGCTGATGCACCAATCCTGAATGTTGTCCATCCAATTGTGGAAGACTTTTGTGAAACGATCCGGCACAAAAGTGACCTCGCCGGATTCCACAGCAGCTTTCGCATTTTTCGCCAGCGATTCCATCCGGACGAACCACTGCGTTGAGACCAGTGGTTCAACAATTTCGCCACCACGCTGGGACCTGGGCACACTCATCATGTAGGGTTCTTCTTTGATTACCAGCCCCTGGGCGCGCATTTCTTCCCACAGCGCTTTTCGGGCAGCGTATCGATCCATTCCCTGATACGGTCCGCCATTCTCGTTCAGCGTCGCGTCGGGGTTCAAAATATTGATAAGCGCCAGCTGGTGGCGTTCTCCAATTTCATAGTCGTGCGGGTCGTGCCCAGGCGTGATTTTTAACGCCCCTGTGCCGAATTCACGCTCGACATACGCGTCCGCGACAACTGGGATTGCTCTGCCAAGTACAGGCACCTGCACCATTTTGCCAATAAAGCGTTGGTAGCGCGGGTCTTCCGGATGCACTGCCACGGCGCTATCCCCGAGAATTGTTTCCGGGCGTGTGGTTGCCACCGGGATGAAATCGCCAGAATCGTCGGCAAGTGGGTACTTGAAGTAGTACAAAGTGCCCATTTCTTCCGAGTATTCGACTTCTAGGTCCGAGACTGCGGTTCTTAAACCCGGCGACCAGTTAATCATGCGCGGACCGCGGTAGATTAAGCCTTTTTCATACAGCCGCACAAACGCCTCGCGCACAGCGTGCGACAAGCCTTCATCCAGCGTAAATCGTTCTCTGTCCCAGTCGCAGCTGGCGCCAATGCGGCGGATCTGGTGGGTTATTTGCCCGCCGTACTGCTCTTTCCACTGCCACATGCGCTTTTCAAAGGCTTCCCGTCCCAACTGGGTACGGGTCAACCCCTCTTTGGCTAGCTGCTTTTCAACTTGCAGTTGCGTGGCGATGCCGGCGTGGTCAGTCCCCGGCACCCACAATGTCGGTTCGCCCTTCATGCGGTGGTAGCGTATCATCAGGTCTTCCGTTGCCACAAAGAGCGGATGCCCCAGGTGCAGCCCGCCGGTAACATTTGGGGGAGGAATTACGATGACGAAGGGTTTGATAGAAGGGTCATGCCCGGGTTTGTTCGGGTCATTCGTCGGACGAAAATACCCCTTATTCTCCCAATCGGAGTAAATCTTTTCTTCGTAGTCTTTAAAGTCATAAGTTTTTGGCAGCTCGGTCATCTTCTTTTCCTCATCATTAAAATAAAAACTTTCGCCAGTTGAGGGCGAAAGTCTCCGTGGTACCACCTCATTTCATTGACGTATGTCAATGCACTCGAACGCGCTAACGGGCGTACCCGGACCGTTCTAATCTCCTTTGAGGATTTCTTCGGTCATCACTCCGGCGACTTCATCCTTGCCTGTTCTGTGGGTTGTTTCAGACTTGCCAACCCTTCTCTGTCAGCGGCTGCGGATTACTACTCCGAAGTTCTTATTATAACGCTGTTTTGCTTACTCGTCACTTATCCATGCTGACGACCTGGTGTTCCCAGCGGTGCCAGCCGTTGAACTTTTCATCGATGATGCGCTTGCCCTCACCTGGTTTTGGAAGGTTAAGCAGCTCAAGATCAGCATCTACCATGATTCTTACCAGTTCATGGAATTTGACTTTTGGCTCCCAACCCAATTTGGTTTTTGCTTTGGTGGGGTCACACAGCAGGTAATCTACTTCAGTCGGGCGGAAGTAGCGTGGGTCAATTTCTACATACTTGTGCCAGTCCATGCCAACGTAGCCAAAGGCCTCATCCAGAAAATCCCGCACGGAATGTGCTTCGCCCGTTCCGATGGCATAATCGTCTGGTGCATCTTGCTGAAGGAGTAAATGCATCATTTCCAGATATTCCGGCGCGTAACCCCAGTCGCGCTTGGCGTCCAGGTTGCCCAAAAACAGTTTGTCCTGCAAGCCTGCCCGGATGGAGGCCACCGCGCGGGTAATTTTGCGCGTCACAAAGGTCTCGCCGCGCCGAGGGGATTCGTGGTTGAAAAGGATGCCATTGACCGAGTACATACCGTAACCTTCGCGGTAGTTTACCGTCATCCAGTAAGCGTATAACTTGGCTGCGGCGTAGGGGCTGCGCGGCTGGAAAGGTGTGCTTTCACTTTGCGGTGGTTTGGCGCTGCCGAACAGCTCGCTAGATGACGCCTGATAAAAACGGCTATTTATCTTGCTTTTACGGATGGCCTCCAAAATGCGCGTGGTGCCCAGCCCGGTAATGTCTCCGGTGTACTCCGGCATGTCAAAGCTGACGCGCACATGACTTTGTGCCGCCAGGTGGTAAATCTCGTCCGGTTTGGTAGTGTAAATCACATCAAGGAGCGTATCGGTTGCGCCCATGTCACCGTAGTGCAGGAATAAGCGCGGTTTTTCGCCGTTTCCGTGCGGATCCCGATAGAGATGATCAATTCTGCGCGTGTTGAAAGTGCTTGACCGACGAATGACGCCGTGCACTTCGTAACCTTCGCTCAGTAACAATTCCGCCAGGTATGAACCATCCTGACCGGTGATGCCAGTAATCAAAGCTGTTTTCATCAAAACCTCATTTGCGTAATAGACCGCAATTATACCATCCGAGCGAAGCCTGTCTAGGGGCCGGAAACCGGAAAAGCAGCGCTGAAGAGCCTACCATAATCGGAATTCGCTCTTTTCTCTCGTGAAGCTTTCGCAGTCAAGCACGTGGGTGGTCGGAACAAAATTCATAAAGGTGTTCGAGACGACCAGGCTGTGGGTTTTTGCGCCGCCGGGGAAGAAGCTTACGCCTTCCAGGACTGCCTTGGTAGTTGTGAGAATCGGCGTGACCGCAGTGGCACAAAAAATGAGATTTTCTCCAGGAGCAAGGGTTTCCGCTGTGTAAACCTGGTCCAATTTGATTCCCATACGCGTCAATCGCTGGCGGTCAGCTTCGTCCTTGGGCTTAAAGATTGCCTGCATGCCGCCGCCCAGCAGTTTGATCGCCGCGGCAGAAATTACGCCTTCCGGCGCCGCGCCGATGCCCATGACCGCGTGCACGCCAGCGCCTTTAAAACACGTAAAGATGCATGGCATCAGGTCTCCATCAGCGATAAGATTTACACGCGCGCCAGTCGACCGAAGGCGCTGGATAAGTTCCTCGTTGCGTGGACGGTCCAACACGGTCACAGTTATTTCAGCGTAATCCTTGCGGCGCAAAGCTTCAGCAATCCTACGTACGTTCTCCTCTGGCGCCAAGCGGATATCGACCACAGGCGCGGCTTCTCGTCCAACACATAATTTGTCCAGGTAAGTATCTGAGCCCTCAATGAGCCCACCCCTGGAAGAAGCTGCCAAAACGCACACCGCGCCGGGCTTCAGGTCAGCAGTGGCGTTGGTATTTTCCAATGGATCCACGGCTATATCAATTTCGATATCCCCGCTGCCAAGCCGCTCGCCTATGAACAGCATTGGTGCATCGTCGCGTTCTCCTTCCCCAATCTTGATATGTGACGAAAATCCGCTCATCTTATCCAGCGTATCCCGCATTGCATCTACCGCAGCTTTGTCCGCCAGGTTTTTATCCCCTTTCCCAGCAGACCGCGCGGCAGCAATCGCAGCGTTCTCCGTTACCATCAACAACTGCCAGGATAAATGCGCGAACGCGTCCCGCAAAGAACTTGCTTCTTTTATTTCCACCATTCTCTCCTTTGTAACTATTTTTGGCAAAGAAAAATAGAAAAACTGGCACAACGTCCAGTCAGATTACCCAGGCATCCATAAACTGAAGGGGAATATTGTCATACATCAAATAATTAGTGCGGAGCCGTACTCTCATCAAGTCATCGCTCTTTCCAAAAATCACAAGCAAAGTTTTTGACTGCAATCAATTTGCTTGATCTCATTATATCAACAAGCTGGGAGCCAATCCCCAAAAGGTGCTTATTATCCGCCTGGTTTTTGCAGAACATCTTAGATTTTCCATTATTTCTCTCTAAGGGAAGAGATTGGCGCAGTTCATGTAAGGTATAATTTTGCTAACTTTTTTAATGTCACAAAGGAGCAGTATGAAAAGAACGCGCTTAACCATATCGATTATTTTGGTACTCGCCTTGATCCTGGGTGCCTGCCAAAGCATCAAAAAACCCGCTGAGAACGAGGCGCCTGTAACGGAAGTAACCACGCTGGTTGTATGGGATCAGTTTTACCGCGACGTTGAAAGCCAGGTGATGGATACGCTCAACGCGGAATTCGAGGCCGCTCACCCGGGCGTCAAGATCGAACGCGTGGTCAAAACTCTCGACGACCTAAAAGTGACCCTCAAGCTCGCTCTGACGGAAGCCAATGGCCCGGACGTTGCCCAGGTGAATCAAGGACGCAGCGATATGGGCGCGATGGTAGAAGCGGGTCTGCTGCTGCCGCTTGATGCTTACCTCGCCAAATACAATTGGGGTTCGGTTTTCTCCACCTCAGTCGCCAGCCGCAACAGTTTTACCGCCGATGGCAAGACCTTTGGTCAGGGCAACCTCTACGGCGTAAGCCCGACCGCTGAAGTGGTTGGGGTGTATTACAACAAAACCCTATTCAAAAAGAATGGCTGGCAAGTTCCGCAAACTTTTGAGGAGTTTGAAACACTGCTCGCTAAGATTAAGGAAAGCGGGGAAACTCCCATTTCCTTTGGCAGCCTGGACGGCTGGAACGCCATCCATGAATTTAGCGCAATTCAGCATCTGCTCGTAAGCCTGGATTACATCAATAACCTGACCTACGGCGTGAATAATGTCAGCTTCAAAACTGATGAGAACACCAAGGCCGCGGCCATCCTCCAGCAGTGGGCCAAAGCCGGTTACTTCTCCGAAGGCTATCCAGGCATCGGCTACGACGACAGCAACGCGCTCTTCAAAGCAGGCAGCGGCGCGATGACCATCACCGGTTCCTGGCTGGCTGGCGAACTGGTGAACGATACTGATCAGGAGTTTGGTTTCTTCCTGATGCCGCCCTTCGAAGGAAAAACCGCGCTGGCTATTGGTGGTGTCGGTATCCCGTTCGCGATCAGAGCCACGACAACCAAAGCTGACCTTGCCGCGGAGTACCTCAACTGGATGATCAGCCCGCGCGCTGCCGAACTCTGGGCGAATGCCGGCATGCTCCCCGCCATGGCGCTGCCTGAGGGCGCGGATATCAAGACGGACAATCTCTTTGGCGACACCTTGCGCGCCTGGGACGCCATCAACAAGGGCAACGCCGTCGGTCACTATATTGACTGGGCTACCCCTACTTTTTATGACACACTGGTGGCTGAATTGCAGAAATTGCTCGGCAGCATCAGCACGCCTGAAGACTTCGTCTCAGCCGTCCAAAAAGACTATGAGACCTACCTAAGTAAATAATTTCTCTCCTCACAGCCGGCGCTCCAAACAAGCGCCGGCTGTCTTTTCAACGCAATGCGATCAAACCAGGCATACCCAGGCGAAAATAAATGGAAAGGGTGGCTCTACCTGCTGCCTGGTTTTGTGATCTACATTGGTTTTATCTTTTACCCAATCCTCGAAACGGTCAGAACCAGCTTTTTTGCGTGGAACGGTTTTAGCGCGCAGCGGGATTGGGTCGGCCTGGAAAATTACCGTACGGTGTTTTCTGATGCCCAATTCGCAGACGCCTTTCTTCACAACCTGATTTTTATTTTATTTTTCTGCATCTTGCCAGTACTGCTTGGGCTGCTGCTTGCCTCGCTGCTGACACGCAAGGCTCTACCCGGCATGACGTTTTTCCGTACTGTGCTTTTTCTGCCCCAGGTCATCAGCATGGTGGTTGTAGGCGTGATTTGGCGCTGGATTTTTAACCCCCAATTCGGCCCACTAAATATCCTCCTGAACTCGGTGGGGTTGAGCAGTCTTACCAGAGCCTGGCTGGGTGATTTTGCGCTCGCGCTTCCTGCGGTAGGTTCCATTGGCACCTGGGTGCAGTACGGATTTTGCATGATTCTCTTTTTGGCAGGCATGCAGCACATTTCAGAGGAGTACTACGAAGCTTCCAGCCTGGACGGAGCGAACGCGTTTCAGCAGTTCGTGCATGTCACCATTCCCGGCCTTCGCGCAGAAATTGGCGTGGCTTTGGTGACTACTATCATTGCCGCGCTGAGGGTTTTTGACCTCGTTTACGTCACCACGCGCGGAGGGCCCGGCAACGCGACCCTGGTGGTCGGCTTTCTGATTTACCGATCTGCTTTTCAACAAAACCGTATCGGGTATGCGTCCGCAATCGCAACAATTCTCATGCTTATTATCCTGGGAATTTCTCTGCTTATTCGCCGATTCCAAACCGGAAACGAGGAAAACAGCGCATGAACAGTAGAAAAGGCCAGCTTGTTCCTCGTTATCTTCTGCTCAGTTTTTTTGCTTTGCTCGTGTTATTACCAATAGCGGGTCTGCTCCTGGGGGCTTTTAAGACCGACACTCAGCTTATCCAGGGACCCTTCAGTCTTCCGCAGACCTGGAACCTGGATAATTTCAGACAAGCGTGGTTCACCGGCCGCTTCAACATTTTTTTCAAGAATAGTGTGATTGTTTCGGTCGCCGTTGTGGCTGCCAGCGTGTTTCTTTCTTTACTAACAGGTTACGCTTTTGGACTGCTGCCCCTTCCTGGAAAGAAATGGCTCTTTCCGCTCATCCTGCTGGGCTACATGGTTCCATTCGAAGCAGTCATTATTCCGCTCTATCACTTTCTGGACTTGTTAAACCTGCGTGATAGCTATTGGGCTTTAATCCTGCCGCAGATTGGGTTGAGTGTTTCTTTTGGCAGCTTGTGGATGACGTCTTTTTTTGAAAACGCGCCACGCGACCTTGTGGACGCGGCCGCCATGGACGGCTGCAGCCGCTGGCAAACGCTTTGGCGCGTTCTTTGGCCGCTGGCTAAACCCTCGGTTACAACCTTGGTAGTCCTCATTTTCATGTGGACCTGGAATGAATTCTTACTCGCGCTTGTGCTTGTTCAGGATGAAACCATGCGCACGCTGCCGGTAGGGCTGGCCTTCTTCCAGGGGAAATACACTGCCAATATCCCCTTGCTCGCGGCTGGCGCGCTGATAGTGGCTGTTCCAACCGTCATCGTGTATATTCTCTTCCAGCGCTTCTTTATCCGCGGCATGCTTGGCGGCGCGGTAAAAGGTTAGCAAAGAAGCCAACAACACCATTGATGGAATATTGGGCTTTCGAATCGCGGTAAAAAGGGATTTATTAACGGAGGCTTTCTATGACTCTCGTAACCCTTAATCTGCCTGCTCCTGATTTTAGTCTTGTAGATGTGTTTGGAAATTCAATCGCGCTTTCGGATTTTAAGGGTCTCAAGCATGTCATTCTCGTCTTGAACCGCGGATTTACTTGACCATTCTGCCAGCGGCATATGGCGCAGTTGCGTCATGATTACGACAAATTTGTTGCTGCCGCCGCGCAGATCCTGGTGATCGGCCCTGAAAGCCCCCAAGCCTTCAACGCCTACTTCCTCCGGGAAAAGTTGCCTTTTATCGGTCTCCCCGACCCAAGCCATTCAGTCCTCAAACTGCTAGGTCAACAGGTGAACCTATTCAAGCTCGGTCGCATGCCTGGTCAGATTATTGTGGATAAAGCCGGTCTTGTGCGCTACATCCACTACGGACACGACATGACCGATATCCCTGCCAATGCGGAAATTCTGGCGCTGCTTGATACGCTCAATAAAGAATTCGCCTGATTACGCAGAAGACAAAACTTAATTATTGATGAAGACTGAATCACAGTGCAATTTGTGATTCTTTTTTTACTACCTCAGCCGCCGAATTATGGTTATGCGCTGCGCCCCCCTTCAGTCACGCCATCGGATTGATGCTACAATTGTCCAAAACCACTTGGAGGCATCATGAGTTCTCAACAATGGCAGTCTGAACCTGAAATGCAGTTGGACCTTACCAAAAAATACCAAGCCACTTTGCGTACAAGCAAAGGGGATATCGTGATTGATTTATTCGCGAAAAACGTTCCCCACACGGTCAACAACTTTGTTTTTCTTGCTCGCCAAGGCTTTTATGACGGCACAATTTTTCACCGCGTCATTCCGGATTTCATGGCGCAAGGCGGCGATCCGACCGGCACTGGGCGCGGCGGTCCGGGTTACCGCTTTAGGGACGAATTTGACCCGAAACTACGCCATGACAAACCGGGCGTGCTTTCCATGGCAAACGCAGGACCGAATACCAATGGATCGCAATTTTTCATCACCCACGTCGCAACGCCCTGGCTTGACGGAAAACACGCTGTATTTGGTCAGGTTGTCTCCGGTCTGGATGTGCTTTTCGCGATTCCACCTCGGGACCCAAACTTGATTAACGCGCCAGCTGTTACGCTGAACTCCGTGCTCATCGCAGAACAGTAATCTTCGTTTTGGAGGAAAAAGGATGAAGCATGTTTTCCTGGACGGACAATCTCTGACCATTGAACAAGTCCGGCGGGTTTCTCAAAATCCTGAGGTTCAGGTCGCGCTTTCAGACGCTTGTCTGCCTGGTATCCAGAAATCCGCCGACGCAGTCGCGGAACTGGTCGCGAGGGGTGAGGTTGCCTATGGAATCACAACCGGTTTTGGCGCTTTCAAGGACCGCGTCATTCCACGCGACCAGGTTGAAACGCTGCAGGAGAACATTTTGCTCAGTCACGCAGTCGGCGTTGGGGAGTACCTGGACGATGAGACTGTGAGAGCAATGATGCTGATCCGCGCCAACACGCTTGCGCGCGGCTACTCAGGTATCCGCCTGGAAACAATACAGCTTCTGATCTCGCTTTTGAACTTAAACATACTGCCCCGGATTCCAGAAAAAGGTTCCTTAGGCGCTAGCGGCGACCTTGCTCCTCTGGCGCACATGGCGTTGCCTTTGATTGGCAAGGGCATTGTGCGTTGGAAAGGCTGTGAATTACCAGCCTCTGAGGCTCTTTCTCAGGCAGGACTGAGCGCAGTGCGTCTGCACGCAAAAGAAGGTCTGGCGCTGACGAATGGCACCACGCTGATGACAGCTATGGGCGCGCTCCTTTGCTCGCAGGCAAAGTCCTTATTGGATTCGGCTAACCTGGCTGCCGCACTGACGCTTGAAGCCCAAAACGGAACATTGTGGGCATTCAACGAGCAAATTCACAGCCTGCGACCTCAGCCCGGACAACAAGAAACCGCTGCCGTTTTTCGTGCTCTCCTGAAAGACAGCCAATTCACACGTCCGCATGACCCAAAGAATATTCAAGACGCGTACACGCTGCGCTGTATCCCCCAGGTTCACGGTGCGGTTCATCATGTTATAGCGCAAGCCCGAGAGACTATCAGCATTGAGCTTAATTCGGTAACAGATAATCCTTTGGTTTTTCGTAGTGAAGAAGGCAGCCCTTTGGTTATCTCTGGTGGAAATTTCCACGGTGAACCGCTGGCATTCTGCCTGGACTTCCTGAACATCGCGCTGACAGACCTGGGCAATATGTCCGAACGTCGCATTGCCAAACTGGTGGACAGCCATTGTGACTCACTTACTTATCCACCGTTTCTCACGGAACATGGCGGCGTGAACTCGGGTTTCATGCTGCTGCAGTACACGGCCGCTGCGCTAAGCTCCGAAAACAAGACGCTCTCGCACCCAGCCAGCACCGACAGCATCCCGTCTTCTGGCAATGTGGAGGACCATGTTTCCATGGGTCCCAATGCCGCATTGCACTGCCGGGAGATCTTGAAAAACCTTTCAACGATCGTGGCAATTGAGCTCTTCTGCGCCGCCCAGGCGCTGGATTTCCGCCTGCAGAAACAGCCAGAAGCCCGAATGGGAGAGATTACTCGGGAAGCATACGCATTTATCCGCGCGGAGGTTCCGTTTATCGCCCAGGATAGCTTGCTGCATCCGCATCTGGAAAAGATTCTCATGCTGGTGCGTACGGGCAAAATTGCCGCGCTGACTCCAGAATTAGATTAGCGCAACCTCATCAAAACTCAAGCCAACGCCGGCGATAGACGTGCCGCATTTTGGGCACAAAGCTGGCATTTTAATGTGATTGCTAAATACGCTCATCCCGCTGCGTTCGATCAGCACCTCCCCGCAATGCGGGCAATAAGTGTCCGCTGAACCGGCCACGTTTCCCGCGTAGGTGTACTTCAAACCTTCTGCCTTGCCAATTTCAAGCGCTTTTTCTATGCTCGCCAGGCCTGTTGCCTCAACGTTCTGGTACTTGTGCTGAGGAAAGAAGCGGCTGACATGCCAGGGAGTATCCGCGCCAAGTTCTCTGACGATGAATTGAGTCAGGCCGCGCAATTGCTGTTCATCATCATTCAGACCCGGAATTAACAGCGTGGTGATTTCCAGCCAGACCCCGGCTTTTTTTAGCCCCACGCAGGCATCCAGGACAGGCTGCAGCCGCGCGCCAATATGCTTTCGGTAAACTTCGTCCGAGAATGCCTTGATGTCCACATTCGCCGCATCCAGCCAATGGCCCAGTAATTCAACGGTTTCCTGGCTCATGTAACCATTGGTCACATACACATTTTTCAAGCCAGCATCCCGGGCCAGACGGCCGACATCCTGACTGAATTCAAAGAAGACTGTCGGTTCGGTATAGGTGTAGGAAATGCTGCGGCAACCGCTGCGCAGAGCGGAGCTGACCACTTCCTTCGGGGAGGTATTGGGGCAGCGCGTGGCAGCCGCGACACTATCGCCCTGCGAGATTTCCCAGTTCTGACACCACTGGCAGTCAAAATTGCACCCGGGCGAGGCAATCGAAAAGCTACGGCTTCCGGGATAAAAATGAAACAGCGGCTTTTTCTCGATCGGATCCACATGCGCGGCAATTAACCGGCCGTATGTCAGAGAGAAGAGGGCCCCCGCAGAATTCTCGCGCACCTTGCAAATTCCTCGCTTGCCATCAGCAATTAAGCAGTTGTGCGCGCAAAGTTGGCAGCGCACTTTGTTTTCCGGTAGTGCCTCATAAAGCAGCGCTTCAAAATGCTTTGACATAGCCGCATCCTTCCCTGTAAACTGTAAGTAGATATTTGTATTGTACACTGGAGGCGAACGTGAAAATCGGCTTTTACCAATTCTGCCCGCGACACGGGGACCCTGCCGGCAATCTCGAATTGATTAAAGAAGGGCTTGCGGGAAGCCAATTTGACCTGCTTGTGCTGCCGGAATTAGCCTCCACTGGCTATCTGTTTGATGAACCGACCGAATTATATAAGATTAGCGAACCAGCAAACGGAAGCGGACCCTTTCTGCGCGGCCTGACAGAGATAGCCAGGACGCACCGCGCTTGCATTGTCAGCGGGTTCAGCGAACGCCTTGATGATGCTCTTTACAATTCAGCTGCCGCTGTGGATGAAAATGGCGTACTGTGCGTATACCGGAAAGTGCATCTTTTCAACACCGAGAAAGAGCTCTTTTCTGCGGGTGACAGAGGCTTTCCAGTCTTTTATTTCCAACAGGTCTGCCTGGGAATGATGATTTGTTTTGATTGGGTTTTCCCAGAAGCCGCTCGTTCTCTGGCGCTAAAAGGCGCGCAAATCCTCTGCCATCCTGCCAATTTGGTGCTGCCCTGGTGCCAGACGGCCATGGTCACGCGCAGCCTGGAGAATACTATTTTCAGCATCACCGCCAACCGCACCGGCGCTGAATCCGGGCAGGCGCTGGCCTTGAACTTTACCGGCCGGTCCCAGATACTTTCCCCGCGAGGCGAGCTTCTGGCGCAGGCCGGCGAAAATGACCAGGATTTACGCATTGTCGATATTGACCCGGCAGACAGTCTTAACAAGCGTTTTTCAGCCGGCAATGACCTCTTTGCGGACCGCCGACCAGCGCAATATCAACTCTAAAAAAAGGTCAAAAAAAGGCTGCCCTGTTTCCAGGACAGCCTTTAAATTTACGAACAGATCTTACGCGCCAAACTTTTCCAGGCGCAGGGCATGCGCGAGAGCGTAAGGCATGATGTCGGTCGCGTCAAAGCGCGCGCCTAAGCTGCCTTTGGCGCAAGTGCGTTCGCCGTAGGTCGTCAGCCCATCCGGCAGGCAGTTTTTGCTGTAAATCATGGTCGGGACGGGGTGCCATGAGTGCGCGCGCAGTTTCGCTGGAGTGGAGTGGTCGCCGGTGATGATGAGCACATCCGGATCCAGCGCCAGAATGCGCGGCAGCAGCGCGTCTACTTCTTCGATGATGTGGACCTTAGCGTCAAAATTGCCATCTTCGCCGTAGCTGTCGGTTTTCTTGATATGCACAAAGAAGAAATCGTGTTTATCCCAGTTTTGTTCCAGCATGGTGATTTCTTCCTCCATGGAAGCAGCTGCATCCAGCACGGTCATCCCGACCACCTTAGCGACGCCGCGGTACATCGGGTACATCGCGATTGCCACCGGGTTCACGCCCCAGATTTCGCCGAAGGTCGGCCACTTTGGCAGCTGAGCAAAACCGCGCAGGACAAAGCTATTGGCTGGGTGTTCCGTTGCCAGAATTTCATTGCCCTGGCGCACGAATTCGCGGATAAACTCCGCTGTTTTTTCTGCTTGAGGAACTGCGGCTTTGGCAACGTGGGCTTTCTTCCCCACAGCCTGCGGGTCAGTGTCGCTCACTTCGCCGCTCAAGCCTTCCCCGCGCAAAACGAACACAAAACGGTACTCTTTCTCGACCTGCAGAATGACCTCAACGCCGGGAATGCTGATTCTCTCCATCAATTTCTGGCAGAGCTGCTCCCCGACTTCGGTGGGAATGCGCCCCGCGCGGCGGTCGGTAATCACGCCGTCCTGGTCAACCGTGCAGAAGTTGCCCCGAGCAGCCACATCCCCTTTTTGCAGGTCGAAATCCACGCCAAGCGCGGAGAGCACGCCGCGCCCGATTTCATACTTGATCGGGTCAAATCCGAACAAACCCAGGTGCGCCGCGCCACTGCCTGGCGTAAGCCCAAAGGGCAGAGGATGATGCGCGCCAAGCACGGACTTGACAGCCAGTGCGTCCATATTGGGTTTGTTAGCGCTTTCCAATTCGGTTTTGCCACCTTCTGTCATTGGCAGCCCACCAAGTCCGTCCATGACCAGCAGAACAATCTTGGATTTTTGATCTTCTTTCAGCAATGGTTTGATGACGTCGAAGTCCATCTTTACTCTCCTTTGATACTAGTAGACTAAGCACTAATTATAGGCGAATTCAGACTGATTTCAAACAAAAGCGCCTGATTTCTAGCCAATATTTTAGATATGTTGAAGATCTGTGTTGTTGAGAGCCTCGATAACAGCAATAATTCCCGAGTTGTCCAGGTCCCCGCCGCCATTCGCGCACAAGCCCGCGTAGAGCTGAGCGGCCAATCCGGCGGAGGGCAGAGAAATGCCGTACTCGCGCGCGGTTTCCATCACGATATTCAGGTCTTTGCTTTGCAGGCTCGACCGAAACCCAGGCGCGCGATTACCGGCCAACAGCCGCTGCGGTTTTACGTCCAGCGTCCAGCATTGGGCGGCTCCTCCGCGAATAGCCCCAATCACTTTCTCCGGGTCCGCGCCAGCTTTCTGCGCGAAAATGAGCAGCTCACCCATGGCGAGCATTTGCGCCGCGACCATAATCTGATTGCATGCCTTGGCAACCTGGCCCGCGCCGGGACCTCCGATGTGGGTAACAGTCTTCCCAACAGCCAAAAGCGCCGGCATTACTTTCCCAAGCGCGTCCGCGTCCCCGCCAACCATGATTGAAAGCGTGCCCTGCTGCGCGCCGATATCGCCGCCGCTGACCGGGGCATCCAGGCTTTGAACCCCTACTTCTGCCAAACGCCGGTAAATCTCGCGGCTGGCTGCTGGTTTAATCGTGGAATTATCCACGGAAATCAGCCCGGGATGGGCACCGGCAATGACCCCATTCTCGCCCAGCACCACCTCAAGCACGTCAGGCGTGTCGGGCAAGTTAGTGAAAACGATATCCGACCGTTCCGCAACTTCGCGCGGGTTCTCCGCCGCGCTTGCGCCCAGGCTGACCAAGTCTGCCACTTTCTGTCTAGAACGATTGTGAACAACGACCGAAAACCCCGCTTTCAACAAATTTTGAGCCATTGGCTTTCCCATTAGTCCTAAGCCGATATATCCCAAGCGTAAATTGTCCATTATGTCTCCTCGCGGCTAATTATATCCTGCGCAGCTTCAGTTCGGACTGGCACATAAATCTAACTACTACACGCAATGTGGTCTATATTCAAACCATAATATCAATTTTCACTGCAGTGTGCCAATTGCCAATGTGCTACTTTTGGCAACGCGGACTTTGTTGTTCTACTTGCTGCGCCTATACAACAACGGCAATGTTCATTTTTCAAATTTCGGCAGCCGCTTTGCCGCCTACCAATCCCAATCGGAGCGCAGTTAGTATTGCCACGTTACGCATTACCATTGGTTTTCTTGGGTTCCATCGGCCTGAAATTTACCCTCTTTCAAAGTAATTAGCAGAAACTACCGGAGATTTTTCATTAATTGCGGTATACTAATCGCTTGATAAATCTAATACTTTGGAGGAAAATGTGGACCCCATCTTAACCGGACTTCTAAAACCCAGAAGCATCGCCATCATCGGAGCATCAGCCACTCCAGGCAAAATTGGCAACACCGTCATCCGCAACCTGATTGAAAGCGAATACAAGGGCGGCGTTTACCCTGTCAACCCAACAGCTGTTGAAATCCTCGGTTTCAAATGCTATCCCGCTGTCACGGATATCCCCTACGTGGTGGACGCGGCAGTGATCACAGTGCCCGCGAAATTCGTCCTCGAGGCGACCAAACAATGCGGTGAAAAAGGCGTCAAGGGTCTGATCATCATCACTTCTGGTTTTGCTGAAGTCGGCGAAGTTGAACTCGAACACGAAATTGTCCGCGTGGCGCAATCTTATGGGATGCGCGTTCTGGGTCCCAACATCGTGGGAACGCTTTCCAACAGCGACAAAATGAACGCATCTTTTGCTCCCTTCCTGCCTTTGCCGGGCAAAGCCTCTCTGGTCTCCCAAAGCGGCGCGCTGCTCATCGCCATGGACGCGGCCTCCTATACCCGCCGCGTGGGCTTTGATAAGATGGTTTCCATCGGCAATATGGCGGATGTTGATTTTGCGGAATTGATCAGCTACCTCAGCGACGACCCCGATACCAACTGTCTCGCGCTGTACGTCGAGGGCTTGCGTGACGGTCCCGCGTTTATTGAAGCCGCGCGCAAATGCAAGAAGCCCATCGTTGTGCTTAAGTCCGGCGTTTCTGCCCACGGCGCTGCCGCGGCAGCCTCCCACACCGGCTCACTGGCTGGCGCAGCCAAAATTTACAGCACCGCCTTCCGCCAGGCCGGCGTCACTCAGGCGACAGATCTGAATGACCTCTTTGACCGCACCTTGGCCCTCTCCCTGCAACCCCGCATGAAGGGCGAAAATCTGCTTATCCTGACCAATGGCGGCGGCGTGGGCGTGCTCGCGACTGACTCTGCCGAAAAGTACGGCCTTCCTCTGCACTTCGCTCCCGCGGACGTGCAAGAAGAAATGAAGAAGCACATGCCCGATTTTGGTTCCGCCAAAAACCCGGTGGATATGACCGGCATGGCTGGGAATGATTGGTATTACGAGACCACTCGCAGCGCGTACTCCCATCCTTGGGTAGACGGCCTGGTTGTGCTCTATTGCGAAACTGCCATCACAGAACCAGAACAAATAGCGGACGCGATTCTGCGCGGTTGGCGCGATTCTGGAATTAGCGATAAACCGATTACCGTGTCGTTTGTTGGCGGCGAACGAAGCGACAAAGCCATGGCATGGTTAGTGGAACGCGGCATTCCCGCTTACAACGCACCGGATGTAGCTGTGAAAGCTATCGCCACCCTGCGCGATGACCAGCGCATGCAAGAACTCAATCATAACGGCAGTTACGAACCCGGGAATATTGATCCTGGCGCCGCGCGCGCGATTATCGCAGCCGCCCGCGCAAAAGGTCGCGACGCCCTGACTGAAGTGGAAGCCAAGCAGGTTTTCAGCCTTTACGGACTGCCCGTCACGGCCACCGAGCTTGCCAGCACTGAAGAAGAAGCTGTCCGACTCGCAGAGAAAATTGGATTTCCTGTGGTAATGAAGATTGTCTCTCCGGACATCCTGCATAAATCCGATGCTGGCGGCGTAAAAGTGAACATCAAAAGCGCTGAACAGGCCAAAGACGCCTACCGGACCATTCTGGAAAACGCTCACAATTACAAAGCGGATGCCTTTATCGAAGGCATTGCCGTGCAAGAGATGGCCCCCTGGGCGACCGAAGTCATTATCGGCTCCGTTAACGACAATACCTTTGGACCGACCGTGATGTTCGGCTTGGGTGGTATCTTTGTAGAGGTTCTGAAGGACGTTACCTTCCGCGTCGCGCCGATTACTGAGGAAGAAGCCCTTGGAATGCAAGATGAAATTCGCAGCGCTGCAATTCTGAACGGCACACGCGGCGAAAGCCCCCGTGATAAAGCCGCTCTAGCAAAAGTGCTCGCGGCTTACGCTCACATGATCTACGATCTGAAGGACGAGGTCGCAGAATCAGATGCGAACCCGGTCATCGTTTATGAGAATGGTCAGGGCGTCAAGGTTGTGGATGCGCGCATCATCCTCAAGAAAAAGTAAGCAGTTCTACAACTGAAGCATTCTCAGGCCGCTGCTGGTACAATCAACAGCGGCCTGATTTTTTTTAGGTCTCATTAAAATTGAGGTGTTTTATGTCGAAAGAAAAAAAGAATTATCTTATTGATATGGACGGCGTCCTTGTCCACGGGAAAAACATGATTCCTGGCGCGGACGGCTTTATCAACAGATTGATTGAAGAAAAACGAAAGTTTTTGATTCTTACCAACAATCCGTTGTACACAACACGTGATTTGGCGCACAGATTGCAGGTTACTGGGTTGAATATCCCGGAAGACCGATTGTATACCTCCGCCATCGCGACTGCTGCCTTTTTAAATAATCAGCGCCCCAATGGTACTGCTTATGTCATCGGTGAGTTAGGGCTCAGCGAAGCTATCCATGCCATCGGTTACACCCAGACCTCGGTTAATCCTGATTATGTCGTTCTCGGTGAAACCTTTGCCTACAGTATTGAGCAAATCACCATCGCGGTGCGCCTGATTAATGCCGGTGCCCGCTTTATCGCCACTAATCCAGATCCTGTCGGAAATTCAGAGCAGGGCTTGGTGCCGGCCTGCGGCGCCATGGCCGCCCTGATTGAACGCGCTACAGGCATCGCCCCCTTTTACGTCGGGAAGCCGAATCCCCTGATGATGCGCTCCGCGCTTAATTATCTCGACGTGCACTCCGAAAACTCCATCATGGTTGGAGATCGGATGGATACCGATGTTCTGAGCGGCATTTCCAGCGGAATGGACACTGTGCTGGTGCTCAGTGGAACCACAGACCGCGCTGGCATGGAAAAGTTTTCTTACCGCCCAAAATGGGTCTTCGAGTCCGTCGCGGATATCAATCCGAAGGAACTGGACTAAAGCAACTGCCTGATCATGGAACCAAAGCTTTCACGTAGAGAATTTCTTAAACTTGGCCTGATTGGTCTTGGCGCGGCAGCAATGCTGCCAACGAGCAAGGTGTTCGCCGCCGCCAAAGCTCCCCGCCTTGTTCTGGTTGGCAATCAAAACGGCGTTAGCGTGCACAAGCTGCCCGATGAGAATAGTCTGATCATCTATCAAATCGGATACAACGAAATCGTGAACGTTTACGATGCCGTTGAGAGCCCGGCGGGTCCCTACTGGAATCCAATATGGTTCCGGGTTTGGGGTGGCTATATCTTTAGCGGCGATGTTTACGAAGTTCAGTATACGCTGAACAGTTTGAATACGGATATACGACCGACCGGACAGCTGGCCGAGATTACTGTACCCTATACGCGCGCGATGTTTTACAGCCCGCATAAAGGTTGGATCCCGGAATACCGTCTGTATTACGGCACCACGCACTGGGTCATGGATGTGGTAACCGGACCGGATGACAAACCATGGTACAAAATTAAGGATGAAAAAAACAGCGTCATGCTGGCAGTTCCTTCAGAGCACTTGCGCTTTGTGACCGATGCGGAGCTGCAGCCCATCTCTCCGGATGTGCCGCTCGGGAAAAAACGCATCGAAATTTCAATCATGTTCCAGCGGCTGAGAGCCTACGAATACGATAATCTGGTGTTTGAGACGAAAATCTCTTCAGGCGGACTGACACCCATTGGGACCTACAGCATTCAGACCAAGATGCCCTCCAAACACATGGGCAATGGTTACGTCACCAGCGATATCCGCGCCTATGAACTTGTTGGGGTTCCGTGGAACTGTTTCTTTGAAATGAAAGAAGGAATCGCGACGCACGGCACATACTGGCATACCAACTTCGGCACACCGATGAGCGCTGGCTGCATCAACATGACCATGGCGGATGCCAAATGGATTTATCTGTGGACGACTCCGGTAGCCGCTCCTGAAGATTGGCAAAAGCACGGTTTTGGCACCCCCATCACACTGACCAAAGAATAATCAGACAAATTCCATAAACGCCTGGTTGCCCAGAATGACCCCGCGTTGTGTCAATCGCAGGTGCCGACCATCGGGGAACTCAGAAAATTCCACCAAACCCTTTTGCTCCAAACGCTTAATCTCAACAGCAAAAACCTGCAGCGCGTCCTGGGCAAACCTGCCTGAGAATTCCGAGAGAGAAACCCCTTCATAGGTCAGGCGCAGCCCCAGCAGCATAAACTCTTGCATTCGCGTTCGCTGGTCCAGCAAGGACCGCTGCTGGTTAGCTGCCGAGAAGGGAAATTCCCGGCTTTGTCCCCATTCTTGAATTCGTTCGCAGTAATCAAGGATGCCGGGAACATTTTCGGTTCGATAAGCGTTCGCGAAACTATGAGCAGCTGCCCCAATACCAAGGTAAGGGGTGGTTTTCCAATACGCCTTGTTATGCCTGGATTCGAATTCGTCTGCTACCGCCCAGTTTGAAATTTCGTATTGTTTGTAGCCAGCGCCAGAAAGAAGGTCCCGCGCCAAGTCATACATGTCTCCAGCCAGGTCATCATCAGGCTCGGGCAGCTTTCGATTGGAAATCTGCTGATGCAGCAGGGTTCCTTCCTCAACAATCAGGCTGTAGACGGACAGATGCTCTGGTCTGAATTGAACCGCCCTCTGCAGGGTTTGCCGCCAAGCCTCAAGCGTCTGACCAGGAAGACCGAAGATGAGGTCGAGGTTCAGGTTGTCAAATCCTGCAGCGCGCGCCCAGGCGATGCATTTCTCCGCTTCCTGGCGAGTGTGGATTCTGCCCAACAGCGCCAGTTCCGCATCAGAAAACGATTGTACGCCGAGGCTCAGGCGTGTAACCCCTGCCGTATGAAAATCCCGCAACCTTTGTGGGCTCAGGGTACCTGGGTTGGCTTCCAAGCTGATTTCTGCATGCTTTGTGAGGCCAAACGCGCCCTCTATCTCTCCCAGAAGCGTCTCCACCATTGTTGGTTCCATCAAGGAAGGCGTCCCGCCGCCAAAATAGACGGTTTCCGTTGGCAAAACAGCCCCGCTCGCCACTTGTCCAAGCAGTCGAATCTCCTTTTGAGCCGCGTCAGTATAAATGGGCAGCAGATTCAACTGGCCAGCATACGTGATAAAATCGCAGTAATAACATCTCCGCGCGCAAAAAGGCACGTGGATATAGACACTGAACATGCGTCTATTCTAACAGTCATCCACCGCTGCTTCTGCCTGACTTGCAGGTTTTAAGTGGGCTGTGTATACTAATCCACCTGGAAACTATTATGGCTCAAGATAAGAATACTCAAAACACAAAAATTTGTCCGGTTTGCGGTACCCGCCTGAGCGAGACCGCTTCCCGTTGTTTGGTTTGTGGGACTCAGCTTTCCACGACAGCGACAGTGAAAAAAGGTTCAGGAATCCCATCCCGAAAATTGCCTGAAGTACGCTTAAACCTCCCGGTCGCGATCGGTTTGGGCTTTGTCTTCCTCGCGCTGGCCGGGTTATTGGTCTTCTTCATCATCAAGTCGACCAGCGCCGCGCCTGCCGCGCCTGGTCAGGTCATCGAGGCGACACCCACCCTGACACCTACCCAAACCCTTACGCCTACCCAAACCCTGACGCCTACCCCCCTGCCGACCTGGACGCCGCTTCCGCCAATTGAGTACACTGTGAAAAACACGGATTATTGCTCCTCAATCGCGGCTGTTTTTGGCGTTTCTATCCAAAGCATCATCCGTCAGAACAACCTGGACGCGAACTGCACCATTAAAGAGGGTGACTTGCTCCTGATTCCGCAGCCGACGCTAACGCCTTCGCCGCAACCAACCGCTACGTCTTCGGGTCTCGAGGCAACCGAATCTGACTGCCAGACAATCACCATCAAGGTGGAATCTGGCTGGACCTTGAGCAGCATTGCCCTGAATTACAACGTTACCATGGCTTCCATTCGTGAATACAACCGTATGACCAATGATGTAGTCTATGAAGGCTTAAACCTAATCATCCCACTATGCGAGCGCAAACCCACAGCCGGGCCAACCCCGACCCCCACACCGGCCCCACCTTATCCGGCGCCCAATTTGCTGCTCCCCAGCTCCGGCGCGGCTTTCAGTGCTCAACAGGATGCCATCACGCTACAGTGGGCAGCGGTGGCTGACCTGCGGGAAAACGAGCTTTACCGTGTGACTGTGGAAGACCTGACCGCTGGAAACGGACGCATCCTGGTGGAATATGTACGGGAAACCCGGTTCATTCTGCCCACCAGTTTTAGACCTACCGACACAACGCCCCATATCATTCAGTGGTCAGTTTCTGTCGCGCGTCTGATAAACAGCGGCGCTTCCAATCCAATTTACGAGGAAGCGGGCTTCCTTAGCGAAAAACGCGTTTTCTCATGGATTGGAACCGGAGTAGGCGCCACACCTAACCCCTAAAGATTCTGACAGGCTATTCCAGATTTTCAAGATATTGTGTCGCCGATATGGCGGCAGCGGCACCCATTCCGGCAGAGGTAACCACCTGCCGGTAATGGGGGTCCGCGATTTCTCCCGCGGCAAAAACGCCCGGGATGTTGGTACCCATTTTCGCGTCGACGATTACGTAACCTTGTTTATCCAGAGTTATTTGACCATCAATCAAACTGGTATTTGGACTGTGTCCAACAAATACAAAAACCGCCTCTGTCGGAACTTCCTTAATCTCACCGGTTTTGGTGTTGCGTGTCACCAAAGCATGAACTTTCTCGTCCCCTCGAATTTCATCAACGACGGTATTCCATAAAAAGCTAATTTTCGGATTGGCGCGGGCACGGTTTTCCAGAATCGCGCCAGCGCGAAGCGAGTCCCTGCGGTGCACGACCGTGACGCTGCGGGCAAATCGCGTCAAAAAGATAGCCTCTTCAAGCGCGGTATCCCCACCACCAATTACATGGATATCTTTACCGCGCGTAAAGAACCCATCGCAAGTCCCGCAGTAGGATACGCCGCGGCCGGTAAATTCGGCCTCTCCAGGAATATGCAATTTCTTGGGGTCAGCCCCCATCGCCAGAATCACTGAATCAGCGCTAAGGCTGCCGCTGTAGGTTTGAACAGTGAAAGGTCGCGCCTGCAGGTTCAGTGAAAGCACCTGGTCGTACTCAATAATCGCCCCAAAACGGGAGGCTTGCTGCTCAAAGAGCTTTCCTAATTCCACGCCATGGATACCATCCGGGAAACCCGGGTAATTTTCAATCACATCGGTCTGGGAAGCCTGCCCATACAGCAGCATGCCAGAAAAAATCACAGGTTTTAGGTCAGCGCGGGCGCCGTACAGCGCGGCCGCGAAACCTGCTGGTCCTCCGCCAATAATTACAAGTTGATGATGCGTGTTTGCTTCCATGCCTATCAGCTTAACTCCAATCCAGCTTGAATTTCTTCATCCGCCAAACTCATCGCAGCATCAATGACTTTAAAGCCCTCACGCAGCTGCGTGTCGGTGATTATCAACGGCGGTATGAACAACAGCGTGTGGAAAGTATTGTACATGAACACGCCATTTTCCAAGATAAAGCTCTTCACCTTCTTCATTGCCGGGCTAAGTGGTTTCGCTGCCAGGCTGAGCGGTTCTTTTGTCGCGCGGTCCCGAACCAATTCCGCTGCCCCGAATAGGCCGATGGAGCGCACATCCCCAACGCAAGGATGCTTTTCTTTCAAATCGGCGAGGAGTTCTTTTAAAGTTTCTCCGCGCTGCGCGGCATTCAGCAGCAACCCGTCCTCCTCAATTACCTCGATATTAGCGAGCGCAGCAGCTAATGAAACCGGATGACCGTTGTAGGTCATCCCACCCACGAACTGGCGCTCGTCATAAATCGCCGCGATTTCTTCCTTCATTGCCACTGCCCCCAGCGGCGCGTAACCAGAAGTCAGCCCTTTTGCCATAGTGATGATGTCGGGGATGACATTCCAATGCTCGGACGCGAACCACTTTCCTGTGCGGCCAAATCCGCACATCACTTCATCAGTGATTAACAAAATCCTGTATTTATCGCAAAGCGCCCGCACCCCCTGCAAATAACCTTCTGGTGGTATCAGAATGCCATTAGTGCCAGTGACGGTCTCGATTAGCACCGCCGCGATGGTTTCTGGTCCTTCAAAACGGATAATTTCCTCCAGATGATCCAGATAGGCCTGAGCAAACACGGCTAAATCAATGCTGCTTCCATCCGGAAAGAACGGCGAACGATAGGGGTACGGATCGAGGAAATGCACCACGCCGGGCATGGTTTCAGGTTCCCAATGCAAGCGGCGGTAATCGCCGGTGAGAGCCATCGCTCCCATTGTCGCGCCGTGGTAAGAGCGATAGCGCGTCAGGATTTTGAACTTACCGGTGTAATCCCGCGCGATTTTCACCGCATTTTCATTCGCGTCGGAACCACCCAAAGTGTAAAGAAAGCGGGTAAGGCCGGGGGGTGTGATCGAGGCAAGCTTTTCACCCAAGAGCGCTCGCGGTTTCGTGGCCATGTGCGGACCCGCGAAGGTCAGTTCGCGGATTTGTCGGATCATGGCTTCCTGCACATGCGCGTTTCCATGCCCAATATTCACGCACATTACCGTGGAATTGAAATCCAGATAGCGTTTTCCGTTGGTATCCCAGAAGTAAACCCCTTCAGCGCGTTCGACAGGCAATACCTCCGCTTTACGCTGTGCGGTCCAGGTCCAGAGATTGTGTTTCATAGATGTAGAAAGGATTTCATCACTGTTCATAGGTTCCGAGCACTCCGTAATACCCATTTATTTAATCAATGTTAACACAATTCACCACTTTATCGCATATAATCAACGGAAGTTTAAAAAGGATACCAATGACATACTTTTCTGACTCTCTTCAATATTTTTTAAACAACTACGATTATTTTCTCGAGCAATACCAGGCATTCGTTCGGATACCCTCTGTCTCCACAGACTCCGAACACCAATCGGATATGATTGCGGCCTGTGAATTCCTGGCTGTCAAACTTCGCAGCCTCGGTGCAGAACACGTGGAAATCTTCCCGACAAATAAGCACCCCATTCTTTTCGCGGAGAAACGCTCATACGTTGAAGGGGCTCCCACTATTCTCATTTACGGTCATTACGATGTTCAACCAGTCAATCCGATTGAAGAATGGCAAACCCCACCATTCGAACCGTCTATTTCAGGTGAGTACATGACTGCCCGCGGCGCCTCAGACATGAAAGGTCAGGTGATGGCCTCCCTGGCTGCGGTGGAAAGCATACTATCGGCAGGTCGACTGCCTGTAAATCTCAAGTTTCTGCTGGAAGGAGAAGAGGAAATAGGCTCTCCATCTCTGGATGGTTTTATCGAAAGCCACGCGGAGCTGCTGGCATGCGATATCGTTCTTAACCCAGACTCCGGCATGGTGTCCAAAGATGCTCCAACCATTGTTTACGGTCTGCGCGGGCTGCTTTACCTGGAGATGCGCCTGGATGGACCCAAGGCTGATTTGCATTCGGGTTTGTTTGGCGGGAACGTGGCAAACCCAGCCAACGTTCTTGCCGCGATTATCGCGAAATTACATAACCCTGATGGCTCAGTAGCTGTGCCTGGCTTCTATGATGAAGTGCTGCCGCTTACTGATGAAGAAAAAAGGCGAATTGCGTCTGTGCATTCTGATACTGAAGCTCTATTGAAAATGACTGGCGTACCCCAACTCTTTGGCGAAGCAGCTTATTCACCTTTAGAACGGACAGGCGCCAGGCCTACCCTTGATGTCAACGGAATCTATTCCGGGTTCATTGGCGAAGGCAGCAAGACCATTATTCCTGCCTACGCCAAAGCTAAGATTTCCTGCCGGCTGGTTCCAAACCAGAACCCTGACGAGATTTATGAACTGATTCGCGCCTACGTTACCAGCCTCACGCCCGAAGCTGTTCGCCTCACGATCTTCAAGCATTCTGGCGCTCCAGCCTACCTCGCGGACGATGCGCCTGGGCTAGAGCAACTATCAACAGCGCTGCAACAAACCTGGAACACCGAGGTCAGTTATAAACGGGAGGGCGGCAGCATACCAGTCGCCACCACAATGCTGAAGTACCTGGGTGTTAAGTCTTTGCTGACTGGGTTTGGTCTTCCTGATGACCAAATCCACTCACCAAACGAACATCAACACTTGCCCACCTGGAAATTAGGCGTCCAGGCGTTAATACGCTTTTTCTTGAGCTTTGACCATGACAACTGAAGCGGCTCCTGAACTAAAGATGCCTTCCTACGGCGGACAGGCAGTAATCGAAGGCGTGATGATGCGCGGTAAGAAAGCTGTTGCGATGGCAGTGCGTTCACCTCAGGGCGAAATTGTGCTGTTTGAGGAACAGCTTCCAGCTGTTTACCGTTCTGTTTGGTTCAGAACCCCATTTGTGCGGGGTGTTTTGGGTCTCTGGGATTCCCTTGAACTTGGAATGCGTTACCTTACCAAGGCTGCTAATGTGCAGACCGGTGAAGATGAAAAAATCGAAGGCGGCACGCTTGTTTTAACTGTACTTCTCGCAGTGGCGCTCGGCGTAGGGATATTCTTTCTGCTGCCAGCGCTAGCCGCTGGTTGGGTAGATAAAAGCCTAAGTCTTGGCTCCTGGTGGAGCAACCTATTTGAGGGTTTCCTGCGCCTGACCATTCTTGTTGGCTATCTATTGCTTGTCGGCAGGATGCCGGACATTAAACGGACCTTTATGTATCACGGAGCAGAACACAAAACCATAAACGCTTTTGAAGCCGGCGTGGAATTGACCCCTGAAAACGTGGCCCTTCAAACTAAAGTACATCCCCGCTGCGGTACATCTTTCATTCTGACCTTGGTTATTTTTTCAGTCCTGATATTTTCTCTGTTGGGTCCGCTGCCGCTCCACTGGCGTCTTATCTCCCGCATTCTCATGCTGCCAGTAGTGGCTGGCATCGCTTATGAATATATTCGCTGGGCCGCCAAGATGATGGACAAAAGCGCGTTTGTACGAACAATCATTAAACCCAACCTTCTTCTGCAGAGACTGACCACAAAAGAACCGACTATTGAAATGCTCGAAGTAGCTATCGCGGCCTTTAATCGCATGTTCGCACTGGAACATGAAACAGCTGAAGCGTAATCCCTGAGAAAATGAAGACCTGGCAGGCTGTTTTCTTAGGTTTTATCGGCGGTTTGCTCCTTTCTGGCGCGATTCTTCTGCTCATCCTTCCACAAAGAGGAGAACCTATTCAGCTCGTCACCATAACTCCTGACATCCGCACTCAGGCCACAGCCACCGCCGCATTAATCGAGGTTCATGTTGCCGGAGCCGTGGCAAACGCGGGAGTCTACACTCTGCCTACAGGCGCGCGGGTGCATCAAGCGCTTTCCGCGGCAGGTGGCGCGCTTGCTGACGCGGATTTTGAACGAATTAACCTTTCCGCGTACCTGGCGGACGGCCAAAGAGTGTACATGCCCCGCATCGGAGAAGCCGTACCGCAGGACAATACAGCTCGGTCCTCAACTGGCATCGCCGCGCCAGATAGCCTGATAAACATTAACAGCGCTGACAAACAAGCTCTTATGTCCCTGCCTGGAATTGGAGAGAGTAAAGCCGAGGCAATCCTAAGCTACCGCGCTGAACATGGACCATTCACAAATTTGAACGAACTCTTGAACGTCCCCGGAATAGGACAAGCTATCCTGGATGAGATCTCCGGGTTGATCGTACTCGGCCCATAAATTCCCTTCACATGTGCTGTGACGAGGGGATAAGGCGGGTATAATACCAGACATGGATAATAACCAAAGACTTAAAGAGGATTTGCAAAGAGCCATAAAAAGCCAGGACACGCTGCGGAAGCGCGTGCTGCGTCTGCTCATTTCTACCATCCAATTGGCGGAGGTCTCAAAGGGTTCGCCGCTTAGTGATCTTGAATTCCTTGCTGTCGTGCAGAAGGAAATCAAGACCAAGCTGGATACCATCGCTGACGCTGAAAAAGCGGGACGCGCTGAGATGGCGGCTGAATCACGAATGGAGATCAAGGAGCTGGAAGCCTACCTTCCCAAGCAGCTCACCGAAACGGAATTGATTTCTCTAGCTGAGCAAACCATCCGCGAGGTCGGCGCTGCTTCCCCAAAAGATATGGGTCAGGTGCTGAAAGTGCTGATCCCTAAACTGGCAGGCCGGGCGACTAATCAGGACGCAAGCAGAGTGGTTAAGGACTGCCTGAGTAAGCTTGCGTGACCATGGCCACTAAGCAAGAAAACGGGAAAAAAACAGCTGGCTTTACGCAAGGCGCATTGCGTCTGTCCATTTTACTTGCCGCGAGTTTGTTAGTTTTCGGCGCTCTGGTGCTGCCGGGTCTCGTCAGTCAATCCAATATTCCTGCAGGTGTGGGAGAGGTGGCATCCCAGGAAATTCTTGCGCCCTACTCCATCACCTTCGAAAGTAAAGTTCTTACAGAACGCGCCCGCACTCAAGCCGCGGCAGCAGTCAGCCCGGTTTTCTTGCCCGCGGATCCCACAATTTCAAGACACCAATACGAAACGCTAAACAGCGTTTTATACTACATCTCCGCGGTCCGCAAAGACAGCTTTTCCACGCAGGAGCAAAAGCTTGGCGATCTGGCGGCTATCAGCTCCGTAAAGCTGACCAGCAGCATTGCTGAGCAGATGCTTGAATTCTCCGACCAGGATTGGCAGGCGATTGAAATCGAAGCGCGCCGCGTCCTGGAACAAGTCATGCGGGATACCATCCGTAATGACAACGCAGCGCAAATACGCAGCAACCTTCCCGCTGTTATTGATTTTTCTTTCCAACAGGAAGAATCGCAAGTGGTAATAGCGCTGGTTTCGCAGCTGATTACTCCAACCAGCCTTTTCAGTGAAGAGCAGACGAACCAGGCGCGGGAACAAGCCAGGGCTGAAATTGAGCCGATTTCCCGGCGCATTATCGCGGGGGAGGTGGTGGTACGCCGCGGTCAAATTATTCGCGAGGAAGATTACGAAGCCCTCAACATTTTTGGTCTGGCAAAGCCGGTCAATCAAACTGATAGATTTGTCACCAGCGCTGTGATAACCGGAACAGTCTCGGTTTTAGCAGCTCTTTATTATCTCCGCCGACAAGAGCAACCTTTCTTTTCGGTGAAAGCGCTCTTGGTCATCGCAAGCTTGTTCATCATTTTTCTGGCCTTGGGGCGCTTTATGGTGATGAACAGGACGATTGTTCCATATCTCTATCCTGTCGCCGCTTTCGGAATAACCCTTTCAATCATTTACAACCTTGAGCTTGGCGTCGTAATGAGCCTCTTCCTTGGTATTTTGATGGTGTTTGATAACACCCGCGAAGCCGAGTTGGGTGTTTTTTACATCATTCCAGCCATCGTGGGTATGCTGACCATCGGCCGCGCGCGTCGAATTAGCGCTTTTCTCGCCGCGGGTCTTCTTACCGGTCTTGCCGCGCTGGCTGTCGTCGTTGCGTTCCGGTTGGGCGACACATACACGGACTTGATTGGTCTGGCTTCGCTGGCCGCTTCCGCGCTCATCAATGGGCTTGCCTCTGGCAGCCTGGCACTGCTGCTACAATACGTCGTGTCCCAAATCCTCGATATCCCCACCGCCCTGCAACTGTTGGATGTTTCCCGTCCGGATCATCCTTTGCTGCAATACATACTTCGCAACGCCCCTGGTTCCTATCAACACAGCTTGCTGGTGTCTAACCTGGCGGAACAAGCCGCCGAAGCGATTGGCGCTGATCGGATGTTGGTGCGCGTCGGAGCTTTGTTTCATGATGCAGGCAAAGCCAATAATCCGCAATTTTTCATTGAGAATCAGGTCAAGGACAAGCTGGATTCGCATGATAATCTGGACCCGGTCACTGCCGCCGCGACCATTATCCAACATGTGCATGACGGTGTAGCGCTGGCCAAAAAATATCGCCTGCCGTCGCGCGTAATCGATTTCATGCGTGAGCATCACGGGACTATGCTCACCATGTATCAATACTCCCAAGCTGCGACTGCCGCGGATGATCCCAATACCATCAACAAAGCCCTCTTTACTTATCCCGGTCCAAAACCGCAGTCCAGAGAGACCGCTATTCTGATGCTTTCGGACGGCACAGAAGCCCGATCCCGCTCGGAAACGCCGCGCACTGACGAAGAAATCCGGTCTCTCATTCGCAAAACTATTGACATGTATAAAAACGAAGGTCAGCTGGATGCGACTGACCTGACATTAAAGGACCTGAGCACAATTGAGGAATCATTTTTTAGAACCTTGCAGCGATCCTATCATCCCCGCATTCAATATCCAAATCTGAGAACCAACGGAAATGCCGTGTCAAAAGGCAGTGATTCCGCTGGTTAGGCACCAAGTTGGAAGGAGCGCCTGATGATCAATTTTTCCATACCTCGCAAACATCGCGGTAAGCTCGATTCAAACCGCTTTTTGCTTGCTTTCCAAAGAACAGCTGAAAAGTTTGGCAATCCAACGCAGGAAGCTGTTACCCTGAAAATTACGGATAACGCCGCTATTCGCAAGCTCAACAAGTCTTACCGCGGTATGGATGACTCTACTGATGTGCTTTCCTTTGAAAACGATTACATTGATCTTGAAACTGGCTCCAGATTTATCGGAGACATCGTCATTTCGATAGAGACTGCGGAGTTTCAGGCAGGAGAGCGGGGCTTTAGCCTGCAACAGGAGATGGAAATGCTTTTTGTGCACGCACTCCTGCACTTGTACGGTTATGACCATATGGAGGAAGCCGATCTCGAAGAGATGAGCGCGCTGCAGGATGAAATCTTAAAAGAAATAGACAATCCTGTACTGGGGAGTATCAGCCGTGAATAAGCGTGACGCTTTTCCTGGAAAAAAACGTTGGAGACTTCAGATTGTCTTGAGCATCGTTGGCATGATAATGGCTGCCGCGTTGGCTGTTGGCGCTCTGGTCACCCGTCCTGCTCTCATCCGGACGTCAAAAACATTTGGAGCATCACTGGAGGAGACCCTAAAGACCACCAACAGCGGCCTTGAACTGATAATTGAGTCACTGGACAGTGTTGAAGCCAGCATCAACGAGCTCCAGAACTCCTTGAATACTGTGGAAACCTCGGTCGGAGCACTGTCTCCCTTCCTGATGGACCTCAGCCGACTCATTGGCACTGATTTCGCTGAGATTACTGCAGAAGGAGCGGTCACTCTGAATTCCGCCGCGGAAAGTTCCAAACTGATTGATACAACCTTGCAGCTAATCGCGAGAATCCCGCTTCTCAGGCTGGATTATGTTCCGGATGTGCCGCTGCATGTGACTCTTGAGAAGCTTTCTACCGATGTAGACAGCCTTTCCCCGCTGCTCGGAAAAATCACAACAGACCTGCAAGTTTCAGCTGGGGATATTAAACAGCTTGGAAGCGATGTGGGCGCGCTGTCCGTTCAGGTCGCGGAAATCAAGAAAAGCCTGGCGGATGCCGGACCCATTTTGGACAACTACTTAAGAATCCTTACGGATGTCCAAACGGATACCCGCTCGTTATTCTCAAAACTGCCAGCCAGCATCAATCTGGGGAGTTGGTTCGTCGTAACCTTCGCCATTTGGGCTCTGCTCAACCAACTTTTACGATTGCAGGAAGGGTTAGAAAAGCTTAAGTCTGGTAAAATCCCTTGAGACTCTGGGGCAACCCTAAGGCGCTCTGGATTCGTGAAAATAATAAGTAATAAGGAGAGTGTATGTACAAAGATTTCTTGGATATCATCGATTTCAGTCAGGAAGAGCTGCAAGAGCTGTTAGACCTCGCTGTGCGGCTTAAACGGGAATACAAGGAAGGCGGTAATGAACCCGTTCTGAAGGGGAAAGTACTGGCGATGATTTTTCAAAAGCCTTCGCTTCGCACCAGAGTAAGCTTTGATATGGCGATGCGCCACCTTGGTGGAGACGCGTTGTACCTATCCCCCAATGAAATTGGCTTGGGCAAACGTGAATCCGTCGCGGATATCGCGCGTGTCTTGGCCGGGTACGTTCACGGCATCATGGCGCGTGTTTTCGAACATCAGCACGTGCTTGAACTGGCGCATTGGGCAAACATCCCTGTCATCAATGGTTTGAGTGACTTCAGTCACCCCTGCCAGGCGCTGGCAGACGCGCTGACCGTTTATGAGAACTATGGCAAACTGAAAGGCGTCAACGTTACATACGTTGGAGATGGAAACAATGTGGCTGTGTCCCTGATGCAGATTAGCGCGAAGATGGGCGCTAACTTCACCATTGCCAACCCAGAGAATTATGACATGCCCGCCTCTGCGGTGGAAACCGCGCGAGAAATTGCCGCTGTCAGCGGGTCACGATTGAGTTTCATCAGGGACCCGCATGAAGCTGTGCGCTTCGCGGATGTTATCTATACTGATACCTGGACGAGCATGGGGCAGGAGGAAGAAGCCGCGGAACGTGAACGCGTGTTCCCACCTTACCAGGTGAACGACCAACTCGTTTCAGAAGCCAATCCTGATGTTATTGTGATGCACTGCTTGCCTGCGCACCGCAACCACGAACTCACGGATAGTGTCGCTGACGGACCGCATTCGCGCATTTTCCCACAGGCGCACAATCGTCTGCACGCCCAAAAAGCAATTCTATACACGCTCTTGAAAGGAGAATAAATTGAATTCCCAGGATTTTATCGAACTTGAAGACCAGTACGGCGCGCATAACTATAAACCCTTGGATGTTGTACTGAGCAAAGGAAATGGTGTTTGGGTTGAGGATGTTGAAGGCAATCGCTATCTCGATTGTCTGAGCGCTTATTCCGCCCTCAATCAAGGGCACTGCCATCCCAGGATTGTTCAGGCTATGACAGACCAACTTCAACGAATCAGCCTGACCTCGCGCGCGTTTCGTAATGATAAGCTGGGAATTTTTTACAAGAAACTCTCTGACATGACCGGCTACGAAATGAGCCTGCCCATGAATAGCGGCGCGGAAGCAGTTGAAACCGCGATTAAGGTTGCCCGCAAATGGGGCTACGTGGTAAAAGGCATACCGCAGTACGAAGCGGAAATCATTGTGGCTGCCGGGAATTTCCACGGACGCACAGTCACCATCGTTTCTTTCTCCACCGAACCGCTCTACAAGGACGCATTTGGTCCTTTTACGCCCGGTTTTAAGGTTGTTCCATTCGGCGACCTGGAAGCGCTGGAAGCTGCCATCACTCCCAATACCGCCGCGGTCATGTTAGAACCGATTCAGGGCGAGAACGGCGTCATTATCCCTCCAGAGGGTTACTTATGCGCCGCTGCTCATCTCTGCAAGCAAAACAACGTGCTTTTCATCGCGGATGAAATCCAAACTGGTTTGGGACGCACTGGCAAACTTTTCGCGTCCGAATACGAAAATGTCCGTCCTGACATCACCATTATTGGAAAAGCTCTTTCTGGCGGGATGTACCCGGTATCCGCGGTTCTGGCTGACAAAGCGGTGCTGGGATTAATCGTCCCATCGGAGCACGGCTCAACTTTCGGCGGCAGTCCACTTGCCGCGGCGGTTGGCATTGCCGCTTTAGAGGTCATCGAGGAAGAAAGACTGCCAGAGCGCGCCTTTCAACTTGGGAAGTATTTCATGGATCATCTCAACGAAATCAACTCCCCACACATTAAAGAAATTCGTGGGAAGGGACTTCTGATAGGCGTCGAATTAAAGCCAGAGGCAGGCGGCGCCCGGCGTTTCTGCGAATCCTTGCGAGCGGAAGGAATCCTCGCCAAGGAAACCCACACGCATGTGATACGTTTCGCGCCTCCCCTGGTAATCGACCAGGAGACGCTCGATTGGGCGCTGCCAAAAATCGCGAAGGTTCTGAGACAAGCTTAGAAAGCAGGTAAACATGAACAGGTTTGCCAAGATCGTTGCCACTCTTGGTCCAAGCAGCTCGGACGAAGCTACCCTGCGGGAGTTAATCTCAGCAGGCATGGACGTCGCCCGCCTCAATTTTTCGCATGGAACGCATGATGACCACGCGCAAAAAGTGAAGCTGCTGCGGAAACTTTCTGACGAACTTGGCAAACCTATCTCCATCCTGATGGATTTGCAGGGACCAAAACTGCGCATTGGGAAGCTGGAAAAGGATTTCATCGAACTCAAATCCAATCAAGTGGTGGCCCTCAGCTCGTCAGAAAATCCAGAAAATGTGCGCGAAGGAACCATTTTTATTCCATTCGACGTGCCCAAGCTGCACGAAGCGCTGGTGCCTGGCAACCATATCCTGATGGATGACGGCCAGTTGGAATTCGAGGTCACCGAGCTGGACGGTGAAAACATCTATGCTAAGGTGATTTTAGGCGGAAATCTGAAGTCTCACAAAGGCGTAAACCTACCTGGTTCAAAGCTAGATATTCCCTGCCTGACCCCCAAAGATTTGGAGGATCTGCAATTCGGCCTTGATATTGGCGTCGATCTTGTCGCGATTTCTTTCGTAAAACAAGCCTCAGACATCCTGACTGTACGCGATACTATGCGCAGTATGACTAAAATGAGGCACTTACCTCCGATAGTAGCCAAATTAGAACGCCCCGAAGCAGTTGCGAACCTGGAATCCATTATCGACGCGACTGACGGCGTCATGGTGGCGCGCGGAGATCTTGGCGTGGAAATGTCACCCGCGGTGGTGCCTTCGGCTCAAAAGGCAATTATCCGCGCGGCAAACCACAAAGGTAAGTTTGTCATTACGGCCACGCAAATGCTCGAGTCCATGATTAACAACCCGCGTCCCACTCGCGCCGAAGCGGCTGATGTCGCGAACGCGATTTTTGACGGAACCGATGCGGTCATGCTTTCCGCTGAATCCGCGGCGGGCAAATATCCCGTCCAAAGCGTGCGCATGATGGAAGCAATCATTCGCGAATCTGAACAGCACCTGAGTGAGTGGGGTCACATGGACAGTGTGGTCAGTTCAGACCAGCTGGACGAAGCCATTTCTATAGCCCGGGCTGCCAAAGACCTGACGGCAGACGCCAGAGTATCCGCGATTGTGGTGTTCACTATCTCCGGCGCCAGCGCCATGTGGATGTCAAAAACTAAACCGTCCGTGCCAATATACGCTTTCACCCCCGAGATGCGCACCTACCAATGGCTGGGAATAGCCTGGGGCGTTACGCCATTGCTGGTCCCGCACGCAGACACGCTTGAAACAATGATTAAGCACGTAGAAACTGCCATCACATCCTCCACGCCGCTTTGCGCGGGTGACCAGGTCGTCGTTATCAGCGGTTTCCCGGTTGGAGATTTTGGAAAACCCAACCTGACCTTGCTCTATACACTGAGAGGATGAGTATCCAACAAAAAATGCTCTGGCTTCCAAATCGAAAAAGAAAAAACACAGCTTGCGAGTGACAGCTGTGTTTTTTTGTACCAAATGTATCATGCAGCGCTATCCACCGTTGCGTAAAAAGTCTTGCATGCGGCTAATCCGAAAGTATTTGCTGATATTCCCGGAAAATGCCATTGCAAAGTGGAAACTACTGTGTTAAACTAGCACTATTGGTATGTAATAATTGGCTACTTATCTATATAAGAGGATGGATAATATTAACCAACGCATAGTGTAGAGAAATTTGAACGCCATGAGCTGATCGAATGGTAATGAAAATCATGAATGCGCGGTAGTTGTATCAAAGGAGAATTCAGGAGGAAGTGCAATGTTGAAATTTGATGAGGAAAAAATCGTAAAGAGTATGAACGGTGCGCTGGCGATGCGCCCAAAAATTGAAGCCGTCGCGGATGAACTCTACGACAGAGGGTTTGACGCGCTTTTCTACATGGGTATCGGCGGAACTTACGCTACTGGTATTCAGGTAGTGGATTCCGTGGAAGGCAAAAGCTCCCTTCCAATTTACTTGCTGCACGCTGCCCGCTATATTGCGCACGGCAATAAACATATCACCGAAAAATCCGTGGTTGTGATTGCTTCCGACAGCGGCACAACCCAGGAAATGGTTGAGGCAGTTGAAAAGGCAAAAAAGGCCGGCGCTTTAATCGTCGGTTTTGTGGAATTTGTGGAATCTCCGCTAGCCAGGCTCAGTGATCGTCTTATTTCTTATCCACACAACGAACAATTGAAGCTGTTCATGTTCGCTCACCGGCTAATGCACAGAAACGGTGAATTTGAGGCTTACGAAAAATTCTACGCCGAACTTGATGCCCACCTGGCAGCAGCTTTTGTGGACGTCTCAAAACGCGCCGATGCTTTCGCCCTTTCTTTCGCGGAAACGCACAAAGATGACCCGCTGCATTACTACGTCGCGGCGGGCAACCAATACGGCGCAGTGTACTCCTACGCGATGTGCTATGTCGAGGAACAACACTGGATCCGGTCCAAGTCCATCCACGCCTCTGAATTCTTCCACGGCACTTTGGAAGTAATCGACCGCGACACAAATGTTACCGTTTTCGTGGGTGAAGATGAAGAACGCCCGCTGGCAGAACGCGTAGCTCGCTTCCTGCCGCGTATTTGCGCCCGCTACACAATAATCGACACAAAAGACTATCCTCTGGAAGGAATCAGCCCGGAATTCCGCGGCTTAATTTCATATCAGGTGAGTCACGCGGTCACGGAACGCATTGACGCGCATATCGAAAAACTGAATTGCCATCCGATGGACATTCGCAGGTACTACCGCCGCCTGGATTACTAAACGCCAGAATTCCGACGTTAGCCAGGCAGGCTGAATTTTTTGGAAGTATCAAGCGCGAGCCTTTGTGATATAGGCTCGCGCTTGATTATTTTCTATAACATTCTTCGCGCGATTTATGCTCGCGGAGAAAAAATGTTATTGGTATGTTTGATTAATCCGGTCAAGCGCGGCTGGTTCCGGTCGCAGTCTGTCTGGCGTCAGACGGTTCAGCGGTTCTTCGACAAAGTCAAACTCATCAAAAAAATTTGTCGAGGCATTCTCGATGTAAATCAAACCCGTAGCAAAATAGTGATTTTTATACGATTCCGTCAGCAAATCAAGCGCCGCGTGTTTATCGGTAGGGTCGTAATCCCGATCAATTTTCTTCAGGATAATACTGGAACCGTCATGCAGTCTCACTTCGCGCGTTTCCCCTTCCTGGAATTCTTTAATCTCAATGGCCTGGGCGCGCGGAACGTAGGTTATGTCCTGGATAGGCGCTTCATTCTCCCTACCCCAGGTATAGGATTGCAGGGCATCATCGTGGTTGTTAAAGGTTACGCAGGGACTAATCACATCGATCACAGCAATGCCGTTATGCGCAATCGCAGCTTTCAGCAGTTCTTTCATCTGTTTGATATCACCGGAGAAAGCTCTGGCGACGAACTTGGCGCCGCTGATAAGAGCCTCCATGCATAGATCCAACGGAGGCAAGAAGTTTTTCCCTTGATGCTTCAGCTCCAATCCCAAATCCGAGGTAGCTGAAAACTGACCTTTGGTTAATCCATAGACACCATTGTTTTCAATAATGTAAACCATCGGAACGTTGCGGCGGATGAGGTGCTTAAAATGCCCCAGTCCGATGCTGGCGGTATCCCCATCCCCGGAAGTTCCTAAAGCTTTGATGCGCCGGTCAGCAAAACATGCCCCGGAAACCAGGGTAGGCATGCGGCCGTGCAGCCCGTTGAACCCGAATGAGCGCGACAAATAATAGTTCAGGCTTTTGCTGGAGCACCCGATGCCGCTAAATTTCGCGATCATTTCAGGCACGATGCCCAGCTCGTAGACGGCCTGTTGAATCTGGTTTGAAACAGTGTTATGTCCGCAACCCGGGCAGAGCGTTGAAGGTTTGCCACGATAATCGATTGGCGAAAGCCCGACAAAATTCCGTTCAACCTTGGTGGTTTGCGCGTTATCCATTTTGTTGCTCCTTGGAGAGTATTTGTTGCTTTACCCAGATAGCGGTCATTGGCAGGCCATCAACTTCTGATATTGAGATGAGTTTGGGTGAATAATCATGCAGCTCCTGGATTAGGATTCCGTACAACTGCCCATCGCGATTAAGCTCCAAGACATACACTTTCTCGTGATTTTCCAAAAACTCCCGTACGTCACAGCACACAGGGAGAGCCCGAATGCGCAGGTAGTCGACCGGAAGACCAGCTTCCTCAAGCTGGTCCTGCCCTTCAATAATTGCCGGGTCAGTAGAGCCTAAGGCGATTATCCCTATGCGGGCGTTTGGCTTCTTCCGGATGATCGGACAAGGCAGGTATTCGCAAGAGCTTTCCAGTTTGCGTTTAATGCGCTGAATGGTCTTGGCCCAGTTCTGCGGGTCTTCGCTGTAGTTGCCGTATTCATCGTGACCAGTTCCTCGGGTGAAGTACGGCGCGGCAGGGTTTTGGTTTCCCATGACCGTTCGCCAGGGAATGCCATCTCCTTCAATGTCTTTATACCTGCCCCAGGCGCCCTCAAAACGGGCAAGGTCATCTTCCCACAGCACTCTGCCGCGGTCCATTGGCTCGTGTGGGTAATCGAATTTCCTGGTGATCCATTGGTTCATTCCGAGATCCAGATCACTCATAACGAAGACTGGCGTCTGGTAGTGTTCAGCAATGTCAAACGCTTTCCATCCAAACTCAAAGCATTCGTTCACACTGCCAGGGATCAGGATGATGTGATTGATGTCGCCGTGTCCCAATCGATAGACCATTGCCAGGTCGCTCTGAGCGGTGCGCGTTGGCAATCCGGTGCTGGGTCCCACGCGCTGAACATCCCAAATAACCACCGGTGTTTCGGTATAGTAAGCCAGACCGACATTTTCAGTCATCAGGCTCAGTCCAGGGCCGGAGGTCGCAGTCATCGCGCGCAAACCCGCCCAGCCCGCTCCGATCGCGGAACCCGCCGCTGCCAGCTCATCCTCAACCTGCAGAATAATGCAAGTGTTTTTTCCAGTTTGCGGATCCTTCCGCAGTTTTGGATTCTGCGCGATCATTGATTCCACCAAGCTAGAAGCTGGCGTAATTGGATACCACGAACAGAATTGGGCGCCACCAAACAAGGCGCCCAGCGCCCCGGCATTGTTTCCATCGGTAAGGATGTAATCAGCGAGTGGCGGTAGCACACGCACGGAGTAACGGTCTTGTTTAATCACATTGGCGCTTGCCCACTCATAACCCGACTGGATCATACTCCGGTTAGATTCCAATGCCGTCTGACGACTGCCAAAGTGTTTGCGCAGGGCATACTCGATATTTTCCATCGGAATTCCCAGGATCTGACCCACAATGCCGACATAAGCCATGTTCTCCATGTATTCGCGCAAATTTCGCGGGACCTCTGCCTGGCGCACCATTTGGCGGATGGGCATGGGGTAATAGACAAGGTCGGGATTGGCATCCGCTGGCTTCTGCAGGTGGTCAGCGTAGAAGACTACGCCGCCTTTTGGCAGGTACGTCAGGTCGTTCGCGAAAGTGTCAGCGTTCATCGCGACGATGATGTCATCATACGGCACTCTGCCAAGATACCCTTTTTCTGAGGCGCGAATCACAAACCAGGTTGGTAGCCCTTTGATATTTGATGGAAAAATATTTTTACCAGAAGTGGGAATCCCCATATTAAAAAGCGCCCGGTACAAAATCGTGTTCGCCGTCGCGCTCCCAGACCCATTGACAGTGCAAATTGTCATGCAAAAATCGTTCACAAGCGGTTTTTGTCCTGTCTGTGCGTTTTCGTTAGGATGATCCATAGCTCTTGTTGCTCTCCTTACTACCAATTATTCGAAACGCTGGGATAACTCAGCTTTTTTGCGTTGTTTCACCAGATCCATGTGTTCAACCAGCCATTGATAACCAAGCTGATAGTCTTGCGCGGAGATCGCGTCAGCGATGCGTTGGTGATAGGTCCACACATTTTCAAGATAGGGGCGGTCCGGCTGTAAATCGCGTTCTGCCTCTACGTTCAGTTTCCAAAAAGTTTCCAGAATACTCCTGGCAATTGGGTTTTCCAGGTGAGAAAATATCGTCAGGTGAAAATCCTGATGCTCCTTGCTCGGATTGCTGATAGGTTCCTTAGATATTCGCGCGAACGCACTGCGGACAATCTCCTGCAGGGTTTCTCTATCCTGGGCTGTGAGCAGCGGCGCGGCTTCGTGCCAGTAGCTGCTCTCGACATGTTTGCGCAAATCGCGGAAAGCATCCGGCGTGCCAGGCTGTACCTTCGCGCCAATACGCAGCCCTAGTTCCAACAAGTGGTTGAAAGTGAATTCGCGGTTCTGAATACCTACTTTGGTCTTCACATCTACAAGACCCAGGGAGCGCGCCACCTCGAGCTGTTCACGGACGCTGGCAACGCTAATCCCCAGCACATTGCTAAGCTCTGGAATGCTGGGGATCGATGCCTGCGCTTGGTGCGCTTCGGCCAGATAATCGAGCAAACTGCTCTTGTTATTCATCACCGTTTCTTCATTAATTTGATTAATGTTGCTTACTTACTTGATTATAGCCTTTACACACAGCATCCGTCAAGATGCTTCAAGCTATTAATCTGATTATTGATACCCCAAGCCGCTTTATTGCTTTCCGCCAACAGCTAAAGATGGGCAAATTGCTTCTAATCACCAGGGTTCAAAGAATTGCCGATTACCACTTCCCTTACCTGTGCCTTTCCCTGTCATCATGCGCTTTTTTTGTATTTTTCCCCTGCTCCTAAGGTACAATGGGTTAGAATTTATCATCGGTTTCATAATTATCAATGAGTATTAGCGAATTCTCGATTCCTTTTCGTTACAAGACGAACAAGGCAAATCCGTTTGCCTGGCTTTTTTCGCACACACTCCATCATTGGGCGGTTTTTCTTGCCGCGCTGGTAGGTGCGGCTGGCAATGCCGCGTTGGCAGCCGTCCCCGCGGTGCAATTCGGCATTGTTTTCACCAACCTGACCAGCGGCTCACCGGATAAAAACGTATTCATCCGCGCCGCAATTATTATCACCTACACGCAGGTCATTCGCGGTCTCTTTCAGTTGATGCGCAATTTTGGCTTTGAAGCCACCGCTCAGAAAATTGAGCGGGACGTCCGCGATGAGTTTTATATTAACTTGCTTGGAAAAAGCATGACTTTCCATGCGCTGCAGTCGGTTGGGGATCTCATGGCGCGCGCCACGAATGATATCCGCGAAGTGAATTTCCTATTCAGTCCGGGCATCAATATGGTTATCGGATCCATAAATTTCTTATTCATCCCCCTGATAATCGGCTGGGAAATCAATCCATCGCTGCTGCTTACACCGCTCTTGTTCATTCTCACTTACTTTCTCTCCATTCTTTTGTATCTCAAAAAACTCAAGCCAATCACAGGCAAAGTACGCGGCAGCTTTGGTATGATGAACAGCCGTCTGGCTGAAGCAATTGATGGGGTCGAGACAGTCAAAGCCGCCGCTCAGGAGGAAAATGAAATTGGCCTTTTCCAGCGCAATATCGGAGCCTACAGAAACGCGTCTGTGGAACAAGGCGATATGGAAGCCCGTTTTCTGCCTTTGCTCCTTCTGGCACTGGCAATGGGCTTTGGGCTGCTCCATGCTCTAATTTTGTTCCAAAATGGCGTTATCCCCCTGGGGGACGTAATTAAGTATTTCAGCGCGCTCTCCCTATTAGGCTTCCCTACCCACACCTCAATTCATTCCTATTCTCAGATATCTCTGGGCATTGCCGGCGCGCGGCGACTGCTCTCCATTATGAACGCAGAGAATAACCTGGATAAAAACGACGGCGGCAATGCTGACCAGCTTCAGGGTGAAGTGTCTTTCTCGGATGTCAGTTTTTCGTATGACGCCCACAATTCCGCTTTGCAGAATATCAGTTTTCGGGTGCAGCCCGGCCAGACGGTCGCAATCGTCGGTCAAACTGGTTCAGGCAAAACAACGCTGGTCAGGCTCATCAATCGCACTTACGACCCTGGCTCAGGCTCTGTGCAAATTGACGGCGTGGATCTGCGCAATTGGAAACTGGACACCCTGCGCAGCCAGATTTCAATCATTGAACAGGATATTTTCCTTTTCTCCAAATCCATATTTGAAAATATCGCCTTCAGCAAACCTACAGCAAGCCGGGAAGAAGTGGAAGACGCAGCCAAAAAAGCACAAGCGCATGCCTTTATCTCGAGTCTGCCAGAAGCGTATGACACGGTGATTGGGGAGCGCGGAGTAACGTTATCGGGCGGACAGAGGCAGCGCATCGCGTTGGCGCGCGCGTTTTTGACTGACCCAAAAATCCTGATACTCGATGACTCCACCAGCGCGATTGATAGTCAAACTGAGGACGAAATTCAACGCGCGATTAAAGCCGCCTCCGAAGGACGCACCACCTTCATCATCACGCACAGATTATCCCAAATTCGCTGGGCGGATCTTATCATCGTGATGCGACAGGGATCCATCGCGGATATTGGGACGCACGCGGACCTGATGCGAACTTCTTCCTCTTACCGCAATATCTTTACTGAGATATAAACTATGGGTTTTTCTACCGGGCTTGCCAGCGAATCATACGACCGACAGTACAGCAACAAAACCTTACTGGGACGTGTTTGGGCTTACGCCAGACCCGAGCGCAAGCGCATCCTGGTGATTTTGCTGACTGTCCTGCTGCAGGGAGGGCTTGGCGCGCTTCCACCAGTAATCGTGGCAAAAGTTCTGGACGAAGGCATCGCCGGCATCCCAAATCAACAGGCGTTTTACTTTCTGACCGCGCTGGTCATCCTGCTGGAACTGCTGGGCTACCTCTTCTATTACGTCAACCACCGTTTGCTGGCGCGAGTGATTGCGGATATCAACCGAAGCTTATCCACGGACGCGTTTGCCTCTTCCATGCGGCAGGACATGGCCTTTCATGATGTATTCTCCTCCGGCAAAATCGTTTCGCGCATCACCACCGATACGCGCGATTTTTCGACACTGATTACACTAACGATGGACGTTGCCAACAACCTTGTCCAATCGATTGTCACCGCGTTCATCCTTCTGAACGCTGAGTGGCATTTGGCTTTGCTGTTCTTCCTGACAATTCCGGTCTTCATTCTGTTTGTCTCGCTGTACCGTAAGTTGGCCAGACGAGTCTCTCGACAGGGCATGCGCGCCATGGCGAATGTAAACGCAACCATTAAGGAAACCATCAGCGGGATTGCCGTCGCTAAAAACTTCCGTCAGGAAGAAAGCATTTATCAGGAGTTTAAGCAATCCAACACCATCTCGTTCCGTACTAATATCAAGCGGGGGCTCGTCCTTTCTACGGTATTCCCCACAACGCGCACACTTGGCGCGCTGGCGACTGCCATGTTGGTGTATTTTGGAGCAATTTCCGTCACCCAAGGAATCATCACTGCCGGCGCATGGTACCTTTTTATTCTGAGCACCGAACGCTTTCTGCAGCCTATTCTCAGCATCACATCTTATTGGACGCAAGTCCAAACTGGTTTATCAGCTGCCGAGCGCATCCTCGCTCTGATTGACGCTGAACATACGGTACTGCAAAGAGGCAGCTTCCAGCCTGAGAAATTCAAAGGCAAAATAGACTTCAATCATCTCAGATTTGGTTACGCGAACGGTAAAACTGTCCTCAAAGACTTCACGCTCCATATCCACGAGGGAGAGAACATTGCCATCGTTGGCCACACTGGAGCCGGAAAAACTTCTATTGCGCGATTAATCGCGCGGTTCTACGAATTTCAAGATGGCGAGCTGTTGATAGACGACACGGATATTCGCGCTTACGACTTGCACGCCCTGCGTCAACATATGGGCTTGGTCACTCAGGTGCCTTTCTTATTTGAAGGAACCGTAGAAGAAAATATCCGTTTCTCCCAGCCGGGTATCACCCGCGCTGAAATCCTGTCGCTGGCCAGACAGATTGGTGGCGGCGAATGGCTGGATACCTTCGCGGATGGCTTGGATACGCGGGTCGGTGAACGCGGAGCTCAAATCTCAATGGGGCAGCGCCAATTGGTTGCCCTGCTGCGCGTGCTGGCGCAAAACCCAGCGGTTTTTATTCTGGACGAGGCCACCGCCAGTATTGACCCTTTCACCGAAAAACAAATTCAGACAGCGCTGAACTTGATACTTAAGCAATCCACCAGCGTATTAATTGCGCACCGCCTCTCCACAGTGCAAAGCGCGGACCGCATCATTGTCCTCCGCGAAGGCGCAATCATCGAAGAAGGCACGCACGCGCAGTTACTCAGCCAGGCCGGTCATTACTCGGAGTTGTACAATACCTATTTTCGGCATCAAAGCCTGGAATACGTGGAGCAAGCCGGTTCATAATCAGCAAACATATGCTTTCCCCGCGCACAGCTGTTCCGCTTGACTTTACACCCCATCCGGCTAAAATAAAATCAGTACGTTGACTGGGAAGAGTCCTGACCTCAGGCACCGAAGGGGCAAACCCGTTATACAGGGCGAAACTCTCAGGTAAACAAACCCAGCCAATTCATCCTCTGAAGTGGAACAAAAAGGTTTACGACAGAGGCACAAATATGTGTGCCTCTGCAACTATTAGATAAGGAGAAAATCATGAACTTTCCAGCAGAACTTAAGTACGCTCAGACAGACGAATGGGTTAGAGTGGAAAACGGCATCGCCACAATCGGCATTTCCGATTACGCCCAGGACGCATTGGGTGATGTGGTTTATTTTGAATTCTCGGTGGAAGCCGGCGACCAGGTAAAAGCTGGCGGGCAGCTCGGTCAGGTGGATTCTGCGAAAGCCAGCTCGGAAGTTATCTTGCCGGTAAGCGGCGTTGTCACAGAAATCAATGAGGCTGTCAGCGATGACGCCGAGATCCTCAACCAGGACCCTTATGGTACAGCCTGGCTGCTGAAAATCAAGATGGATGACCCGGCTGAATTGGAAAAACTGCTGACCGCGGAAGCCTACCAAGCCTTCCGTCTGGGGTAGAGCCTATGTTCACGCCTCACACACAAAAAGATGTCGAGGTGATGCTGAAGGCCATAGGAATCGGAAAAGTCGAAGATCTTTTTTCCGAAATCCCTGAAAAATTCCGCTTCCCTGAACTTCAGCTTCCCCCGGGACTGAGCGAAATGGAAGCCGCGGACGAGCTGGAAAGCATTGCCAACGCAAACGGCAACACCAAAACTCTCTTGAACTTTTTAGGCGCGGGTGCTTATGACCACTACGTGCCTGCCGCTGTGGACATGCTCCTGCGGCGCGGTGAATTCTATACGGCTTATACGCCTTACCAGCCTGAAATCTCGCAAGGCACCTTACAGGCTATCTTTGAATATCAAAGCTTGATTTGCGAATTGACTGGCATGGATGTTGCCAACGCCTCCCACTACGATGGGGCAACCGCCGCCGCCGAAGCGGTCATTCTGGCCTACCATCATCTCAAGGGCAAACGCACCAAATTCCTGATTTCCCGAGCGGTCAACCCGCAATATCGCGAGGTTATGCGCACCTACGTGCGCGGAAACCAGGATATCAGCATTGAGGGCGATGACGCGGAGACCGGCATCGACCCCTCCATGGAAAAGTTAATTGCCCAGATTGACGCTGATACTGCCCTGGTCATGGTGCAATATCCCGATTTCTTCGGGCGGGTCATTGACTACAAACCGCTTATCGAAGCAGCCCATAATGCCGGGGCTTTAGTGGCTGTGGCTGTTAACCCCACCGCGCTGGGCGTGCTCACCCCTCCCGGTGAGATTGGCGCCGATATTGTCTTTGGAGAAGGTCAACCGTTGGGAATTCCGCTGTCTTACGGTGGTCCCTACCTCGGTATCTTCGCGGTCACCAACGATTTACTGCGCAAGATTTCCGGCCGACTCGTCGGCGAGACCGTGGATAACGCTGGGAGACTGGCGTACGTCCTCACGCTTACAGCCCGCGAGCAGCACATACGCCGTGAAAAGGCCACTTCTAATATTTGCACCAACCAAGGTCTGATGGCGCTTGCCTCCACCATTTATATGAGCTTGCTTGGCAAACAGGGGTTTGAAGCAGTCAGCAACCTTTGTTACCAAAAAGCGCACTACGCTGCTGCCCAAATAGGCTCCATCCAGGGTTACAAACAGCTTTTCTCCGAAACGCCGTTTTTCCATGAATTCGTGGTTCGCAGCCCGCAGCCAGCAGCGCACCTGTTGGACGACCTGCGAGCCTATGACATTCTTGGTGGTTACGATTTGAGCAAGGAATACCCCGAACTTGAAGGCTGCCTGCTTATTGCCGTCACGGAGAAAATCGCCAAAGAAGACATTGATCTTCTACACGACGCGTTGATAGAGGTGACTCATGACTGAGCCCACAATCTTTGAACTCTCTTCCCCCGGTCGTCGGGGCGTGCGTTTTCCAGCATCAGACGTACCCGAAGTGGAACTGCCCGCGGCCTTCCGCAGGAAAGAGCTTCCTCTCCCTGAACTGGCTGAAACTGACGCTGTCCGGCACTTCACGCGCATCTCCCAAAAGAACTACGCAATTGACCTGGGTTTTTATCCTCTTGGGTCGTGCACGATGAAGTACAACCCCAAGATAAACGAGGTAACCTCGCGCTTGCCTGGCTTCGCGCTTACCCACCCGCTTCAGCCCGAAGATACCGTGCAGGGCAACCTGTACCTGATGTACACCTTGCAGGAATGGCTCAAGGAAATCGCTGGATTTGCCGGAGTTTCCCTTCAGCCCGCTGCTGGCGCTCATGGGGAACTGACTGGCGTTTTGATGATCCAAAAATACCACGCGGATCGCGGCGACACGCAACGCACAAGAATTCTCATTCCGGATTCTGCTCACGGCACTAACCCTGCCACCTCCGCGATGAGTGGATTCGAAGTTTCGCATTTGCCGTCAGACGCGCGCGGTAATGTTAATCTGGACGCTCTGCGCGAGCTGTGTGATGAGCATCTTGCTGGATTGATGCTGACAAACCCAAATACCCTTGGTCTGTTTGACGAAAACGTCAGCACTGTGATTGAAATGGTACATGCCGCAGGTGGTTTGGTGTATGGCGATGGCGCCAATCTTAATGCGCTGCTCGGGGTCGTGCGCCCCGGAGATTTGGGTTTTGACATTATGCACATCAACCTGCACAAAACCTTCTCCACTCCGCACGGCGGCGGAGGCCCCGGTTCCGGCCCGGTAGCGGTGGCGCGGCAGCTTGTGGATTATCTTCCTGACCCCGTGGTAGCGGTTGTTGAGCCCGGCAGCGATGAAATGCCGCCTCTATATGGCTACGCGCACCCCGCGAAGTCCATCGGCCGCGTCAAAGCTTTTAACGGGCACTTTGGAATGCTGGTACGGGCGTATACCTACATAGCAATGCATGGCAAAGAAGGTCTGCGCAATATTGCCGAAAAATCGGTCCTGAACGCCAATTACTTGCTTGCCAAGGTGAAGGACGTCTACCATCTTCCCTACGACCGCCGCTGCATGCACGAATTTGTGGTCGAAGGTCAATGGGCGGACGCGCCCGGGATTCGCGCGATTGATATCGCGAAGCGTTTGATTGACTACAACTTCCACCCGCCCACAAACTACTTCCCACTGATTGTCCATGAAGCGCTGATGATTGAGCCAACGGAAACGGAATCGCTTGAAACACTGGATGCTTTCGCGGACGCTATGCTTAAGATTGCTGTTGAAGCGCGCGAGAGTCCAGAGCTCCTGCACGAAGCTCCGCATAATTCCCCCGTCGGACGCTGTGATGAGGTCCGCGCTGCTAAACAGTTGATTTTGCGCGCGCCAAAAGCTTAAGCCCACACAGACCAAAACGCCGGAGCTAGCTCCGGCGTTTTGCGTTTAACAAAGCTCCAGCGTCACAGGGCAGTGATCGGAACCCATAATCTCATCCAGGATGACCGTATCCCGCACATGCGTCATGAAAGGAGCGCTCACCAGGAAGTAATCCAGGCGCCAGCCAATGTTCTTGACGCGCGCGTTCATCCGGTACGACCACCAGGTATAAGCCTGTGAGAGCGGATAAAGCTGGCGATAAACGTCAATAAAACCGTGCTCCAGGAATTTATCTATCCATACCCGTTCTTCGGGCAAAAAACCGGTGTTTTTCTCGTTCTCTTTTGGCCGCGCAAGATCAATTTCGTTGTGGGCTGTGTTGAAATCACCAGTGATAATGACATTTTCGCCGTGTTCGTGGTGTTCTTCGCACAGCTCCAGCAGCCTGGCGTAAAAATCCAGCTTGAAAGGGACGCGCTGGTTTTCCTCCCCGCCGTTGGGGAAATAGATATTGTACAGAAGAAATTTTGGGTAGCGCAAGCGGGTGACACGCCCCTCATCATCAAATTTATCCACGCCTAATCCAGTGCTAATCTCTAATGGGTCAGCTTTATAAAAAACTGCTGTTCCGCTGTAGCCTGGCCGATCCGCTGGATTCCAAAAAGATTTGTAACCAGGCAGCTCACGTTGTTGCTCACTTAATTGCTCAGGCTTCACTTTAATTTCCTGCAGGCATAAAACATCAGGTTGATGCTCCTCCAGCCAATCAAAGCCCTGTTTCCCCATGACGGCACGGTAACCATTCACATTCCATGTCGTAATCTTCATGCATTCACTCCTGTTTTTTTGTGTGGAAGGCTATGGTAAACTTAGCCCTTGATGATTAAGACCCTAAGAAAACGACACGCGTTTTCACCCCGCGGATTATTACTATTGCTGCTGATTTTACCAATAATCGGCTCATTAATGCTGCCAGTGTCTGCTTTCGCGCAAAACGCGCAGCTTCCAATCTATATAGTCAAATCCGGAGACACACTGTACGGAATTGCCGGTCAGTTTTTCACAACAATTGATGAAATCTTAGCCGTCAATAACCGCACCATTGGGGATACGCTGCGGCCTGGTGACCGACTTTTCATCCCTGGACTTCCGGGTCTACAGGGGGTACTCACCACTGATTTCGTTCCTCTCGGCGCGAGTTTACGCAGCCTCAGCCGTCGAACCCAGTCCGACCCTGCCAGTTTGGTGCGATTGAATAAATTCACCAGCCAATCCGAACTGTTTGTCGGCCGGAAAATCGCCTTGACTACCAGCGAAACGACTAAGGACCTGCAAACAATGCCCTCGCTTCTGCCAGGCCAATCCTGGATGGAGCTCTCGATACTCTCAGGGCAAAACCCCTGGGCGCTTGCGCGGCTCAATACCCTCACATCGCCAAATTCCGCTCTCCCTCAGGAAGCGTACTACGTTCACTCCACTCAAAACAACCCTAACAGCCTGGCCATACCGGGCATAACGTCGCTGGTGATTGGAAATCTGCCGCTGGTTCAGGGAGGAACTTTTGTACTTAAAGTAAGCAGTCAAGAGCCTGTAACGCTCGCTGCAGACCTGGCAGGCGTCCAACCAGTTTTTTTCACGCAGGATGACGGCAGCCAGATTGCTTTCGGCGGAATTCACGCCCTGCTGGAACCCGGAGCTTACCCATTAACGATTGAGGTGACCACCGCGGACGGCAGCAGCTACCGCTTTGACCAATGGACAATCGTTGGATCAGGCAATTTTGAAGTCGACGAAATGCTCAAGGTGGACCCAGAAACCGTAGATGGAGAGAATATAGCAAGCGAGGACGCTCTCTTCAAGCAAATTGTGACCACCCTCTCCCCTAAACAGCAGTGGAGCGGCATTTTTCAATACCCAACCAAAGGCGGGGACTGTGTGAATTCCCGATTTGGAAGCCGGCGAACATATACCGGCACCGACAAAGTGTATTACCACACCGGATTGGATATTGGTTGGTGCTATGGTATTGACGTTTTTGCGCCGGCAGCTGGAACAGTTGTGGCAGCCTTGCCAAACCAGGTTGTCCGCGGAAACACCATCGTCATTGACCATGGTCTCGGTGTATTTTCCATTTACATGCATTTGGAAGATATGCTGGTCGCGGAAGGCGACCAGGTGCAGCCCGGTCAGCTCATTGCGCACATCGGAAACACCGGCCGAAGCAACGGGCCGCACCTGCACTTTGAAATCGACATTAATGGAACGCCAGTCAACCCAGTTACCTGGTTAAACCGCGAATTTCCATAAAAAAGCAGGCATTTCTGCCTGCAAGGTGCGCTGGGGGGGACTTGAACCCCCACGGCTTGCGCCACATGGCCCTCAACCATGCCTGTCTGCCAATTCCAGCACCAGCGCGTGGATAGAAATTATATCTGTACTGAACTTATTGTCAAGGATTTTATCCTGGAGAGGAAGTAGATGAGACCAACTATTGTATTGGACGCCATGGGCAGCGACAATCGCCCAAATCCCGAAGTGGAAGCTTCCGTGCAGTGCGCCGAAAGCCTTGGCGTGGATATCCTACTTGTTGGCGATGAGGCTGCCCTGACAGGCTTGCTTGCAGCCCAGCCCGGCGATAAATCCCACGTGAGGATTGTTCACGCGCCAGAAGCCCTGGAAATGAGCGACCATATCCAGGAAGCCCGCGCCAAAAAGAATAACACGATGCAGGTTGGAATGAACCTGGTGCGGAGCGGTGAAGCGCAAGCCTTCGTTACCGCTGGGAATACCGGCATGGCGATGTATTTCGCGACCAAAACATTCGGGCTCATCCCGGGGGTCATTCGTCCCTGCCTTTGCGGCACATTCCCGGTAAAAAACGGAAAATGCGTGATTTTGGACATAGGTGCCAACTCGGAATGCCGCCCTGAATTTTTGGTCCAATTTGCCCGCATGGGCAGCGTTTACGCAGGTTTGCTGCTCAATCGCTCAAATCCCAGAGTTGGCTTGCTCGCGAATGGAGAAGAAGAAGGAAAAGGCAACGAACTGGTCAAGGCAGCCGGACCTTTGATGCGCGCCGAAATTCCAGGCTTTGTTGGGAATATTGAAGGCAAGGAATTATTTGCCGGCGAGGTGGATGTGGCGGTAACCGACGGCTTTACCGGCAACATTTTACTCAAATCGACCGAGGCCGTCGCCCGGCTCATCCTTGAGACACTCAAGGAAGAACTGATGAGCAGTACGCGCACGAAGATTGGCGCGCTGCTGGCAAAACCCGCGTTCAAGTCTGTCAAGCAAATGCTCGACCCTTCCGAAGTCGGCGCGGCGCCTTTGTTGGGCATAAACGCTTTGGTGTTCGTCGGGCACGGGCGTTCAGATGCCAAAGCAGTTGTCAGCGCAATCAATCAAGCAAAAATCGCGGTGCAATCCGGCTTGATGGATTCCCTGCGTCAATCAATTCCACTTAATTCCAACGGAGAAATGCTCTCATGAAGCTTGTTATCAACGAAAAACTTATCAAGAAAAATAAAACCATTGGTCAAATCACCACATTTGCCAGCCTGGCAGTCCTGGCAATCGGGCTTGTCTTCGCGTTCGGCAAAGATATGACCAGAATTCTTTATTCCTACATCGCGCTCATCATCGGCTTCATACTCTCTCAGTTGGGAATGCACTTTTCCTCCCGCTTTGGGCGCAGCCCGCGCTTTGACGAACTATTCAAAGGCGCGTTCGAGAAATTGCGCCACGAATACACTTTCTATGTCTACTCCAGCCCGGTTCCTTTTCTATTGCTTGGTCCCTGCGCCATCTGGGTGCCTATTCCATTAACCGCTAGCGGGAAAATTTCTTACGAAAAAGGCAAATGGAGACAGCAAGGCGGCAACTTTATGATGAAAGTATTCGGACAGGAAGGCCTCGGCCGGCCAGTTCAGGAAGAAAGTGCGAATACTGCCCTGATCCGCAAATACCTGGCTGAAAAAGGTATCCCGGAAGAGGAACAGCCGCCAATCAAGCATATCATCGTGGTTCTGATGAAGAACACGATTGTCGGTGAGATCAGCGAAGCGCCCATTCCGGTTGTGAATCTGGAGGACCTGAAACGGTCTGTCCGCAGAGTGGATCGCGATGAATGTGAGACCCTCCTGACGGAAGAACAGCTCTCACGCCTGACGAACGCGTTGGACGCATATACAAAGAAAAGCTCCTGAATTCTCAGGAGTTTTTTTCGTCTTTATCCAAACCAGCGTATTGCCGCAGGCGTTTTACTTCGGTACCGGTAAGATAACGCCATTCGCCTGACCTTAAAGATCCCAGCTTGAGCGTGCCAATTCGCACGCGTTTAATCTGCGCGACTGGCAGACCGATACGAGCGCCAGTTTTCCGAATTTGGCGTTTTTTGCCTTCGCGCATCGTGATTCTCAGCCAACTTCCACCGCCAGCGTGATTCATCACCTCTACTTTGGCAGGCAGCGTCCGATAGCCATCCTCCAGGACGACCCCGCGCTGCCAGATTTCCAATTGTTCAGCGTCTGGCTGCCGGATCACGAATACTTCGTACTCCTTCTCGTGCTTGTAACGCGGATGGGTCAGACGGTTGGCAAGCTCGCCATCATTCGTCATCAGAATTAAGCCCTCACTATCCAAATCCAACCTTCCAACTGCAAATAACGGTTCTTTGATGCCGATCAGGTCATTTACCGTTGGCTTAGGATGCTCTTCATCGATATCTGAAAGATAGCCTTTAGGCTTGTTAAGCGCGATGTAGATTTTTTCCTGCTTCAGACGCAGCAACTTCCCATCCAGGCTGATGCTGTCCCGCGCCGGGTCTGCTTTATCCCCTAAGTGAATCACTTTCCCGTTAACGCTCACCCGTCCTGCCTCAATCAGGGTCTCGCAGGCTCGGCGGGAGCCAAAACCGGCCGCTGCCAGTAGTTTCTGTACGCGTTCTTCTGCCATTAGTCTTTTAATATCCTTTGCCCTTGTGGTTCATCCGGCTGCGTAAGCGTTTTTAGCGCTTCAATGTCGACGGCAGGAAGCTGATCCAGCGATTCCAAACCAAAATGCTGCAAGAAATCCGGTGTCACGTTATATAGAATTGGTCTTCCGGGAGCTTCGGACCTGCCTCTTTCTTCAATCAGACCTTTTGCCAGCAAGCTTTTTACCACTGTATCGCTATTCACGCCGCGAATTGCTTCAATTTCTGGTCGGGTAGAAGCCAGCTGGTACGCAATGATTGCCAACACCTCAAGCGCGGGTTGTGACAGTCGGGAAGTGATCTCAAGTCCCAGGAATTGTTCAATTAAAACAGCATGCTCCGCCGCGGTCACCAATTGGTATTGGTCCCTGATTTTCTGAAGTCGAATTCCGTGCCATTCCGTGTAATGCTCAGAAAGAATTCCGGCCAGACTCTCCACCTCGGCGTTGGAAATTCCTAACGCCTTAGCCAGGTCTTGTATCGCGCTTAGTCCAGGCGCGGCAAAGAGCAGCGCTTCCATGCGGCAGAGCTTGGACTTGGTTTCTGAACTGAGTTCTACTTCGTTGCTCATGCTATAATACTCTCACTTTAAGTCTTGTGATTATACTCTACTTATCTCGGGGGAAAAACCCCGAAGGGATGCACTCATGCGCGTTGTTCTCACCGGCGCAGCCGGTTTTTTGGGCTCACATCTGGCAGATAGACTTATCCATGAAGGCCATGAAGTTATTGGCCTGGATAACTTTGTCACCGGCGACGAAGCAAATATCGCCCATTTACGCAGTTCTGGCTCTTTCCAATTAATCCGCCAGGACGTCTCAACTTTCATTGATATTCCAGAAGACCTGGATTACGTCCTGCATTTTGCTTCTCCGGCAAGCCCGAATCCCGCCTCGCCGTTTGGCTACCCCAACCTGCCTATACAGACTCTCAAAGCTGGCGCTCTGGGCACCCTAAACACGCTTGGGTTGGCAAAAGCGCACAAAGCCCGCTATTTGCTGGCTTCCACCAGCGAAGTCTATGGAGACCCACAAATCCATCCACAAGCAGAGAGTTATTGGGGCAACTGCGATCCAATTGGTCCCCGCTCAGTATACGACGAGGCAAAGCGTTTCGCCGAAGCGCTGACGATGGCATACCAGCGCTTTCACAATTTGAATACACGCATTGTCCGGATATTTAATACCTTTGGCCCCCGCATGCGCCTGGATGATGGGCGTGTTGTGCCCAATTTTATTCAACAGGCGCTGCTTGGCGAGCCATTGACCATTTACGGCAGCGGCCAGCAAACGCGCAGTTTTTGCTATGTAAGCGACTTGGTGGAGGGCATTTATCGCCTGATGCTATCTGATGAACATGAACCAGTCAATCTGGGCAACCCTAATGAAATTAGCATTCGCGAATTCGCGCTACTAATTAATGAATTGACTGGAAACAATGCCGGGTTGATTACTCGCTTCGCGGAAGGGCTGGGTGATGATCCGCAGCGCCGCCGGCCGGACATTACGCGCGCCAGGACGCTGCTGGGTTGGGAACCCTTGGTGGACCTCAAGACCGGGCTCAAGGAAACGATCGATTTCTTCCGTGGAAAAGTGCTTAAATGAACAAGCGCCAGACTCCGGAGGCTGTGCGCTTCGGTAAGTTTTTACTTGTCGGGGTGCTGAACACGCTAATTGATTTCGGATTGATGAACCTCTTTTCCGGCCTACTGCGTATGCCGCTAATCCTTGCGCAGGCGCTGTCCTTCATCCTGGCGGTACTCAACAGCTACGCCCTCAATCGTCTCTGGATCTACCCGGAGACGCGCGCAAAATCGTTTGCCGGCCAATTTTCCAAGTTCGCGATTATTAACGCAGCTGGACTCGCGCTTCGAACAATCTCAATCCCTCCTGTCGATGGATGGTTCAGACAGCTGGTTGTTGCAAACAACTTTGATTTCATGGGTCTCTCCCCTCAAGCCATCAGCCGCAACATGGCGTTGGCAGTCGTCATCCCCGTCACGCTCGTGCTTAACTACGCCGCCAATCGCTTCTGGACCTTCGGAGACGTCGCGAGAGGTCAGACCGCCGTCAGGAAAGCGTAAACACATGGGCACGCTGCGGGTAATTAGCGGAAGCGCAAAGGGGCTGCGGCTTAAAACTGTGCCAGGAGATACCACGCGCCCAATTACTGATCTGGTGAAAGAGGCTCTCTTTAACATTTTGGGCGATGAAGTGTTGGGCATTCAGGTTCTGGATTTGTTTGGGGGAACTGGAGCGGTCGGAATTGAAGCGCTCAGCCGAGGCGCGGCATCAGCGCTTTTTCTGGATAAGAGCAGATTGGCTGTGCGCACAATCCAGGAGAATCTGCGCGAAACAAAGTTGAGTGCAAAAGCGCAAATCTTGCACATGGACGCTTTTACATTCCTGACGCAAGCGCCCAGTCGTTCTTTCGACCTGATTTACGTTGCGCCGCCCCAATACAAAGAAATGTGGCAAAAGGCTATGGATTTGCTGGACCTGCAGCCGGAACTCTTAAGCGCCGAAGGACAGATTATCGTGCAAATTAACCCGGTGGAATGGCAAGAACGCGCCTATCAACATTTCTCGGAATTTGACTCCCGTAAGTATGGAGATACCCTTTTAGTATTCTTTGAACACATTCAGCTCGAAAAAGACATCACTAACTGATCGCGTTCATCGTACTGGTACATCCCCCAAAAAGGCTTTCCGCCAGCCTTTGCGCGCGCAGCTTTGTCTATTAGGACAGGCACATCCTCAACTAAAGGATAACCCGGGAGTTCTTCAAGCGCGAACCACTTCAAGCTTCCTTCCACCCCCTCAACAAGCTCACCGCTCAGTTCTTCCGCCCGAAAAACGAAAAAGCCAATGCCAATCTGACCGCGAGTGTTCACCATGATTTGACCGCAATAGTTCCAAGAGGCGGCTGTCAGGCCGCTTTCTTCTGCCAGCTCCCTTTTGGCGGCATCCAGAACGCCCTCCCCTGGTTCCACATGCCCCCCAATTCCATTCCACAAATTAGCCCAGATGCGTTTTTCTGGCGCACCTTTCAACAAAAGGACTTTTCCATCCTGGGAGAATGGAAAGACAAGCACCCTCGGGATAACTGTGTAGCGGTCTGCAATAACTCCTTGCGCTTCTGCTCCCATATTTCTCCAATAAAAACAGCTCATAAAACTTGCTGTTTTATGAGCTGTACTTATCCAAAGCCTTAGACCAGGAACATTGGCAGGTTGTGAATATCCTGAATGTGGGGTCGATAGTGCTCTTTATCGTAATATTTATCCACATCCACATGGCGTTTACCCTGGATGGACGAATCAATCGGAACAGTATTGTAAACGCCGTTATTAATGGCTACCATCTTGCCAAAATCACCCTTGAGTGTCAATTGCATCGCCAGGGTACCATAATTCAGGGCAACCATACGGTCAAGCATGTCCGCCGGACCGCTGCGCACAAGATAAGCCAGCTTCTGGAACATGATATGCTGACCGGTAAGCAGTTTTATCTGATCGCCAAGCAATTCTCCGATTCCTCCCAGCTTCTTGTGACCATAAGCATCTTCCTCTCCAGATTCGACAATCACGCCTCCATCTGAAATCGCGCCTTCGGATATGACGCACATGGAGTAATTCGATGGGTTGTTCTTTTTGTCCTCAACCAGAAAATCCGCCAGTTTATGGAAGTTAAAGGGCACTTCACAAATAATTGTGCGGTCCGCAAAACTGAGATAACCAGTTACCAGGCTGGTTTCACCGGAATTTCGCCCAAAGAGTTCCACGACGCCAATACGTTCGTGCGACCCAACGGAAGAACGGAAATTGGTAATCAGAGAGACAGACTGTGTGATTGAGGTCGAAAATCCAATGCAGTAATCCGTGCCGTAGACGTCATTGTCCATCGTCTTGGGAATAGCGACCACCGGGAAACCTTCTTTGTACAGGCGAGCGGAATAGCTGAGCGTGTCGTCGCCACCAATGGTTATCAACGAATCAATTCCATGATAATCCAACACCTTCAGGACGTAATCAGTGTAATCTTTTGTGCCGTCTGGTTTTACTACTTTCCCATACTGGCTGTCCACCAGGAAATCCGGAGTATCTTTAGGCCGCACGTTAGAAGGATTCGTGCGCGAGGTATGTAAAAAGGTACCGCCTGTTCGGTCCACTTTGCGGACAGAGTTCACATTCAAAGGTTGGATGAGATTCGCTGTGCTTTCGGGATTGTTCAGGTTGTAGCGTAAAAAACCACCCCACCCAAGTCGGATGCCCAACACCTCATAATCATGCTCAACGGCATTCAGAACGACAGATTTGATTGCCAGGTTCAAACCTGGAACATCACCGCCTCCAGTCATGACTCCAATGCGTTTTTTTGCCATAATAAACCTCCAACAATAATTGATAAAGTAATTGCTAAATCTCGCGCAGCGGTCTCGGGCTGCTCATCGCCCACCAACGAGTCCATTCCAAGCTGAGTAATGCTGCCAGTGGCAGGATTGTGATTACCCAGGTTGACTCAGTCGCGGACCAGTTTTGAGAGCGCAGGAAGGATTCCAAGTTGCTGTAAAGATAAAGCGCAAGGATCAACCAAAAGCTAATTTTACCAAATATTTTCCATTTTTCCTGTAAAAAAAGATAAAACAATAGGAAGCCCGGCCAGGCAAAGAGCAGGAATGCCGCGGAGCCAGTCGGATTAATCAAACTTATGAGAGTCAGGCTTAACAGAAGTTTCCAACGAACCTGTCGTTCATCTTTTTCCGCCAGGCCGTACCATTCCATAATCAGCGCGAATAAGAGAATAACGTGCAGGGCAATCGCCAGCGGAACCACCGCGCCCGGAAAAAACGCTGCGATCCGCATCAGTGGAGTATCCAGCCAGTCCAATCGGGGCTGAACGGAAATGATGCTGGTAAACCACTGGGGTATCCATCCGGGAAAGAGAATCAGCGTGGTGACGGCTAGAAAAGCAAGACCAATCAAAAACACCAGCAGGATATCGCTTGGTTTCTGGGCGTTTAACCAAATAATCAAAAATATCACAATTAACAAGCTGATTGGCAGCATGCCAATGCACAGGAATAAAAGCACCCCTGCAGCAGTTCCCTTTCCTGCCAGCGCGCTGCGGCAAGCCGCGAACAAAGCCAGAATAAACAACGGCAAAATGCTTGCCGAAAGGATCAGTTTGAAGAAGGGATAAGAGCACGTGATCAGGAGAGCCAGCAGCACTTTCTCCAATACGCGTAACTGCCCTCCTGTCAAATCAATCCCTATCCAGATGCTGGAAAAAATCGCTGCCGCCGTAAGACTCATCCAGATTGCCCGCGCGAGCGTATAGGGCAGAAAGCTGAAAGGGATATAGAGATAAATGAACCATGCCAGGTCAATAAACCTGCCCTGACTGAAACCTGGCGCGGTATAACCAAAGTCTTCATACTGTGCCGCTGCCTTTTGGTAGGCATCCTCAGAATATGGTGAAGTTCCATCCTGCATCCACCCCCGAGCTGCCGACCAGCGCGGGAGGAATTCATCCTGGTATAAAAATTGCTCTGAGAGTTGAAGATTAAGCAGCACTAAACCTGCCGCAAGCGCAAACGCCAGAAGAGGAACCCAATATTGAGCAGTCTTTTTTAGGAGCACGATTACCTCATGGTTAACTATCGGATTTTAATCGCTGGCAAGCCTGCGGTCAAATCCCTGGAGTATGAGCAAAGATCACCTTTCGAAATAACACAGAAAAGGATATAATAGCGAACTTGTTGCCAAAGCCAAAAAGAATGAATAAAGTTCATAAAATACTTGTATTTGGCTCCAAAATACTGTACTCTATTGGTTAAGTGCGATAATTTGTATAGAAAAGGTACCAAAACTGAATGGCGAGAATAAACAACGATAATCAAGTCTTAGATGATGACCGCGAATCTTCAGCGCTGGAAAGGCTGCTGGATTTTGGGCGAAAAAAAACCTATGTAACCTACGATGACATCCTCCAATTTTTCCCGGACGCTGAGCAGGACCTGGACCAGTTAGAAGAAGCTTATACCGCCCTACTGGGAGCCGGGATTAATTACACTGAAGAAACTTCTTCGCAGGAGGAGCCAAGCGAAACTGAGCTCTCGGATGCTATCCGTGAAGAAAGCGCTCTGGATGACCTCGCGAATATTGACACCGACGATACGATTGGTCTGTATCTGAAGGAAGTCAGCCGGGTTCCACTCCTCCACGACATTGAAGAAGAACAGGAACTTGCCCAGAGGATCGAACGCGGGCGCGCCGCGCGAGAAGAATTAGCAAAAGGCAATATCGGCCCCAAGAAACGGCTGGAACTGCGCGCCATGATCGAGGATGGCTGGGCAGCCCGCGAGCACCTAATTACGGCAAACTCGCGCCTGGTCATCAGCGTCGCAAAAAAATACATGGGGCGGGGCGTTCCTTTCCTTGATTTAATTCAGGAAGGCAATATCGGTCTCATCCGCGCTACCAAAAAATTTGAATACCAACGCGGGCATAAATTCAGTACTTACGCCACCTGGTGGATTCGCCAGGCGGTCACCCGCGCTATTGCAGACCAAGGACGCACTATCCGCGTCCCAGTGCATATGGGCGATCAGATTAACAAGCTTCTGCGCGTGCAGCATCAGCTAACCCAAAAACTTGGCCGGGACCCCAGCGTGGAAGAGCTGGCCGAAGCCCTGGAAGTGCCCCCAAAAAAGGTGGAGAACATGATCCAGGTTGCCCGCAGGCCGCTTTCGCTGGAAACGCCCACGGATGACGAAGAAGATTCCGTGTTGGGTGACTTCATCGAGGATGACGAAGCGCCACCCCCAGATGACACCGCCACGTATAACCTGCTTCGGGCGCATCTGGATGAAGTACTCGATTCCCTTCCTCCGCGCGAGGTCCGCATCCTGCAGCTACGCTACGGTCTGCTGGACGGTCAGGCGTATACTCTCGAAGAGGTTGGGCGCAAGATGGGCGTCACCCGCGAGCGCGTCCGTCAGATTGAAGCCCAGGCGCTGACGCGCCTGCGTCACCCCAGTGTGCGCCGTAAGCTGCGCGATTATCTCGGAGAATAACTAACCACTGCAGCCGGATTGATCTGGCTGCAGTTTAATAATTCAGGCGGTTGTAATGGAAAGTGATTCCCCTGCGAATAAGAACCTCCAACCTGACGGCACTGCCGCTTCTCCGACGCCGATAAGGCTCAATACGCCCGACCCGCACGAAGCGACTCAACCCCTTCGAATTACAATGGTCCAGGATGTAGTGCCCCAGGAAAAAACAGCTTCTGAGCCTGCAAAGGAGCTGGAAGAAACCCGGCCGATTCTGGTCCGCCAGCCCTCGGTGGGAGGCGCAACACCTGAAAGCCCCTCCGTCCACCCTCAAGCGGAAGAATTGCCTGCCTGGTTGATAAGCTTCGCACGACAGGAAACGCCATCTGAACAAACTGTGAACCCAGGCGATGACACCAGAGAAATTACTTTGGAACATCCCCAGACCTCAATAGATAATGAGGGCAAAACATTCGAGCCGATTGTTCCTACTGAAGAGGCTGCAGCCACTGACAGCGGATGGACTCTGGAAAGCAATCCAGACACGACCGCGCCGCTTTCTGATTTGGATGAAGCTGAAGAAAAGCCCGACCCAGCTTTACTGCAGGCGGAGCCAAGCACCGCTGAAATCTCCAGGGACGATTTGTCCACAACAAATATTCCTGAACCACAAGAAGTCGCAGACCCAGAAATCAGGTCAGAGCCCGTGCTGGGGAAATTGCTGGATGAAGGGAACATCGCCGAAGCTGCCGCAATGATCGAGGAAATTGAAAAAAACCCGGAAGCCCGGGCAGAAGGTTTGCGGGTTTTGCGTTCGCGCCTGGATACAAACCCCAAAAATCAGCCGCTTTGGGAGTTCTATGCCCGCCTTTCCGCGGCCGATAATCAACCTTTGTTAGCGCAAAAAGCTCTGGAAACAGCTGAAAAACTAAAAAACACATTTGGAGAGTAGCATGGAAAGATCCCTGGTATTGGTAAAACCTGACGGCGTGCAGCGCGGTTTAATTGGAAAAGTCATCACAGCGTTGGAAGAGCGCGGCTTGAGACTGACGGCGGCCCGTTTTCTACGGGTCAGCCAGGAACTGGCTAAAGCGCACTATGCCGTCCACGCTGGAAAACCATTTTACAATGCCCTGATTGCTTTCATTACTGCATCACCAGTTATGGCAATGGTTTGGGAAGGCCCCGACGCGATTGCCGCTATTCGCCAGACCATGGGCAAGACCCGCGGCACAGAGGCCGCGCCAGGCACGATAAGGCACGACTACGCGCTGCAGGCCAGATTTAACATCACGCACGCCTCTGATTCTCCCGAGAACGCGGAGGTTGAAATTGCCTTGTGGTTCAAGCCGGAAGAGATTGTCGCTTGGACCCGTGATATCGAGAAATGGATTTACGAATGACAGAACATGGTTTATCAGATTTAGTGGTGGTTTACCGCGCCAAAGGCCTGGTAGATGGCGAGATCATCCGGGGGTTCCTGGAAGCCCAGGGCATCCCGGCCAGCGTCAGCCAGGAAGCTGCCGGTAAGATTTATGGACTGACCATCGGCGATCTTGGCATAGCGGAGGTACTTGTGCGCGCGGAGGATGAACAGAAAGCGCTCGAGCTTCTACAGGAGATGGAATCCGGCGGTTTCGAAAACGAAATTCTCGTCAGCGAAGACGCTAATCAAAAAGCTCTTGGTCCGCAGTCTCTCCCGGAAGAGGACGAACTGCAGCAGCGCAAAAAAGTCCTTATTCTGTGCACAGGCAACTCAGCGCGCAGCCAGATTGCTGAGGCAGTTGTAAATAACGATTGCTGGGACAAGTGGGTCGCCTACAGCGCGGGAACCAACCCGGCCGCTGTAATCAATCCTTACGCCGTCAAGGTACTGGAAGAAGCGGGTTTATTCCACCAGGGTGAGCCAAAATCCGTTGAGGTTTTCAGGGATAAAGATTTTGACCTCATCATTACAGTTTGTGATAATGCACGCGAGACCTGTCCGCTGTGGTTAGGCACAGGCAACCGCCTGCACATTGGCTTTGAGGACCCTGCCGCGGTGGAGGGCAGCGACGCGGAAAAGCTGGCAGCTTTCCGCAAGACACTCAAACTAATCCGGGCTGCAATTCCGCCGGTACTGAAGGAATACGCTTGATTGATCTAAACAATTTCGCATATAAAAAAAGCCGCCTTCTGGGCGGCGATTTTTATCATTTTACCTTTGGCAGTGTTTGACAAAGCGGAATCTATCCGTTATAAAACCTGCATGAAGTCTAAGGGACTTTTTCGTTCTTTGCTTTTACTGCTTGGGGCGCTTGTTGTTCTCAGCGCCTGCGCCGCGCCTGCAGTGCCAACCCAGGCGCCTATTCCAACTCAGGCGCCAACATTTACCAGCACTCCAACGACTGCTCTCGCCCAGGAGGAACCTGCCAGCGCTCCGACAGCAGCCCCAACACCAGATGAAGCCCGACTGGCGGATGCTGACGCCGCGCTGCAATTTGGTGACTATTCCGCGGCGCTTGAGGCTTACGCCAGAGCAAAAAGCTCGGGTTCGGCAGCGCAGCGCGCGGCCGGCCTTTATGGTCAGGGGCTCACGTATTTCAAGCTTGAGGATTACTTCCAGGCAAAACCCCTTTTGCTCGAGCTCATCCAGACATATCCCGAGACCCTGCCAGCCGCTAGGGCACATTACCTGTTAGGACAAATTTCCATATCAGAGAACGCCCTACCACAAGCCATTGAATATCTGACAGCTTACCAACAAGCCCGGCCAGGCGTGCTTGACGCTGTTGTGTTTGAGCAAATTGGCGACCTGCGCGCTCTGAATGATGAAAATGAACTGGCCTTGGAAGCTTACTCCGCTGCATTCCTGGCTTCGGACGCTAATCAGAATGCGTCCCTGGCCATTAAAGTCGGCAAGGCCTACGAAAAACTAAGCCAACTAAACCAGGCAGCTGCCATTTACCGGGACGTTTACACCCGCACTGACGATATTTACCTGAAAGCGCAGCTTGACTTGTTGCTTGGAAGGGTTTCCATCGCGCAGGGTTCAGTTGAAGAAGGCTTTGGGTACTACCAGCACGCCGTCAATAATTATCCTGAAACCTACGACGCCTTTTCCGCGGTACTCGCGCTGTTGGACGCTGAACAGACTGTTGATGAGCTTCAGCGCGGTCTTATCAATTATTTCAGAGGGCAGTACGACCTGGCAAACGAAGCTTTTACGCGGTACCTTTCAGTTGGCGGCGTAGAAGAAGATAAAGCGCTTTATTACCAGGCGCTCGCGGTTCGGGCGAAAGGTTTGGAATTAGCCGCGCTGAACTCCGAGGAACGTTTTGCATTAAACCAAAGTCTCGGAACTTCGCAAGACCAAACCGCAGTCGCGCTCTGGAAGAAATTAATCAACGATTTCCCCAAGAGCAATTACCTCTCCCATGCCATCGAGGATATCGTCTATACGCAGTATTTTTATATGAACCATATCGACCTTGCTGCAAAAACTGCCCTGGATTATGTCTCGCAGCAGCCCCAGGCTATTTACGCTCCTAGCTTGCTATTCACTGCTGGAAGATACCTCGAAATCCAGGGAAAGCTGGAGGAAGCCGCTCAGACATGGGACCGAATAGCGCTGAACTATCCATCTTCAGAACAATCTTTTCAGGGCGCGTTCTTTGCTGGCATCCTTCATTTCCGCCGTGGTGACCTGCCTGCATCCCTGAACTCCTTAAATCGCGCTGTTTTACTGGCAATAGAACCTCTCGAGAGTGCAGGGGCATATCTTTGGCTTGGGAAAGTAAGTCAGGCTCAAGGAAACCCGGAAAAAGCCACGGAGTACTGGATTTCAGCAGCCGCGGCTGACCCTGCCGGGTATTATGGCTTGCGCGCTGTTGAACTCATGGAAGGCAAGGAAGCTTTTACCTCCTCCGCAGCCTTGGACTTACGCGTTGACATGACCAACGCCCGCGAGGTGGCCGCCGCCTGGATGCGCACATCATTCGATCTGCCTCCGCAGGTAAACCTTGATTACAGCGCGGAATTATGGGGGGATGCCCGATTCGTGCGCGCGGTGGAGTATTGGAGCTTTGGGTTTTACCCGCAAGCGCGGAAAGAATTTGAGTCGCTCAGAATAGATAATCGACTGGATGTTGTAAACAATTTTCGGCTGCTTAAAGTTTTTCAGGATTACGGTTTCTACGCCTCAGCAATTGAAACCAGCCAGACCATCGCGACGCTGGCAGGTTACAGCGATATTCCCCAGGCGGAAAACTTGCCCGCGTACTTTGCCTACAGTTTTTACGGCGCGTATTATCTCCCCTGGGTAGAGCAAGCCGCCGATACCTATAATATTCCGATACTGGTGCTTCTGAGCCTCATCCACCAGGAAAGTCGTTTTCAACCATTCGCGGTTTCCTCTGCCGGAGCGCAAGGTCTGCTGCAATTGATGCCGCAAACCGCTGCAACGATCGCCTCAGAAATTAACTATCCGCCCAACTTCAGCGCAGAAGACCTGGGAGTACCGCTCTACAACCTGACCCTCGGCGCTAATTACCTTGCACGCCAATTCTTTGTCTTTGATGGCGATCCGTATGCGGCCCTGGCAGCCTACAACAGTGGGCCTCTTAGCGCCCGCGAGTGGAAGGAAATCGCTGGCGAAGACCCTGATTTGTTTGTCGGCTCAATTCGCTACCTGGAATCACGCATCTACGTACGAAAAATCGCAGAAATCTTCGCGCAGTACGCGCGCCTTTACGGGAAGTAGTAAGTCATCCTAAGGTCTTTATAAGACACTCTGACGTTCTGAGCGGGTGACTGATTCAACCAAACATAGATAAAAAAACAGGCGGCTTCGGCCGCCTGTTTTTGTTGAGCAAATCAGGTTTACTTGTGTTTGAGCGCGGACTGCGCGGCAGCCAGTCTTGCCAGCGGGACGCGGAACGGTGAGCAGCTGACGTAGTTGTTGCCAATGATATGGCACCACTCAATCGAGCTGGGGTCGCCGCCGTGTTCGCCGCAGATGCCCACTTCAAGATTGGGGCGAACGGCTCGGCCGTCTTCAATCGCCTTCTTCATCAGCTGACCAACACCGTCGCGATCCAATTGTTGGAAGGGGTTCTTGGGAAGAATTCCTTTTTCAACATAGCGAACGAGGAAGTTGCGTTCAGCGTCATCACGGCTGTAGCCGAAGGTCATCTGGGTCAGGTCGTTCGTGCCAAAGGAGAAGAATTCAGCCAGACCAGCGATTTCCGCGGCTGTCACAGCGGCGCGCGGGATTTCAATCATCGTACCGAATTTGTAAGCAACTTCGATACCCTTCTCGGACATAACATCCTTGGCGATTTGAACCAACGTTGGTTGGACTTCCTTGAGTTCATTGACATGCCCGGTCAGGGGGATCATGATCTCAGGCTTCGCTACGATGCCAGCCTTGGCTGCGTCGCAGGCTGCTTCAAAAATCGCGCGGACCTGCATCTTCATAATGTCAGGATAAACAATACCCAGGCGAATGCCGCGCAGACCCATCATTGGGTTGCTCTCATGCAGACCCTGGACAACTTCCAGCATCTTTTCTTTCGCGGCCAGCCCTTCGGTCTCGCCGGTAGCGTGCATGGTCGCGACTTCAGTCAGCAGAGATTCCATCGAAGGCAGGAATTCGTGCAGAGGTGGGTCAATCAGGCGGATAATCACGGGATAGCCGTTCATGGCTTCGAAGAGGCCGTAGAAATCTTCCCGCTGCAGAGGCAGAATGAAGTCCAGCGCGCCAAAGTAGGCCTTCGCGCCCGGATCTTCGGCCAGAGCTTTCTTGTCCGCTTCAATCGTCGCGGCTAATTCAGCCTTCTCATCGTCCTTTAAGAGGCGGCCTTCCAAACGACCGGCTTTCAATGCGCCTTCCAACAGTTCCAGGGAATTCAACTTCTTCTGGGTTGGTTCAGCGTTCATAATCATGTCCTGAACGTGCGGTAAGCGGGACACCTCAAAGAACATATGCTCTGTGCGGCAAAGGCCAATGCCTTTCGCGCCGTAAGAGCGGGCTCGGCGGGCATCCTTGGGGTAATCCGCGTTCGCCCAGACCTGCAGGCGGGAAAATTCATCCGCCCAATCAAGCAGCGCCATCAGTTCCTTTTGCTGGGTCACATCCGGGGTAGTCAGCGGCAGTTTGCCGACATATGCTTCGCCGGTTGTGCCGTCAACGGAAATCCAATCGCCTTCTTTGATAACAACGCCGTTGGAAATCATCTGGCGCTTTTCCAGGTCAATCTGCGCCATCGAAGCGCCAACGACGCAGGGGACGCCAAACTGGCGGGCAACCACCGCGGCGTGCGACGTGGCGCCGCCTTCGCTGGTGAGAATGCCCTTGGAAGCAAGCATGCCGTGCACATCATCGGGCTTGGTGAAAGGACGCACCATAATCACGTCCTGGCCTTCGTCGCGGTGTTTTCTTTCAGCTACGTCAGCGTCAAAGTAAACCTGACCGACCGCGGCGCCTGGGGAAGCAGCCACGCCCTTGGCAAGCAAGCCCGTTGCCTTCTTGGCTTTGTCCTTATCCTCCTCGGAGAACTGCGGATGGAGCATCTGATCCACCTGTTCGGGGGTAACGCGTTTGATCGCCTCTTCCTTGGTGATGAAGTTCTCATTGACCATGTCGTAAGCAATCTTAATCGCGGCCTTTGCCGAACGTTTTCCGTTGCGGGTCTGCAGCATCCACAGTTTGCCGCGTTCGATGGTGAATTCGACATCCTGCATTTCTTTGTAGTGATTTTCGAGCCGTTCGGTGATATCCATGAAGGTGTTGTACGCGTCAGGGATTTCAGCTTTCAGGCCTTCGATTTTGGAGGTGTTGCGGATACCAGCGACAACATCTTCGCCCTGGGCGTTGATCAGGTATTCGCCGAACATTTTGTTCTCACCGGTCTGTGGGTCGCGAGTGAAGGCAACGCCTGTGCCCGAGTCATCGCCCATGTTGCCGAATACCATGGTCTGGATATTCACAGCGGTGCCGAGGGAGTCGGGAATATTCTCGCGGCGGCGGTAATCAATCGCGCGCTTGGAATTCCAGGAGCCAAAAACGGCTTTGATGGCATATTGCATTTGCACCAGGGGATCCTGCGGGAATTCGAAGCCCATTTCGCGCTTGACGACTTCTTTGAATTGACCGGTCAGGTACTGCCAATCAGCCGCGCCCAATTCCGTGTCCAGCTTGACGCCCTTTTGCGCTTTGTAGCCGTCCAGAACCTCGTCAAAGGCTTCGTCCGCGATGCCGAGCACAACACTGCCGAACATCTGCACCAAGCGGCGGTAAGAATCTGCCACGAAACGCTCATTGCCGGTCAACTCGACCATGCCTTTCGCCGTTTCGTCATTCATGCCGATATTCAGGACGGTATCCATCATGCCGGGCATGGAGAACTTAGCGCCGGAACGGCAGGAAACAAGCAGTGGGTTCTTGGGGTCGCCGAAAACTTTACCGGCTTTCTTCTCAACTTCCTTCAACGCGTCCAATGCTTGCTGCCACATACCCTCAGGGAATTCATTTGATTCCTGATAGGCATTGCATGCTTCGGTTGTGATGGTAAATCCAGGGGGAACCGGCACGCCAATGCGTACCATTTCAGCCAAATTGGACCCCTTGCCGCCTAATAGACCGCGCACTCCATCCCAACTGCCAGCGTACGCTTCAGCCTGTTCTACTTCGTCGAACAGGTAAACCCATTTCTTTGTTGTCATACAGCCTCCTAAGGTAAATCGTAAATTAATTACGCAAGATGATCGGGGTATCTCAGAGCCTGAAATAATCCAAATAAGGATTTTACCATAACTAATCCTCGTCCAATCCGAAATCCTGAAATAATCCTTCTACATTTACCAGCTCAAAGCAGGAAAAGCGCAAATACTGCCATAGCGCTTCGGATGGCTAATGAACGCCGAAACTTCAACCCTCTGACCCATTAACCCCCAATTTAATCAGTCAGCAAACTTAAGCTGGTTTAGAATTTCAACATAGTCGTTCGAAAAAAGGTTTTTATTTATGAAACAGATAAACACAAAATTGCTAAATGACTTAAGAAACCACCCAGAGCCAGCGCTGCGATATTTCGCCCTGCAAAATCTCTTTGCGTATGGCTCGGATAATCAAGAAATGACCGCGACACGAACTGAACTACCTAATTCAACCATCATTCAGAACCTGTGCGCTTTTGATCTATCACTTCATCCTTACCACAAGTGGAACGGCGCCCATTGGCGCTTGGTGCAGCTGGCAGATATCGGTTATCCATACATCAACCCAAGGCTTCAAGAACCCAGAGCCCAGGTTTACGCTTGGTTGTTTTCTGAACGCCACCTGAAAAGCATTCGCAGCATTGAAGGACGCACCCGCCGCTGCGCTAGCCAGGAAGCGAACGCTGTTTTTTCTTCCATCAAGCTGAACATGGTGGATGAGAAAACTGAAGAACTGGTAAATAGATTGTTGCGCTGGCAGTGGCCGGACGGAGGCTGGAATTGCGACAAACGCCCGCAAGCCTCGCATTCTTCATTCTGGGAGACCTGGACGCCTTTGCGAGCGCTCCTGGTCTGGGAAAAATTCGCTGGCAGCAATTCAGCCCTGAATACCGCAATCGAAAACGCTGCTGAGTTATTTTTACGGAAACAACTCTTTCTGCGCGAAACGGACGGCCAAGCAATGCAGTGGGAGTTTACCCGCCTTCGTCATCCCTCATATTGGAAATACGATATTCTGGTTGGGCTGGAACTGATGAAGCAAGCAGGAAAACTGGGGGACCAGCGCTGCACAGCAGCTATCGCCTTGCTAGAAAACAAGATGGGCAGCAACGGCGCGTTTTTTGCTGAAGATAAGCAGTTCCAAGCCGCCAATTCTTCTGCATGGCACTATTCCCCCGTGGATTGGGGCAGCGTGTCCACGATAAAAATGAACCCCTGGCTAACGGTGCGGGCGTTATCCGTCTTGAAAGCTGCCGGAAAAGTTGTACTCTAAGGCTATTCTGTTCGCCAGGGTGTTCCGTAGGAGTTCAGAAAAACCAGAGCAGGGTCGTATTGCGTGCGCGCGGGTTTTTCTTCCGCCGGGTAACCAATCAAGACCATATTAAGCGGCAATACGCCCTCAGGCAAATCAAGGGCAGCGGATACTGTTTTTTGGAGCCTGGCAAGCGGCGAGACCCCACACCAAACTGCGCCTAAACCAAGCGTAGAAGCCGCGATGAGCATGTTTTCGGTCGCCGCGCTGCAGTCTTGCTGCCAGAAGTTCTCGGTCACAACGCGCCGAAGTGAGCGCAAATCCCCACAAACGCTGATGACTGTTGTGGCGTTCATGTTGGCAAAAGGCTGAGCTTTGCGCAATTTTTCCAGGCGAACGGGGTCGCGAACAACAACAAAACGCCAGGGCTTCAGATTCATGGCGGAAGGAGCAGCCATTGCCGCGCGTAGAAGCTGTTCAATGAGAGCGTCATCAACAGGCGCGTCCGTGAACTTCCGAATGCTGCGGCGTTTGTAGATACAATCCAAGGGGTCCATGAGGGTGCTCAGCCAACTACAACTAATAGAGCGCCCAGCGTGCGCGGCGCGGCCAACATTGGCATATGCCCAACCTCGGGAATGATTACAAATTTGGCGTGTGGGTTGGAGTGAGCCATCAACCGGGCTGCCGCTTGCGGAACAATCAGGTCTTCCGCGCCAGCCGCAACTAAGAGCGGGCCCGAAAAACCTGCCAATACATGCAGACGGTCAGGCCGGCGTGAGATCGCGATAATTGCATTTATAAGGCCTTCTGGGTCAGTCTTGGCAATAATATCCCGGGAGACAGCCTGAACAAACGAACGGTCCGATAATCTCAGGCTGAGTGCGTCAGCAAATTCTGCAGTGCCAACCGCGCGTATATTTTCAACTTCCTGCAAGCGCTGCGCTTTTCTGTCGGGGCTGTCCTCGCCAGCATTTGTGGCAATCATCACCAGGCCTGCCACGCGTTCGGGGTGTTTCTCGGCCAAAGCAAGCGCGACATAACCGCCCATCGAATGCCCGCCCAGCAGCACTTTTTCAAGGCCCAGTTCATCCATCAATTCCAGAATGTCATCGGCGTATTGCTCAATTGTTCCATCAGCGGCTCCAAGCTCGCTTCCGCCGTGCCCGCGCAAATCAGGAAGGATAAACTGTGCTTGTTCCTTGTACAGCCCGGCAATGTTTTGCCAAATGCCGTGAGTCAAACCAAGACCGTGCAGAAGAACGATTGGTTTCCCGGTCCCCAGGGTTTCCACTTCCAAAGCGATTTGTTTTAATTGAATTTTCACAGATCCCTCACGTTTTCTTGTTTACGCAGATATTGTTCCACAAATTTTACCGCATCCGGCCTGCTGTATATTTCGCCAGCCGCCTGAGCTTCCCGCAATTCCGCCAGCAGCTTGCCAATCAACGCGCCTGGTTCCAGTCCAAATTCACGCTGCAAGTCGTCCCCATTAAGCAGCAATGTTGGCGCGATAACTTTCTCTCTTCGTGAGAACCAGGCATTGAGCAGGAGCAGCGCCGCATTAAGCTCACGTTCCCATTTACCTGAATCCAGCGTATCTTCGTAAGCAGCCACTAAGTCCGCCAGGCTGAGCAGCGCCACATCGACGCCTGCTTCTCCCAAATCGCGGAAATAGCGGTAACAGGCGCGATCGGTCAATTCAGCGCCTTCTTTGGAGAAAAAGTGCAAGCGCATATGGTGAGCGACAACGCGCTGCAGATAAACCACTTCATCTCTTCCAAGCATCAATTCCTGGGCACGCCTCAAAACCAATTCAGCGCTCAGGCGCTCATGCCCGAAGAATCGCGTTTTCCCTTGGCTGTCAATTGTCTGGGCTGGTGGTTTGCCTGCGTCGTGGTATAACGCCGCCAAAAGCAGCAAGGACCAGCGCGACCGGTTTCCCTGCACTGGGTTTGAGAATAATTCTTTCAGGCTGAGCGCGTACGGGTTTAAGGCTTCAGAAGCCTTCCGCAAAAAGGCGTTCGCGCCCGGTAATTTTCCAGTACGGAAGTAGTCCCATAGGGCTTTGAGGTAGAAGATGACCTGTAAAGTGTGAGTCCAGATATCATGGACATGGGGTGGAAAAGCTGGCACCTGTTTTAGCACGCTAAGCTCTGGGAATAATTGGTCGATTAAGCCAAGATTGTCCAATTGCAGGAAAGCTTTTCCCAAATCATCCTGCTCAAAGATTTTAAAAATCTCATCGCGCAAACGCTCACCAGAAATACTTTTGAGGTTCGCGATTGAATTCCGCATCAGCTGCGTAGTTTCAGAATCAATAGTCAAGTGATACGCCAGACTTAAGCGTACACCGCGCAGCACGCGTAGTGGGTCAAGCGCCATAGACCGCGCGGATGCCGCTCGCAGACATTTCTCACGAAGATCGCGCTCTCCACCAAGCAAATCCACAAGCTCATCAGGCTGGCGCAAGTCTATGGCTAGCGTATTAATCGTGAAATCTCGGGAAAGCAGATCTTCCATCAAATTACTGCCCGTAAAACTGACGAAGTCCAGGATTAGTTCGGTCGGTTTTCCCTGGTCGAGAATCAAACGGGCAGTCTGGCGTTCATCATCAAGCGTGTAACCCACCGCACCTAATCTGCGCTGTACTTTTTTTGCCAGTGAAAGTGAATTGTTCGCAACGACGAAATCGAGGTCATTGACCTGCAAACCCAACAGCCTGTCTCGGACAGCCCCTCCCACCAGATAGACTGGCTCTGCCGTTGGCAAGCAGGAAATTATGACGTCAAAGATCGCTTGGCTGCGGTCATCAGGAAGGAGCTTCATACTTGGTGAGGTCCACTACTCCAATGAATGGCAGGTTTCGATAATACTCATCCATATCGAGCCCGTAGCCAAAGACGAATTTATCCTCGATCGCAAAACCGCGATAACGAACTGGCACTTCCACTTCCCGACGGGAAACCTTATCCAACAAGGTACATACAAACAGAGAAGCGGGGTCGCGCGTTTTAAGCAAATCGATAACGGAGGCCAGTGTTCTTCCGCTATCAATAATATCTTCGACTATGAGCACATGCCGTCCAGAGATGCTGGTGTTTAAATCCAGGGTAATCCGCACGTCTCCCGAAGAACGTCGGGCTCCAGCCCCATAAGATGAAACCGCCATAAATTCGAACGCCAAGGGAACGGAGATCTGTCGGACAAGGTCGGTCATGAACATAACGCCGCCCCGTAGAATACAAATAACAAGCAGTTCCTGACCTGCGTAATCACGCGAAATTTCAGCGCCCAATTCCTTGATCCGCGCGGAGAGTTGGTCTTCGGTGATTAATATTTCTCTGAGAAAAATCTGATAGTTTTTCATCCGTCGCCTCTTAATCTCTTGGGACTTGGTGACAGCGGCGGCAGCGCGCTTCGTACATTTCGGAAGCGCCTACGATTACAATCGGCTCATTATAGTGCGCGGGTTTGCCATTAACAAGCCTTTGCGTACGGCAAGCAGGCTCCCCACATACCATGCAAATGGCGCTTAGTTTATCGACGTTTTCAGCTTTTGCGATGAGAACAGGCATGCAGCCGAAGGGCTCACCGCGGAAGTCGGTATCCAGGCCAGTCACGATAACGCGGATGCCCTGGTCTGCAAGTTGATTCACCACATCTACGATGCCGTCATCAAAAAACTGGGCTTCATCAATCCCCACCACGGTAGTCTCAGGTTCAAGGTGCGCTGCAATCTCAGCGGACGAGCTGATAGGCAGCGCTGCGAAGTCAGCCCCGGAATGTGAGGTAACTTTCGCGAAAGCGTACCGATCGTCGATGACCGGTTTAAAGACCTGCACTTTTTGACGCGCGATGGTTGCTCGTCTGAGTCTTCTGATCAATTCCTCTGTTTTCCCACAAAACATCGAGCCTGTGATGACTTCCACTGAACCGTATTGATGCGCCATGTATCCTCCAAAAGAAAAAGGCAGGTTTTGAACCCTGCCTTTAAGTTTAACGGAAAAACTCCGGTTGTGCGAGTTAAACTTCGATCTCGGATGCGGCCGCGGGCAGTTCATAGCCCAATTGGCGCAATTGTTTCTTGAGATCAATGAGCGATTTACGTCCGAATCCTTCAACTTCAAGCAGGGCCTTCTCGCCACCCTCAAGACGGGTAAGCACGTCGCCTACTGTGGTCATTTCCGCGGCTGCCAGGGCAGTAATCGCTTTGGCAGTCAGAGCGAGTTCTGTCAAAGGACGGCTCAGGGAAGTCTTGGCTTCTGATTGAGCCTTTAGATCAGCAACATAATCCTGCCGAACCTGCAAACGCTTATAGAAGCGGTCGACCTGACCTTCACGGTCCAGAAGACGGGCTTGCTGACCGGTGTAGAAAGGATGGCAGTTAGAACAAACTTCGGTGCGAATCTCAGGAACTGTGGAACCTGTTGTCCAGGTGGCGCCGCAGGAAGCGCAAGTCACCTTGGCATCATAATAGTATTTTGGTTGAATTTTGGTTTTCATTTCTTTACCTTTGCAGCGTCGTCTTATTCTTCACTAACGACGACATGGACCTTTTTGCGGCCGTTTGGAAGGGTTTCATACTGAACGGTGCCGTCCGCGGTAGCAAATAACGTATAGTCGCGCCCACAGCCAACATTCCATCCAGGATGAACTTTTGTTCCATGCTGGCGGACAATTATATTGCCGCTAATGACTCTCTCGCCGCCGTATTTCTTAATTCCAAGCCGCTGCCCTTGGCTGTCGCGGCCGTTGCGGGATGACCCGCCGCCTTTTTTATGTGCCATCTTGACCTACTCCATCGAAATTGATTCCACCAGAAGCTTGGTGTACTTTTGGCGGTGTCCGGTGTGCCGGCGGTATGCAATCTTGGGCTTATATTTGAACACCAGGATTTTTTCACCCTTCAGTTGTTCAACAACTGTCGTTTTCAGGCTGGCGCCTTTAATCGTGGGTGTGCCGATCTCGATTTTGTCGTCCTCTGCAATGAGCAGAACGGAATCGAGCTTTACTGCATCGCCGACTTTTGCGGGTAAAAGGTCAACCGTGATGGTTTTACCTTCTTCGGCGCGGTATTGTTTACCGCCCGCTTGAACAATAGCATATTTCATTTTTTCTCCAATCTTCTCTTAACCGCTTTTCACGCGTGCTGCCGCTTGAGCGCGGGTAAGTTGGTTCACACAATTAACCCCAGCCTACTTTCGCCGGGGCAACGAACCAATATTATATATAAACCAGGTGGTAATGTCAAGCGGTACAGGCCGGCAATCAACAAGAACGCCCTGAAATAATGATTTACTCGCCCAAAATCTAACATCGCGAACATTAATTTGCGCAATCACAATCAAGCTCTCATCAATCCGCAAAACCAATAATAGGCTTAGGATTGCCCTCATTTTGCCCTCATTTTTGGCTTGACCTATGCAAGACGGGATGGTAGAATATTGGTCGCTTAACCGCCCCCATGGTCTAGAGGTTAGGACACAGCCCTTTCAAGGCTATAACTCGGGTTCGAGTCCCGATG
>JAGOML010000015.1:8421-33283 GCA_017993575.1 Anaerolineaceae bacterium | reverse complement strand
CAGCTTGCCGCGCTCGCAGAGGCTAGAGTCAAAGCGCGATTATCCTTGCTTACACTAAGGTTAATCTCGAGCCTGGCGGGCGAGATACAGCGCGATAGAACCCGCGGCTGCAGCGTTTAGGGATTCAATCTTGCCGCGCATGGGCAGGCGCAGCAGCTCATCGCAGTTCTTGCGCACCAAATCCCGCAGGCCGGAGCCTTCGTTGCCAACCACCAAGGCAATCCCGCCATCCAGCCGCAGCTGGGAGGGAGTCTTGGAACGGGGGGCTTCATCTAATCCATAGACCCAAAGGTCCAGTGCCTTCAGCCTCTCAATTGCCTGCGCAAGGTTGTACTGGGCCACCAGCAAATGCTCCGTAGCGCCGGAACTGGCATGCACCACCGTCGGGGTTATTTGGGCGGCTTGCGCTGAGGGTATCACGACGCCGTGGATGCCTACGGCTTCCGCGGTGCGCAGCAGAGTTCCCAGGTTTTGCGGATCCTGAATAAGGTCCAGAAGCAGAAAAAAAGGAGGCTCAGAGTAGTTACGGGCGTTCTGAATTAGATCTTCCAGCGCGGCGTAGGGATATTCGCTGGCTTCGAGCGCGACCCCCTGATGATGGCTGGACAAGGTGTCCAGTTTATCGCGCGGCGCTTCTTCGGGCGCGAGGCCGCGCAGCTTGGCCAAGCGCAGAATTTCTGGCAACTGACCTTCCAACTTGATGCCGCGCGCCAAAACAAGTCGAAACACATGCCGACGTTTGGCGCGCAAAACCTCATAAACCGGGTTTCTGCCGCTAATCCACTCGCGCATGGTTTATTCCCAGGTCCAGGTTGTGCCGGTTTTGCTGTCCTCGAGAACAACCCCGAGAGCTTTCAACTCAACGCGGATTTTATCCGCCAGCGCCCATTGTTTTTCTGCGCGCAGTTCGGTGCGCAGAGCCACCAGCAGGTCAATGAACGCGTCGGCTGGCGTTTGTCCATTCGTTTCTTCTTTCAAGCGCAAACCAAGCACGCCAGTCAACTCATCGAAGACCTGGATAGCAGGCGCTAATTGCGCTTGAGTCGCGCCTTCGGAACGGGCTTGGTTGATGGCTCTGACGAGCTCGTACAGCGCGGCCAGCGCGGCAGAACTGTTAAAGTCATCATCCATAGCTTCTTTGAACTGCAGGCGGGTTTTCTCAGCTTCCGATTGAAGCGTGTTGGCCTTGGCTGGGTCGATACCGGGCGCGCTCAGGTCAGCGGTTTTCTTCGCGGTGAGCAAACGCTTGTAAGCCTGTTCGGTCTGCGCTAATACTTCGTCGTTATAGGTCAGCGGGCTGCGGTAAGAGCCGTTCAGAACCAGCAAGCGCATCACGTCGCCGGGGTGTTCCGCCAGGAATTCGTCGATAAGAACCATGTTGCCTAAGGACTTGGACATCTTTTCGCTCTTGAGCGTCAGCATGCCGTTGTGCATCCAGTACCTGGCGAAGGCTTTGTGGGTCAGGGCTTCTGTCTGGGCGATTTCATTCTCGTGATGAGGAAAAATCAAGTCATTTCCGCCGCCGTGGATATCAATTTGCTCACCCAAATGGTGCATGTTCATCGCTGAACATTCAATATGCCAGCCCGGGCGGCCTTTGCCCCAGGGGCTGTCCCAAGCCGGTTCGCCTTCCTTGGCGGCTTTCCAAAGCGCGAAATCCATCGGATGTTCTTTGCGGTCATCCACCTGGACGCGCGCGCCAGCGTTCATGCTTTCCAGCCGCCGCCCCGAAAGCTTGCCGTACTCCGGATTGGAATCAACACGGTAATAAACATCGCCGTCTACGGCGTAGGCGGAGCCCTGCTCCACCAGCGCCTGGATCATTTCAAGGATGTGGGACATTTCTTGCGTGGCGCGCGGATTTATACTGGCTGGTTTGATATTCAGCGCTTCCAGATTGCGTTTGTAGTCCTCGATATATCCCTGCGCCAGTTGGAACGGATCCGCCCCGGATTGGTTGGCGCGGTCGATAATTTTGTCATCCACATCGGTAAAGTTCATCACGAAACGCACTTCGTACCCGGAGTATTCCAGGTATCGGCGGACGATGTCAAAAACCAGCGCGGACATGGCGTGGCCGATGTGGGCGCGGTCGTATACTGTTGGTCCGCAGACATACATGCGCACCTTGCCAGGTTCCAGCGTGCAAAACTCTTCTTTTTCGCGAGTCAGCGTGTTGTATATTTTCAAAGCCATGGCATTCCTACTGATTTAGTCCACTTCACGTTTGGCAAAAATCATGCGTCCGGCAGAGGTCTGCAGGATTTTGGTCACTATAACCGTGATTTCCTTATTTAAGTAGCGCTGACCATTTTCAACGACTACCATCGTGCCGTCATCCATGTACCCGACGCCCTGGTTGTATTCTTTGCCTTCCTGAATGACGCGGATATCGAAGCTCTCTCCGGGTAGAAGGATAACTTTCACCGCGTTGGCAAGGTCATTAATATTGAGAACTTTCACGCCCTGCAGTTCGGCGATGCGGTTCAGGTTGTAGTCATTGGTAAGGATGGGACAGCGCATCTGGCGGGCCAGTACCACCAGGCGGTCATCCACTTCACGCACGCCTTCCACGTCAATATCGCTGATGATAACCGAGGTTCTATCATCATTTTGGAGCTCGGTCAGCACATCCATCCCGCGGCGACCGCGCTGCCTGCGCATAGAGTCGGCGGAATCGGAGACGTACTGCAGTTCATTCAGCACAAAGCGCGGCACAATGAGCGTGCCGGGTAGAAAGCCAGTTTTCGCGATATCGGCGATGCGCCCATCAATAATCGCGCTGGTATCTACCAAAACCCTATGTTCTCCATCCACCTGCGTCCGCGAGCCCTTAGTGGATATTTTATTGGAAAAGGAGCGAAACAAGCTCAGGAATTCCTGGCTGCGGCTGAAGAAAAGCGTCAGTCCAAGATACCCAAACACCACCACCACTACCAGCGGCATGATTTGACCGAGAGGTTTGGGAAGCAGTGATACGGGATATGCCAGAAGCGCGGAGATAATCAGGCTGATAATCAGGCCAATCAGCCCGCTCAAAAGCGCCTGTGGGGATGTCTTCCCCAGGGTTCTGCTGATTGCCAAAACAGGTTTAACGCTGATCCAAGGACTGATAATGTAGCCAATCAGCATAAAGAGAATAATGCAAATTACAACCGTGATACCGTTCGTTAACGGATACGTCGCCCAAAATGAAATCAGGTAATTATGAATCGGTGTTCCGGAAAAGAAGCCAATAACTCCAAAAATAACTGCGCCAATAATCCGTGATAATAAGACCGCGCTCATATAAAAAACCTCCATTATTAAGGTACAGAATGAATAAAAAGTATAAGTTCTGTAACAAGATGATAGCACTCTAGAGTTGCTAAGTCAACAAAAAAGCTGTTTTCTTACGCAACTCATAGAGAACTGCCTTTTAAATGCCGCGGCACCCCTATTAGATAAATCGTGTTAAAAACTTTCCAGTGGTTTTTCGGCAGATGAAGAACTTGGGGCGGCGTGATGACGCGCTTGGGGCGATTTTTTGGTTTTCTGGCGAGCGCTAAGTGAGGCTTCCAGACGGCTCATCGCGGCTGGGTCAAACATATACGCGTGGCAGACGTCGCACGCCCAGGCAGGGAAGCGCGGCACGCACAGCAGTTGGCCGTCAATGATTAGCGTGTAAGGAATAAGCTTGCGCTTGATGCGGCCGACCATGCAGCGGGGACAGGTCTCGGGGTTATTAGGCAGTGATGACTTCATACGGGAGTATTATACGCTTTAATTGTCGTCGCGATTGTTGGATTTTTATTGGAAATCTGCGGTCTGACCGGGCTCAGTTTCAATTGGCAGCCTGCACCAAATCCGGGATTACCAACGAGCGCACGGCGTTAAAGGGGAAGTAGACGAAGACAGCTTTTCCGATGACATCCGCTTTTTCAACGTAGCCCCACTGATGGGAATCGGACGAGTTGTTGCGGTTATCCCCGAGTACAAAGTAGGAATCTGCTGGCACGCTCCAGCTGCCAGAATAACGGGGAAATTCAGCGATATAGGGTTCGGTGAGCGGGTGCCCATTAACGCTGACAACGCCATTCTCGACGACAACCTGGTCCCCGGGTAAGCCGATGATACGCTTGATGTAGTCTTCCTGACCTTCGCCTCTGTAGTCAAAGACCACGATGTCGCCGTGCTTTGGTTCCCCTAACTTGTAAGCCAGTTTGTTTACCACCAGCAAATAGCCAGGCTGCAAGGTGGGTTTCATGCTGATGTTCTCCACCCTGACGCGTGAACTGACGGCGTTAATCGCCAGAAAGAGCACCAGCGCCATGAGGATTGTCTCGAGCGTGTCAATCCAAAAGCTTGATTTGCGTCTTCTTTCTGGCGCGGATTCTGGTGTATTTATTTCAGGCGATGCCTGGCTGGTGTATTGGTCCACGATGTGTTTCCTGTTTTATTTGCGTTTTAACTGCCCCAATTATACAACTTTCGCCGCGGTTCAGTCCTCCCCGCGTTCGCGCGCTTTAAGTACCAGCCTGATAGGCGTGCCAACGTAAGGGTACTCTTTGCGAATTTGATTTTCGAGATAGCGCAGGTAGGTAAAATGCCCCAGGGTCGGGTCATTGCAGTAGAGCAGAAAAGTGGGCGGTTCGGAGCGCACCTGCGTCCCGTAGTAAATGCGGAACATGCGACCGGAACCAGAGGAAGGTTGGTGCATGTCCTGCGCGTTCTGCAGGATGCGGTTGAGTTGAGAGGTCGTCAGACGGACCAGGCGTTCCTCCTGCACGCGCGCCACCAATGGCAAAACCTGGTTTACGCGCTGCCCGGTGGAGGCGGAAATGAAAATAACCGGCACATAGGGCAAAAAGTTTAACGCCTGTCGTATGGTTTTTTCGAATTCCACCATTGTGTGCGTGTCTTTTTCAATCAAATCCCATTTATTGATGATTAGAATTACCGATTTCCATGCTTCATTGATGTAACCAGCGATGTGCGTGTCCTGCGCGGTGATACCGGTTACCGCGTCCACAACCAATAGGGCGACGTCGCAGCGCTCAATCGCCTGCATGGCGCGCAGAACGGAATACTTTTCCACGCCGGGGATGATTGTGCCGCGCTTGCGGATGCCGGCGGTGTCTATCAAGGTAATTGGCAGCCCTTCATAGCTGATTTGGGTGTCTATCGCGTCGCGCGTGGTGCCAGGGATAGGGCTCACAATCGAGCGGTTCTCGCCAGCCAGTTTGTTCAGTAAACTGGATTTTCCAGCGTTGGGCTTTCCCACAATCGCGACTTTGATACTTGTATCTTCTTCCTCGGGCTCTTCCTGTTTGGGGAAGTTGGACACCACTTCGTCCAGCAAGTCGCCAGTACCCGTGCCATGTATGGCGGAAATTGGGAATGGCTCGCCCAGACCCAGCGAATAAAAGTCCAGCGCATTCGCGCGGTAAAGCTCGCTATCGGCTTTATTGACTGCCAGGATGATGGGGGGGTGGTTTCGGCCTTCCACAATCGACTGGCGCCGCCGCAGAATCTCTACAATCTCGCGGTCTGCTTCAGTTACTCCTTGCTGGGCATCTGTAAGGAGCAGAATTACATCCGCTTCTTCCATGGCGATTTCGGCCTGCTCGCGGATATCCGCGATAAAAGCGGCTGAACCGATGGAGAGTGGTTCCTGGCTGCGCTGGCGGGTGGGGTCAATGCCGCCTGTATCCACGACAAAAAAATCGTGCCCGGCCCAATCGCCTTCCGCAACCAGACGGTCGCGCGTGGTGCCGGGAACGTCGTCAATTATTGCCAGACGTTCGCCTACCAGGCGATTAAACAATGTGCTTTTACCAACATTTGGCCTTCCGACCAAAACAATTACGGGTTTTTTCATTTCTTTTGTTTTCTTTCCAGGGGCGTCTTACATCCACATCTACCTGCTGATGACCACCTCGATGGACGCGGGCAGAATGGAATCAAGGTTAATTGCGTCATCTCCCAGCGTTACGACTGGTATCAGCTGATAGGTGCCGGGTGTTTTGTTTGCCAGGTCCAGCCTGACGATTATATCCGCCGCGATGAGTTTGTCCAGCAAGTAAAGCGGTCCGGAGACGTAAATGTCCACGCGGTCGGGAGATAACGCGGCATTAAGCCCTTGACCAAGGTTGACCACCTCGACAGGGATGCCAGTCAGCAGTAGGGATGACTGAATCGCGGAAATGCTCACCTGGATGCTGACTTGTTGGTCGCCGACAACCACGATGCCTTCGGGTAAATTCAAGCTGACTTCTTTTTGAAAGCTTTCGAGCGCGCCATTCAAATTCAGTGGAATTGTTTCGATGAAGGCGGGCATGTTTGCCGCCAATTCAGGATCTGTGCTGTAGATGGTTATGGTGGGCGGGTCTGCCAGAATGCCAGTAAGGTAGAAGCCCTGGGCAATCTGACCAGTCGTGACGATTTTGACAAAAACGTTGCGGTAGCCGCCCAGTTGAGTGATTGGAATTTCCACATTCACCTGGGTGGGATTCAGGTTTATGCCGCTGACAATCACCCCGCGTGAATCCAAGGCTTTTAGTTCTACCTGGCGGGAAATCGTGGTAATTACATTGCTCAGGTCAATGTTCGCGACCGCTCGCTCCACTTTTACAACCTGGCTTTCTGGCCCGATAATTAATGCTGTGGGCTGAGATAGGACAATCTCACCGGCTTCGTAGCCAATAGGCAGACCGCCCGTCTGGCGAATTTCTATCGGCACCTCTTTGCTGAGAATGTTTTCCAGCTTAAGAGTAATTTCAGAAGGCGAAAACGCCGTTACCCGTGTCGGGCTGAAATCGATGGCGATTTGCGGTTCTAGGGAGTGCTCACCCGCTTTCAAGCCGGAGAGGTTGATGAAGGCGTGGATAGCGTTCGGATTTGTGGCAAGGCGTTCTTGGATGGAACGCGGTGCGCGGATGCTCACCTTGATTTCATCCTCAAGCTGGCCGGTAATGACCAGGTCCGGGTCAAGACCCAACACGGTAACGGGGATAGGCGCTGAATACTCACGCTCCTCGTTTGGGTCCGCGCTGGAAACGGCCGAAACCCATACAATAATAGCCAAAATCAGCGCCGTGAAAAGCGTTGGAAGGAACTTCACAATCCAGCGAAGGGTTTTCATTTAGCGTTCCCTCCCTGTTTCTCTTCCTCAGTTTTCTTTTCCTTGGTTTTCGCGGCTTGCTTGTTTGGCAATTCCTCTGGCAGCAAAAACGCGCGCAGGGTGTTCAGCAGGCGTTCGCCATCCAGTCGGCGGATGAAGCGACCTTGGTAGGCGATGGAGATGCTGCCGGTTTCTTCGGAGACAACCAGTGCGACCGCGTCGCTGACTTCACTGATGCCCAAGCCGGCGCGGTGGCGTAAGCCCATAGACCTTTCTGGCAGGCTGTTCAATACGCCGCTGGCAGAGAGGGGCATCACGCAGGCTGCTGCCTTGACGCGGTTGTCCTCTACGATAACAGCGCCGTCGTGCAGGGGCGTGTTCGGGTAAAAGATTTGCAGCAGCAGTTCGGCAGTAATATCCGCGTCCAGGTACACGCCATTCTTGTAGTATTGGGTCAAAAAATCGTTGCGGCGGATGACAATCAGCGCGCCGTGCCGGCGTTCAGAAAGTCGCACAGCTGCTTTGGTGATTTCCTGCAGGGTGCCCTCTGTCCGTTCGCGGGTTTTTGGGCTGGAGCGGCGGGTGAGAAAATCCATATTCGAGAAGCGCCCGACCCGCTCCAGAGCGCGCCGAATTTCCGGAGCGAAGATGACAGGAATGACAAAAATCATAGCAGGGGCGATCGTGTTTACCAACCAGGAAAACGCGGGCAAATTGACCAGCGAAGTGACCAGCGTGATCAGGATCACTACCAGAAAAACGCCGCGCAGCAGGGTCAGCGCTTCGGTATCGCGCAGCATGTAGAGCAGAATCGCAAAAAAGATCGTCACAAGGGCGATGTCAATCACGCTCATCCAATCAAAGCGCTCGAGAATAAAGAGAAAATTGCTAATTAGCTCCTGCATACGGGCACCATTCTCAGCTGTCCGGTGAAACCTAAGTATAACCTGTAAACAGGCTCAATGCTAATATTCCCCTGCCTAAAGATTAGACCGGACAAATACCTCTCCAGGAACCAGCCCGTTTTTGCGCAAAAAATTGGCAGTGGAGAGCGGATGCACGTCCACAATGGCGGATTCACCGGGCAAAAAGCCCAGGAGTTTGGCGGAAGGAGGCGCTATCAATTCGCGCGGGATATAGAGGCCTTTGCACAAATGCGCACCAGCGCAAATGCTGAGGACTGAAATCGCGCTTTGATTTTCCTCTGACGCGGGGGTGTACGGAATGACGCTTTGCGCCAGCCCCAGGAAAAACTCAAGTTTCCAGGACGTGAGCGAGCTAAGTTCGCCCTCCCGAAAGCCAGCTAGCACCGCGCGGTGGCTGAGCGAACGATAAATATCCTCGTCTTCCCAGGTCTGTGGGAAAAAGCGGTTCAGCAGGGCTCGCGCGGAAGAAAAATCTTCTGGTCTCAGGGCTCGAAAAACTTCGCCCTCACGGGAAATGATTTGAGGGGCGACAGCGGCTTGGAGCATTTTCGCGCCGTTAAACGTCTGCGCGTAGGTGTCTTGATAGCTGCCGTCCGTGTTGATGACGTAATCCGACCGCCGGGCTTTTTCTTCCTGTGGGCTTTGGGACTGGACGCGCAGCAGAGCGTCTGCTTCGGTGAGCCCGCGCGTGTTCATGAGACGCTCCTGACGAACAACATCCTGGGCAACCACGGTCCAAACCGCGTTGCAGCGCGCGTGCAGCCCGGCTTCGAAAAGCTTGATGGCTTCCACGACGATGAGGTCCACATTGGCGCGGGCGATTATGTCCTCAATTCCCTGCATCACCAGCGGGTGCACGATGGCTTCCAGTTGACGCAGAGCGCCGGCATCTTTAAAGACCAATTTTCCCAGCCTGGAGCGGTTAATCTGACCATCAGAGTAACACATGTCCCTGCCAAAGGCTTTCAGAATGGGTTCATAGGCGGGCATGCCGGGCAAATAAGTGGATTGTGCGAGCAAATCCGCGTCAATGGTCAGCGCGCCTTCGTTTTCAAGATATTGCCGAACTGCGCTTTTCCCTGAAGCAACATTACCGGTGATTCCAAGCAATGTGGGCATTGTTTATTGCTCCTCCCGCTTAAGTATACAGTAGATTCGGCCGCGGTCGCTCTATCCACAGACAGGATGCTATAATTTTGCTGTGATTTCAGAAAGAATTTTATCATCCCTCGTGCGCGACTGCCTTTGGACGCCTGACAAGTCTTTGGTCGTTGGCGTTTCTGGCGGCGCGGACAGTTTGTGCCTGGCGCGCTGCCTGTGGGAAGCGGGAGTGCGTTTTGCAGCCGCGCATTTAGACCATGGACTCCGGCCTTCTTCGGCGGGAGAAGCGGAACAGGTTGGCGCGTTGATGGCGTCCTGGAATGTGCCTTTTGTATCGCGGCGAATTGATGTCAGGGCTTTCGCGCGGGAACACAAACTGGGACTGGAAGAGGCAGCGCGTCAGTGCCGTTATCGATTCCTCTTGCAGATTGCCCAGGAACAGGATGCCCAGGCAGTGGCTGTAGGGCATACCGCCGATGACCAGGTGGAAACCATCCTGATGCACTTTATCCGCGGGTCTGGGATTAATGGACTGCGCGGGATTCAAGCGCGGGCTGTGCTGGCCGAATTTCATCCCAGCCTGCCGATAATTCGCCCAATGTTGACTATTAACCGCGCGGAGACTGAAGCTTATTGCGCAGAATACCACCTGGCGTATATCGTGGACGAAAGCAACGCGGACACGAGCTTTTTTCGCAACCGCTTGCGGCACCAAATCATACCCGCGCTCGAAGCCGCCAATCCGGCCTTTAGGCGGGTGATTACCCGCAACGCGCGGGTGATGCAGGCTGACGCCGAACTGCTGGCTGAGCTGGAGCAGCAGGCTTGGCGCGACTGTTTGCGCGAACAAAGCGTTGAACGGATTGCGCTGGACGCGCGCGTTTTTAACGGGTTGGCTGTAGGCTTACAAAGGCGAGTTCTTTTGCGGGCTGTCGCCTGCCTGCGCCCCGAGCTGCGAGATGTGGGCTTGGAGGTTTTGGAACGCGCGCTGACTGGCTTGCATGGGGACCAAACGCGTTTTGATTTCACAGCTGGGTTAGAGATTCACCGCCATCAGGGGGTGATTATGCTAATGCCCAGGAACAGTCAACTGGCATTCTCGCAGTACCCACAGCTGCAGCGCGCTGAGCGCTTTACGTTGACCCTTGATGCGGCACTTCCTCTCACGCAGGGCTGGGAACTGCGCGCTGAGATGGTAAGCGCCAAAGCGTATAAAAAGATTAGCGCGGAGGAGCGGCGCAGCCCGGACCATGCCTGGCTGAACCCGGCAGACCTAAACCTGCCGTTGGAAGCACGGCCTGCCAGGCCGGGTGAACGTTGGTCGCCGTTGGGGATGCCAGGAAAGAGCCAAAAACTTAGTGATTTTTTTGTGAATCAAAAAATCCCTCAGCCGACCCGGGCGCTTTGGCCTTTGGTCTTGTGTGAGGGATCTTTGCTGTGGGTAGCCGGGCTGCGGATTTCACAAGCCTGGCGCCTAATCGGAGATGAGCCGGAAATTTTGCACCTCAGCCTGCGCAGGCCGGCTTAAGACTCAAGCCCTTAATCAATCCAAAAAACTTCTCTCAAAATATTCTGGATTGCGCCGTAATCTGGCTGTAAAACCATCGCGCCGTCATCCGTGATGAAGCCCACTGCTTCGTTTGGGGTCAGTGTAAAACCCGTCGCGATATCGGGCTTCAGGAATTTGTTCAGCGGCATGATGTACAGCCACATATCACCAATGGTCATGTCAGTTTCCACGACATCTAATGCGGATTCGATGAACGTGGGCAAACGAACCAAGTTAGCTGGGCTGGTGATTTTTTTCGCGATGGCGCGGGCTACTTCCTGCGCGCGGCGTGTGCGGTCAAAATCCGAGGAATTCAGACGGGCGCGCACATACCAGAGCGCGAAATGACTGTCCATCTCGTGGAGGCCAGGTTCGACCACGCACCAACGTTCTGGGGTAAAGTCGCATTGGTCTTCCATGCGCTCAGTCACCTGCACGTTGATTCCGCCCAGCAGGTCTACGACGTACTTGAACGCTGAAAACTCAGCGATAGCGTAATGGTCCGGCCTAAAGCCAAAATTGTAAGCTAAGGTATCGCCCAGCAGTTGGTAGCCGCCCACGGCGTGAGCGACGTTCAGGCGCTGCGCGTAATAGCCGGGAATATCCACCCACAGGTCGCGGGGGAGGGAAAAGAGGTGGATTTCATTCGTTTTTGTGTTGAAAGCCGCCAGAAGCATCACATCGGTGCGGTAACCGCTCTGCGGAGTGTAATCCGAACCGAGCAGCATGATGGTTTTTACATGGGGCGGTATTTGCAGGCTGTTGGAATTGCCCGCCAGGAATGGGTCTTGAATTCCCTCGCCGTTTTTGGTCCAGAGGTTGTTCAGAAAGCTGCCCTCTCCATCGCGAACGCGGTTGAGGCTGACTGCCGCGCCCAAGGCGAGCCCAAGGATCAGCACAAGCAGGAATAATACGGCAGGAAGTGAGGACTTCCGTTGTGGTCTTTGCATAATATGTTCTTTCTTTTGATTTTGGTTCGTGGCTTATCCTTTATTCTCAGGAGAGCTTAGCTCGTAGCCGTACTCTTTTGCCAGGCTGCGCAGTTTTTGCGAAACCTCGCGCCATTGAATCTTGGATATGCCTAATTTCTGCCGGATTTTATCCGCGTCCATCCCGGAGGTCAAGTCGTTTAACACGCTTGTCCAACGACACATGTCGAAAGAGAGGTGCTTGTCCAGCTGGGCGGCCTTGCCAACATCCTCTAACAGGTACTCGAGACGGCGCTGAGACCAGGGAAAAACAGCGTCCTGGATTTTGTAAGCGGCGATATATTCCTGATAAGCTTGCGTCCATTCCACGGACACGGGCACTTTACGTTCCTTGTAACGGTAGCGCAGGCTGGGGTAGCGGATGAAGATGTATGGTCCTTCGGGGCCCTCCAATTCCACGTGATTGGTCTTCAGATTCAGGCATTCGCCTTTCTTCATAGCTGTATCCAATACCAGTTTGAGCAGCAAATAAGGACGCAAATCCTGCGCTGCGGAGGTGCGCAGCGCTTCAGCGGCGTCCAAAGCTTTTTCCTGTTCGGTCTTGGTCAGAACCACCGGCAAGGGACTGATGACTGTTTTTTGCTCAACCTTTTCCGCAGGGTCCATAGGGATGACAGCCCCGCGGGAAAGCCAGCGGAAGAAGGATTTAATCGCGGTGATGCGGCGGGACAGCGTTTTTGGGCTGCAGGGCACCTTGCGGTCGGTCTGCAGCCAGGTAAGGAAATTGTTTAGGTCTTTGGTGCTGACCTGACCAATTTGGGCGTCAGTGGGCAAGAAGCTCGCGAGCAGCTGCAGGTCCGCGGTAAACGCTTTGAGGGTATGGTTAGACCTGCCCTGGTCATGCAGATAAATTTTCCAGGCCTGAATTGCCGGCTGCATCAAGGTGCTGGCCGTCAGGTGGGCGCTGAGGTTTTCAGAAATCGGATTCATTATGGCTCCAATCTATTTCGCGTAGATAATTAGTTTAAGTAGTTTATACGGGTTTTCCGAGCTTGTCAAACCTCAGTCATTCAGGTAAAGCGCTTCCGCGATGATTGGGTTAATTGCGTAGTAATTGGGAATCAGCACCATGGCGCCTTCCGCTGTAATCCAGTTTGTCACCGTTTCCGGGCCAACCGCGTATTGATTGATATTCATTGTTTTCATCACTTCCGATGCCAGAGGCACGTATGGAAGGATATCGCCCAGCTGCAGATTGGTATCGACATATTCCCGGTAAGCGCCGTAGAGCTCTGGCAATTTGAAAACAACGTTAAGATTCATCGCCTTGCGAAAAATCGCTTTGACAACATCCTGCGCGCGGCGGTTGCGGTCAAAATCGCTGGTTGTCAGGCGCGAACGAGAATACCAAAGGGCTGTGCCGCCGTCCATGTGCACCATCCCCGGTTTCAGGACGCACCAGCCGCTGGGGTCCAGTTTGCAGGAATCCTGCAGCTCCTGGGTTACTTCCACGTCAATTCCGTCCAGGCTGCTCACCACGTCTTTAAAGCCGTTGTAGTTGACCATCATGTAGTAATCCGGATGGATGCCAAAATTCGCCTGGAATGTATCTGCCAGGAGCGCGAAACCGCCTAAGCCCCAGGCCGTATTGATACGGTTGGACCAGTAGCCCGGGATGGTCACGTACAGGTCGCGCGGGAACGATATGAGGGATATCGAGTGGTGTTTGGGATTGAGCGAAAGCAGCATGATGACATCCGTGCGAAAGCCGTTGGCAGAGAAGTCGTCACAGCCCAATAGCAGGATGTTCAGCTGATTATCCGGCAGTTGGTCCTGGGATATGACTGGCACCGGCGTAGGGGTGTAAATAGGCTGCGGGAGCAGTTCGATGGTGCCGTCCTCGAGGATATTGGCGAAGGCGTTGGGCTGAAAAGGGGTTGGAGTCGCGGCGAAGTCCTTGAACCCGATGCGATAAGGAAACGCGCTGGAGTTTGCTGCCGCGCTCACCAGAGCTCCGGAAATGACCGCCATGAGGATGGTGAGCGTGAGGGCTCCAAAGATGATTAAGGTAAGGATCTGATGTCTTTTTAGTCTCATCGTTTTTCCTGCTCCTGTCGGCGTGTCTCCGAGCTATTCATGCTCCGACGATTCCGAACCCGGATTGGCACCCGATAGAAAAAGCGCGCGCCACGTAGTTTGGCTGCCGGGTTCACTCTTCAGCCACCAATGTCCGCCGCATGCGCGCAGCAGGCCCGCGGCTTCACGCAGGGCGGCAAAATCACCTACGCCATTGAGCGCGGCGGATTCTGGATCTGAGAGAAGTTCAGGCAAGCGCTTTTGATCGTCCGGTGTAATTCCCACGCCGGCGTGCGTGCAGAGAATCTCCAGCGCCGGGCTTTTGCTCTCCGCTCCAACAGGCCGTACCTCTACCACAACTTCTCCATCCAGCGGTGAGGCCGCGAAGGCGTTGATTGTGAGGCTTTCCAGGATTTTCTGGAGTCGGGAAAGGTCAGGCTGACCTAAGTCCGGCAGCTTATCAATGGATGCATTCAGGGCGACCCGTTTTGCGTAAAAAGTTGCGGCCGTTTCGTCCAGGGAGGATTGCAGAGCCTCTTGGGCTTGGCTGAGAGGCGATTGCGGGACTGCGCGGCTGGATGGATTCGAATCTGACTGCGCGGAAGAGGTGTTGTCCTGCAAATTTGTGCTGGATTCTGTTTTGCCAAGCAGGTCGGCCAGCAGCGCGTGAGAATGCGCGAGTTCCTGCCGCAGGGTGTTCGCGCGCTGCTCGTTTTGTTCCAATGCCTGCTCAAGAGCGACTTTTTGTTGTCTCAGGGCATCCAATTCAGTTAATGCTTCTGTTTGCGCTTGTAAGTTTTCATTCAAGTGGTCCAATTGCGCTTCCAGATACTTTTGCCGTTCCTGGCACACGCGAAATTCCGCGGCTTGCGCCGCCTGTTCACCCGCGCGTTGGGCGCGCAGCGCGCTAATTTCGGCTCTGCTTTCGGAAAGCGCGGACGCTAAATCACTTTTTTCGCGTTCCTTTTGATTATTCAGGTAGCGGCTTTCGTCTTTCAACGCGCTGCCAGCTTCCACAAGCGCGGCGCGGTCCAGCACTTGGTTTAACTTCCCGGAAAGCATCCGCAGGGCTTCCAGGTCATTCTCGGTCCAAAGGCGATTGGTATAGGGATTTACGCAGAGCAGGGCATACCTTGCGGTCTGCCCGGGGCTGCTGAGAGGGTAGAGCATCAAGCTGCCAGCAGCGTTGTATCCACTTGCTTGCATAATGACCTGCTTTTCGCCGCTGAGTTGCTCATCAGTGTTCGCGATTAGTGGGAGCAGGTCCTCGAAGTGCCGCCGCAATTTGGGTACCTGTTTGAAAGGCAGTTGAAATGTTGGCAGAAAAGATTCACTAATCAGGTCATATACATTGCTGACGTTAAACGCAGGCGTCTGTGGGTCCTTCTCCATGATGCCGACCAAGTCGCCCATCAGATAAAGGGAGAGGGCATGCGTCAGCGCGGCGCGGATTTCACTTACGCGCTCCAACAGACCAAGGTCCAAAAAAGCAGCGGCCATCTGGGGCGAGCTGGCGCTGACGTTCCGCGATTGTTCCGGATGGCGCGACTGCCACGCGGCGCTGATGAGCAGCGGGTAATAGAGCAGCTGGCTGAGCATAACCCCAGCCGGAAGTTCGCCTCCTTCGGGGTAAAGTACATAAAGCAGATACCCGAGCGCGGCAATCAGCAAAATCAGGACGCGTTCCAGCTTGTGCGGACGTTTACTGCGCAAAGCCAACATCAGGCCGACCAAGAGCAGCAGCAAAGCCGCGCCTGACCATGCCAGGCTAAATGCCGAGCCCGAAAATGGTTTTTCTGGAGGCCAGGTGGACCATGCTAACACACTCAATGTGCCCGCAAGGAGCGCGAGGGCGCTCAGGAAAACCGGAAGCCGAACTTGACGGCTCTTAAACCGGTCGCAATGCAGTCCGGCGGTTAACCAGATAAGGGTAATAAGAGTGAGGGTGTGGAAAATGAGCGGATAATAGCGGTCAAGGCCGCTGATGCCCTGGAAAATCAGAAGGCTGAGCGTTAGCAGCAGCAGTTGAGCAGTAAAAACCACAAAGAGAGCGGCACGCAATGCTGGGGCGGCTTGATATCCGTAAGGGCTGGGCTTGCGCAGCGCTAATAATGCCAGCATGCTGGCGCTGAGCAGGATAAGAAAATAGAGCAGAGCGTATGGAATAACCGTGAGAAAAGGAAGTATGTCCAGGAGGGCTTTCATCTGTAGGCGCCAGCTTATAATCAATTAGAGCTAAGGTTGCAAGAACTGTTCCTAACGCTGGACGACTGCCGCAGCGCTCAACTTTCCAGCTTTTCCAGCCCGATCTTAAGTCGGCGCAGCGTTTGCTCTTTTCCCAGCAAATCCGCCAGTTCAGTGGCACCCCCGGGCGATGCCGGCAGGCCTGAGAGGGCGGTGCGGATTGGCCACATCACGGTGCCCGTCTTGTACCCGTGGGCGGCGGCAAAGTCCTTAAGCGCCGCGAAGAGGCTCTCGTTATCCCACTCCTCAAGCTTTGCAAGCAGCGGGATGACCGTCTGGAGCACTTCGGCGCTGGAAGCAAGCGTGGCTTTGGATTTCTGGTTCTCAAACAATTCCACGCTGTATTCAGGCAGTTCGCTCAGAAAATGAATCATGCTGGGAATATCCGTAAGCTTTTCCACGCGAATCTGGATTAAACGACTGATTTTTTGCGCATCGTGTTCGCAATTCGCGGAATAGTAACTGCTGGCAGCCTGGTGAAAAGCGTCAGGTTCCATCGCGCGGATGTGCTCGCCATTCAGCCAGGTGAGTTTGTCCATCGAAAAAGCCGCGCTGGATTTGCCAATGCGGTCCATGTCGAAAGCTTCAATTAAATCCCGCATTGTAAAGAACTCGCGGTCATTACCCGGGCTCCACCCCAGCAGGGCGACGTAGTTCACGATTGCTTCCGGCAGGTAGCCCATCTTCACCAGGTCTTCGAAAGAAGGGTCGCCGGCGCGTTTGCTCAGTTTGGCGCCGTCTTCGCGCAGGATAAGCGGCAGGTGGATGTACTCGGGGATCTGCCAACCAAAAGCCTGGTAGAGGAGGTTGTATTTGGGGGTAGACGAGAGGTACTCCTGCCCGCGGATGACATGCGTGATTTCCATCAGGTGGTCATCCACCACGTTGGCAAAGTTGTAGGTCGGGAAGCCATCCGATTTGAGCAGCACCTGGTCGTCCAGCTGCGCGTTTTCGATCGTAATTTTGCCGTAGACGTGGTCAACAAAGCTCGTGCTGCCGCCTTCGGGGATGCGCTGGCGCACCACGGGCGTGAGCCCCTGGGCAAAGCGCGCCTGCACTTCAGCTTCAGTCAACAAGCGGCAGGGGTCGCGGGTTACATCCGGATGGACGGGTTGGTCTTCCGTCTCGGGTTTGTCATCTTTCTGGCAGAAGCAGTAATAAGCCGCGCGCTCCGCTATAAGTTCTTGTGCATATTTTTGGTAGATAGGCAAGCGCTGGCTCTGCACATAGGGTCCTTTTCCACCGTCCTTATCGGGTCCTTCATCGTAAGCGATGCCAGCCAATGCCAGCCCGTGATAAATCGCGGCAAGCGCGGCGGGCACATTGCGGGATTGATCGGTATCCTCAATTCTTAAAATGAAGACGCCCTGGTGTTTTTTCGCCAGTAAGTAGGCGTAGAGCGCTGTGCGCAAATTGCCAATGTGCATGTACCCGGTGGGGCTTGGGGCGAAACGCGTTCTGAACATAAGTCATCCTGCCTGAATCGATAAATTTCCTGCCACTATCCTACCATAAACGTTTGCGCGTATACAGAGCGCCAGGTAATAAAAAATCCCGCCCCAAGGGCGGGATTTTTAGAACGATAGATTGGTTTAGAGTACGCGGTCAAAGAAGCGTGCCAGGTCTTTCTTCTGGTCTTTATGCACTACTGCCAGCACTTCATCCGCGGTTTGGAATTCCAATTCGCCGTGCGGGACAATCAGTTCGCCTTTGCGCAGCACAGCGACTATTGTGCACTGCGGTGGGAAAGTCAGGTCGCGCAGTTTTTTGCCGTTCGCAAGCGCGTTCGGTGCAACTTTCTCTTCCACCAGGTCGAATTTGCCTTTGCGCAGCTTGTGCAGCGTGATCATGTCGCCTAATGACATTTCCTCGGCAATCAGGGCGGCCATCAGGTCTGCCTGGTTCAGCGCCACGTCCACGCCCATCACGTCGGTGAACATCCAGGCATTTTTCGGGTGGTTAATGCGCGCGATGGTGCGTGGGACCATGAATTCAAAACGCGCCAGGCTGGCAGCCACCAGATTCACCTCGTCCTGACCGGTAACGGCGGCAATCACGTCCATTTTCCGTATACCTGCCGCTTCCAGTACGTCGGGGTCGGTGCCGTTGCCCATGTACACAACGCTTTCCGGAACATCCAACAGTATGCGGGGTTTTTCTTCCTCACGCAGCTCAATCAGGCGGACTTCGTGACTTTCACTGAGGAGATAATTCGCCAGGTAAGTTCCAACTTTACCACCACCGATAATCATGACTTTCATATTGTCCTCCTTGCCTTTGCCTAAGCCCCGAATATGCGGCTGACTTTATCTTTCGAGCCGAATTTTACGAAAAGGTGCACGATATCATCCCGTTGAAATTGGGTGGCGGGGTTGGGTATAAATGTTTTCCCGGCGCGCGTAATCGCGACTACCTGTATCTCGCCGGGGACTTCGGTCTCCTTGATGGAATGGTTGACCAGCTGCGGTTTCACATCCACATCGATCAGGCTGACCTGACCCGCGCCAATCATGCGCTCGATGTTGAGTTGCGAGTAAATCAGGGTGCTGATCATGCGGTCAATGCCCAAGGTCACCGGAGAAATCGTCTGGATACCCATGCGGCGATAAATTTTGGCTTTTTGCGGCTCGTACACCCGCGCGGAGACCCTGGGTACCTTGAAGACCATTTTTGCCATGCGCGCCGCCACAAGGTTAACCTCATCCGAGGCGGTGACCGCCGCCAAAGCGTCAGCGCGTTCGATGCCGGCATCCGAAAGCACTTTTTGGTCAAAACCAATCCCAATCACTTTCTTTCCTTTAAAGGTCGGTCCGAGCAGCTCAAAGGCTTTTGGGTCGCTGTCGATGATTGAGACGTCGATGCCCTGAATGCTCAGATTTTTCGCAAGGCCGGCTCCAACGCGTCCACACCCGATAATAATTATTTTCATAATGTTTCTCCTTTGCCAGCAAGTATCTGCTTTTGCAGGGCTCGTTTTTCCTTCTGCGTTTGCACTGCTTTGCGAACCGCGTCCGCGAGGGGCAGGCTGGGAATCCACAGCAGGTGGAACAACCAGTATTTTGGTTCAAAAGGCCCGGTGCCAATGAAGCGCTGCATGAATGGTACGTAAACAATTGCCAGGATGATGAGTATCTCACTCAAAATGCCAAACCAAATTAATTTGTTATTGAACAGCGGGGTTTTGAATATGGATCGGCGGGTTGAGCGCTGCGCGAAAAGGTTGCCAATCTGCGTAAACACAACCGCTGCCAATGCCATCGACGTAGCAGCGCGATAAACGGGACCGCTGCCAGGCAAATCAATCCACTGCCCAGCGTATCCGTTCGTCCAATAATAGAAGTAAAAGGCGGCCATGGCAGCCAGTGCTTGCACAGGGCCAAGAATCAAATAGGCGCGCGAGAGCAGCGAGCGGGTAATCAGGTGCTCAGTCAGTTTGCGAGGCGCGCGGTGCATCGTGCCGTCCTCAGGCGGTTCGGCGCCCAACGCTAAAGCCGGGACAATATCTGTGCCCAGGTCCACCGCCAAAACGTGCATAACGTTCAGGGCAATCGGAATGCGGGCGGCTGAGAGGGCATGCGCGATGAAGGGCACTGCTTCGGGGGTGTTGCTGGTAAAGATATAGGTGGTGAAGCGCTTGATGTTTTCGTAAACCGCGCGGCCTTCCTCAATCGCGTTCACGATAGAGCCAAAATTATCATCCATCAGAATCATGGACGCGGCTTCTTTGGCAACGTCGGAGCCTGAGATGCCCATGGCGACGCCAATATCCGCTTTCTTCAGAGCCGGGGCGTCGTTTACACCGTCGCCTGTCACAGCCACAACATTTCCGAGCTTTTGCAGCGCAGAGACAACCTTGAGTTTTTGTTCCGGGGCAACCCGGGCGAAAATGACCTGTCCCTGCACCGCGCTCACCAGATCCTCATCGCTCATTCCTTCCAGTTCCACGCCGGTGACCACGCGCAGGTCCTCGCCGCGCACAATGCCAATGCGCCGGGCAATGCTTTCAGCGGTCAGGCCGTAATCGCCGGTAATCATGATGATGCGAATGCCCGCGTTGCGGCATTTTTCCACCGCCTCGGTGACGTCCACACGGGGCGGGTCCATCATGGCTACTATTCCCAGGAAGGTCAGCTCAGTCTCGATGGTTTCAACCTGATAATCGCTCAATTCGCGGGGGAGCACGCGCGTGGCGGCAGCCAATACGCGCAGACCCTGGCGGGCGTAGTTATCGTTCTGCGCCATGATGTAATCGATCCAGTCCTGACTGAGGGGAAGACTCTGTTCACCGATCTGAATCTGCGTGCAGGCATCCAAAACTTCGCGGATGCCGCCTTTTACATAAGCCACACGCCGGATAGCGCCGTCTGAACGCTGCATATGGACGACGGACATGCGTTTACGGCGGGAATCAAAGGGAAGTTCGGCGATGTTCTGTTCACTTTGCAAGTCCTCACGGGTGTAGCCGGCTTTATCTGCCAGGACCAGCAAGGCGGCTTCGGTCGGGTCTCCAAGCACTTTCCAACCAGTTTTACTGCCGTCTTCGAGTGTCTCGGGCGGAAGCAGGCGGGCAGTATTGCATCTTGCTTCAGTCAGAATGACCTGGCTGACAGCTGGCACTGAGCGGGGGTCCATGACCATGCCGCTTTCGGAAAAAGTGCCAATCGGTTCGTAGCCTGTCCCAGAAACAGCAAACTCCCGCCCGGCAAAGGGTTCGGTTTCACGCGCGGCAGGCACCCAGACTGAACGCACTGTCATTTCATTTTGGGTCAGGGTTCCGGTTTTATCGGTGCAAATGACATTGGTGCAGCCCAGAGTCTCCACCGCGGACAATTTCTTAATTAACGCGTTACGCCTGGCCATACGCTGGGTTCCCATCGCCAGCGCCAGCGTAACGGTCGGCAGCAGCCCCTCGGGGACAAAGGCAACTACCATGCCGAGCGTGAAGATGAAACTCTCAATCAATGGGATTTTCACAAACAGCAGCGCAATGACGAGAAAAAGCAGCCCAACGCCTACCGCGATGACCGTCACAATCTTAGTGACGTTCTCCATTTCTTTCTGCAGCGGGCTGAGCTCTTCTTTGAGCGACTGCGTGATCTGGGCAATCCGGCCGAAATTGGTGTCCATACCGGTCGCGTAGACAATTGCCTTGCCGGAGCCAGCGGCCACAAAAGTCCCGGCGAAGATGAGGTTGGGGATATCCGTGCGGGTCATTGCTTCCCCGCTGACTGGTTCGGCGGAGCGGTTAACAGGGTGCGATTCACCGGTGAGCGTGGACTGGTTCACGCGCAGGTCAGCGCTGTTCAACAGCCGGCAGTCCGCCGGAATGCTGTCGCCTTCCTGCAGGAAGATCACATCCCCGGGCACCAGCTCTTGCGCTAAAACGCTGATTTCCTCGCCGTCGCGCATCACGCGGGACTGGGACGGCAGGATTTTTTTGAGCGCCTCGGTCGCTTTTTCCGCGCGGAATTCCTGGAGGAAGCTGAAAGCGCCGTTGATGATATTGACTGCCCAAACGGCGATGCCGAGCTCGGGCATGCGAGCGATAAAAGCGCCAAGGCCGGCAACCCAAAGCATGATTGCCATGATATGCGTGAAGTTGGCCAGGAACTTGACGATAAGCGGTTTGCCTTTGACTTCTTTAAGAACGTTTAATCCATAAACGTTCAAGCGCTCCGAGGCTTCTTTCTGCGTTAAACCTTCAGGTCGGGATCCCAATTCCTGGTAAAGCTGGTCAGGATTTAGTTCCTGAATCCGCTGAATTATTGCTGCACTTAACTGAGTGGGTTGTGCTTCCATAGATGGTTAATGATAATACTTTCTGGGAGGTTAAGAGGATGCGTATGATTTGTTTCTGACAAGCTGTATATACTACTCCCAAAAAGCCGCTTGTCAAACAAATTATGGGCGCGTTGGCGAAATTTGCGCTTTTTTGGCACCGAATTTACATGGATTTAACAATTAAGAATGGTGCGTGGAACGATTAAGGCTGCAGGCTTTTTTGCAGGGCTTCCCATTTTTCTTGCAGCTGGGGAAGGAAGTATTGTTCGAAGTACAGGTTGCCGGGGTCTGCTTTTCCTCGGCCAACCTGATAATGCCCGAGCACGTTGGCTGGATCAATTTGGTAATACCAGAGCAGCGATACCACCAGGTCTGTAGCCTTATCTGTGGTCTTGGTAATCGCTTGCTTCATCTCTGGGTTTGCCCAACCCGCAATCAGGGCATTATAGTCGTGCCCAGCCATTTCGATGTGAATCGAGCGGTTGTTGTATGTCACCCATTCGCCTTGATCGTTATACTGCGGGGCGGCGCCGCTCCCGTGCAGCACCCCGTTGGTGTACATCGGAAGCATCTGCAAAATGTCGTACTGGCTCACCGCGAAGTGCACAGAATACCATTCGCCCAATCCATGATAAGTGCTGTCTGTGTTCCAGTTTTGGGGCAGGTTCGCGGTTTGTCCGTCGGTGTGGATGATGATAAGTTCGGGGACGATGATTTCATCGACGGTATCCGCTTCTGGCAGCTGTTTATAATCGTCGCCAAAGTACACCCGTTCTCCATCTTCAGCGCTTTCAAGGCGCGGGGGCATAGGCAGGCGCGCCAAGAATTCGACAGGGTCTGGCGTCGAGGTAGGGGCAGGCGAAGGGGACGGCAGGGGTGTATTGGTGTGAACTTTGGTCTGAGTAGGGGGTGGTGACGCTGTGTTCGTCGGGCTTGCGGTTGGGAATCCCTCGATGATTGGCACAGGCGCGCAGCCAGCCGCGGCGAGCGCCGCGCTCAGCAGGGCAACCAGCCATAAACGCAAGAATTTTCCCATAGATTTAATTCGACCAGTCTAAAGTAATGACGTCACAAGTTCCGGGCTTCACCAGGAGCTTGCGCATCAAAATTCTAATCTTGCTGTTCTTAACGCAGCAAGTCCGCCAACATCGCCGCGAAATTGGTTATGCTGCTTTCCAACCCGGCGTAATTGCTGCCAACCAGCTCGTCGGGGCGGCCGGAGAGAACAATTATCCAGGCTTTGCCCTGGTATTCCAGGATGCCCATGTCTCCCACAATCGGCGGCTTAGCGCTGGTGCCGCGTTTGTTATAAAACTTCGCGCCAGGGAGTAACTCGCTGAGAGGTCCAAGGTAAAGGCTGTCATTCTCCGTGCGCTCAGCCATCAGGTCCAGCAAATACTTCCGCATTTCCTTTCCAAGCAGTTCACCTGTGTAAAGACCTTCCAATGCTCGCGCGAGGTCTGCCGCCGTACTTTGGCGCGGGCTCAGGCTGGTATCCAGCAAGCCCCAGGTTCTGAGTGTGGAAGTGTTTACTTTAAGGGTATCCAGATAAATGAGCAGCGCCGCAGCGGCATCTTCATCGCTCTTGACCACCATGTCCGAAAGCAGACGCTCCAGCGTCTTGGTGCCAAAGCTGAGGGTCGTCAGGTCTGCGGGTGATTTCCCCTGATTTTCCAGGCCGCGCAAAACGAGCATGGCCAAAGGGATTTTTATCATGCTGGCGGGGTGAAAGAGCGTATAAAGATTACTTTCGTAGACCGGAGCGCCGCTGCCAACTTCCTTTATGTATCCGTACCAGACCGTTCCTTCTGCCAGGGCGGCATCCAGAACCTGATTGAATGGTGGAACTGATGCAAGACCGCCTTTACGACGGATGACCATAAAGCCGCCGTCTCCGCTGAGGCCCAGGTAGCGTTCATATTTAAGCCGGATGGGGTCGGTGAGTTCGTAGAACAAGCCCGTTCCCGGTTTTGCAGGGTCGTAGAGCACTTCCTCGGTAATCTTGAAGCCCTCGCCGCGGTTCAGATTGGTGACGGTGTAGGCTGCGCCGTTCGCGTCCACGCGCGTGACCACCAGCATATGGTCAAAACCGTTGTGTTTGACGTACAGGTACAGCCAGTCACCCGCTTGCAGCGGATTAGCGGCAAAGTCGTACTCTCTGACGCTTTGGGTGGTCTGGAAGTAATCATATTCGCTGGGTGGGAAGTACTCCCGATTGAGGACGGACATGCCGTTGCATTTTCCGCCTTCGCGCGCGCAGAGCAGCCAGATTTCCCGCACACTGGTCGTGGCGGGCAGGATGCCGCCGCTGCGCATAATGGCGATACTGAGGGGACCGCAGGCATTTTTTACGTTTTCGTACGCGCCGCGGTTGAATTTGATGCTTTTTACAACAGCGTTTGCTTCCGAGGTGGTTTCCGCGATGTAATTCAGGCTGGCGCGGTAAAGCTGCTTTTCCAACGCGGCAGCGCGCTCAGCTTTTGGGTCGGCCTCTGGGTTTGATGTTGCTGTTGGCGGCAGGTTTGTGCTTGTGGGCGTTGGGGGGCTTGTGACTGCAGTGGTGGTCGGAGCGGGGGTTGATGTGAGCGTGGGGGTGAGCGCGGGCGGCGCCGGGCTGACAGCGCTGGCTTTTGCGCAGCCCCACAGCAGATTGGAGAGGAGAACAACCAGGATGGCGCAAACCCACGGCAAACGCCGGCAATTGCTGTTCGAATTCCTGGGTTTTGTGTGTAAATACTGCCGCTTCATGACGGTTATTATAACGGCAGCCGGGTTTTGCTAGGCCTTGTGGGATGCCATCCTGAACAAAGTGAAGGATCCTGCTTGCAGGACAAGATGATTCGCCTGCGGCTCAGCATGACAAAATCCCCTGTTGGGTTGATAAACTAGAGGAATTCTCAGTTTTCTAACAGGCAGATTGCCGCGGTCGCTGGCGCTCCCTCGCAATGACGAATCCTTTGCCGCGGTCGCTGGCGCTCCCTCGCAACGACAGAACTTTTGTCATCCTGAACAAAGTGAAGGATCTAACTTGCAGGACAAGATGATTCGCCTGCGGCTCAGCATGACAAAATCCCCTGTTGGGTTGATAAACTAGAGGAATTCTCAGTTTTCTAACAGGCAGATTGCCGCGGTCGCTGGCGCTCCCTCGCAATGA
>JAGOML010000015.1:0-8321 GCA_017993575.1 Anaerolineaceae bacterium | reverse complement strand
CTTGCAGGACAAGATGATTCGCCTGCGGCTCAGCATGACAAAATCCCCTGTTGGGTTGATAAACTAGAGGAATTCTCAGTTTTCTAACAGGCAGATTGCCGCGGTCGCTGGCGCTCCCTCGCAATGACGAATCCTTTGCCGCGGTCGCTGGCGCTCCTTCGCAACGACGAATCCTTTGCCGCGGTCGCTGGCGCTCCCTCGCAACGACGAATCCTTTGCCGCGGTCGCTGGCGCCCCCTCGCAACGACAGAACTTTTGTCATCCTGAACAAAGTGAAGGATCCTGCTTGCAGGACAAGATGCTTCGCCTGCGGCTCAGCATGACAAAATCCCCTGTTGTGTTGATGAACTAGAGGAATTCTCAGTTTTCTAACAGGCAGATTGCCGCGGTCGCTGGCGCTCCCTCACAACGACGAATCCTTTGCCGCGGTCGCTGGCGCTCCCTCGCAATGACGAATCCTTTGCCGCGGTCGCTGGCGCTCCCTCGCAATGACGAATCCTTTGCCGCGGTCGCTGGCGCCCCTCGCAACGACGGAACTTTTGTCATCCTGAACAGAGCGAAGGATCCTGCTTGCAGGACAAGATGATTCGCCTGCGGCTCAGCATGACACATTAATCAATACGAGAAGAGCCTGCGTCAGGGATTGGACTGCGTAAAGAAGATTCTCAGGTACCCAGCCAGCTGGCTGCTTTTTCCGGCAGGTTGGCAAGAAAGCCTTCAACTACCGTGCAGCCAGGCAAGGACTCCATGAAAAGGCGCCCATACTGCTTGCTGAGGATGCGTTTATCCAGAATCGCGACTACGCCGCGGTCGGTTTGGGTGCGAATCAAACGGCCAAATCCCTGACGGAAGCGCAAGATAGCCTCAGGCAGCATGTATTCGTTGAATGGGTCATCAAAGCTTTCTGAACGCGCTTCTACAATCGGGTCGGAAGGTACATCAAAAGGCAGCTTGGTGATCACTAAAACCGAGAGAGCTTCGCCGGGCACATCCACGCCCTCCCAGAACGCGCGCGTACCGAGTAGAACAGCCCGCGGCGTCTCTTTGAACACATCCAGCAGCGCGGACGCGGAAGCGCCCTCTCCTTGTTCGTAGACCGTAATATCCGCCTTTGCCAGGGGGCCTTCGATAGCGCGTGAGGTCTTTTGCAGCTGGGCGTACGAGGTGAAAAGCGCCAACATCCGGCCTCCGGTCGCTTTTGCCAGCCGCACCAGGGCTTCTTCTGCCGCTTTCTGGAAAGGATAAGCTTCTTTGGGCTCGGGAATATCCCGCGCAAGGTAAACCAGAGCTGAGTTTTCATAATCGAACGGAGAGCCAACGGTCAATTCCTCGGCATCCTCAGCGTTCAACCGCCGCCGCAGGTAATCAAACTCGCCATGCGTTGTGAGCGTAGCGGAAGTGAGAATGACGCTCTCCTTGCTGTACCAGAGCGTCTTTTCCATCAGTTTGCCGATTTCAAGCGGGGCGGCTTGCAGCGTCAGCCGATGCTGCAGCGGGTCTTGTTCTACCCAGTAAATCGTGTTTGGGTCCGGTTTCATTGTCAGACCCTCCAGCTGGGCGTCAATTTCGAGGAAGTTCAGGCTCATCGTGCCCAAAATGCCCAGCAGGTCTTCAACTTCCTCATCTTCAGAATCAGCCAGTCCCCGCACGCCTTCGCGAATGGTCTTAATCGCGTTCAAGAGGTCATGCAAACAGATTTGAGCGCTTTCCCAGGTGATTTCCACGTCGAACCAAAATTGCGCCTTTCGCTTGCTTTCGGTAATGCGTTCTTGCTGGGCGTATTGGCTGGCGGGTTTACCTTCCTGCATTTCTGTCATCGCGTTGTCCAAAGCGCGGAAGTAGGCGGTGATGGCATTATCCAGGCGGAAAGCCTGGTCCGTGGCTTGCTCAACTGCGTTTGTAAGGGCTGCCAGCTCCGAAGGTTTAAGTTCTGTTTGCGCCAACGCGAGCAGCCTGCCAAACAAGCCTTGCTCTGCGCTGCCAAGCTCACGCACCAGGCGGGTCACATCCGGCGCCCGCAATCTGAAGGACATCGCGTCCGTTGTCGCCGATTCGAGATGATGCGCTTCGTCCACGATCAGGTAGTGGTATTCCGGCAGAACGCGTCCGTTTGCCGCCGCGTCGGCCAGCAGCAGGGCGTGGTTGACAATCAGGATATGGGCTGAATCAGCCGCAATGCGGGCACGGTAGTACGGACAGCGTCCGCCGGTGCGCTTGAGGCAGGTTTCCAGTTTGCAGCCTTCATCCTCCGCTGAAAGGCGCGACCACACCGACCGTTCCACGGGACCATTCAGATTTATCTCATTGCGGTCACCGCTGTCGCTGGACTGCAGCCACACCAAAACCTTGGCCAATACGCGCAATTCATCAACCGTTTCCGGTTGACGTCGGCGCAGCAAGTTCAGGCGGCGCGGACAAAGGTAATTGTTGCGGCCTTTCAGCACCGAGACGTTAATATCCAGATCCAGGGCTGCGACCATGTCGGGAATGTCTTTATTGACAAGCTGGTCCTGCAGAGCGATGGTATTGGTGGAAATCACCACGCGCTCCCCATTCCGGAGCGCCCAGGCGGCGGCGGGAATAAGGTATGCCAAAGACTTGCCAGTGCCTGTGCCAGCCTCCACCATCAGGTGTTTCTGCTGAGAAAAAGCATCCGCGACTGCCCGCAGCATCTGAACCTGCTGAGAACGGTGTTCAAAGCCCGGAAACTGGCGGTCAAACTCGCCACCGGGTTCCAGCGCGGCTGCCAGGCTTTCGGAATTGAGCGGCGTCGGCGCGGCAGCCGGCACCAAGGGTTTCGTCTGAACCGCTTTCGCGGTGGCAAACAGGGCTCCGGTTTCGCTGCCGCCTTTTTTGGGCTTGATGCCCTGACGGGTAAGCTTTTGCAGCGTCCAACGGAAAGGCAGTTCGCCATTCCAAGCGAGTCCCTCACTCAAGCGCAGGATTTCAGCGACCAGCTCAATCGGCAGTCGCTCAAGCTGATTCATCAGCTCTAAATAGACCGCGTGCGTGGCACGGGCATCATCCAGCGCGCGGTGCGTGGCGGGCAGCAGCACCCCCAGCTGGCTGGTCAGCGCGCCGAGACTGTAACGCGCCGCGCTGGGCATCAGCACCGATGCCAGTTCATAAGTATCCAGCGTAGGATTAGAGCGCAGTATGCCCGCTTTTTGCAGAAAAGCCAGGTCAAAGCCAATATTCTGGCCAAGGATGGGCGCGTCCCCAACAAAATTCGCCAGGTCCGGCAGCGCGTTGATTAAAAGGGGGGCATTCAGCACCATGCTGTTAGTGATGCCAGTCAGATTGGTGATGAATGCGGAGATTGGCTTGCGAGGGTTAATTAATGTGGAAAATTCCGCTTCCACGCGCTTGTCGTTAAACTTTACCGCCCCGATTTCTATTACAGCATCCTGCGCCGGATCCAGTCCGGTTGTTTCCAGGTCGAGGGCGACGATGATGGCCATGGGCAAAATTATACTCTATGCCACCGCGGGCAAAACCAAGAGGAGGAGCAGCCGGGTGTTGTACATCCGTCCCTGGTGGCGGCAGCCTGCCTGTTAATATGGGTATAATTCCGAATATAAGGAGTATTGCGCTGATGACAACATTCTTAACTATTTTGCAGTTCGTGTTTGTGTTCGGATTGCTTGTTTTTTTTCATGAGCTCGGTCATTTTCTTACCGCTAAATCGCTCGGCATACAAATTGAGGAGTTTGGATTCGGATATCCTCCCAGGCTGCTCAAATTATTCAGCTGGAAGGGCACCGATGTTACCTTGAATTGGATTCCTTTTGGCGGTTTTGTGCGCCCAAAAGGAGAAGGCGATGAGACTGTGGAAGGCGGCATGGCTGCCGCGCCAGCCTGGAAGCGCCTCTTGGTGCTCGTTTCTGGCGCCGGGATGAACTTCCTGATTGGCATCCTGGTTCTGGTGTTGATGTTTTCTGCTATCGGAAGCCCTGTACAGAACCAAGCCCTCATCACCGATATCGCTCCGAACTCCCCCGCTGCAACCGCGGCGCTGCAGACCGGTGATGTGATTACCGCCGTGAATGGGACCACTCTGAAAGACCTGGACCACATGAGCAAGCTCATCCAGGACAGCCTGGGCAAACCGCTCAGCTTCAGCCTGTTGCGAGAGGGCAAAAGCCTGACCATCGAGCTGACACCACGCCTGAACCCGCCGGAAGGCGAGGGCTCGGTAGGTATCTGGTACACCAACGCCTACGCGCCCTTACCTTTCTTCCAGGCGCTCGGCAGCGCCTTCCAGACCTTTGGCTTTCAAGCCAAACAAACCCTCTTGCTGCCGTATAACCTCATCACGGGCAGAGTATCTGGGGAAGATGCCCGCCTGGTTGGCATCAAAGGCATTTTTGATATTTTCAGCAACGCCAGCGAACTGGACCAGACCAGCGCCGTGGCTGCCGCCACCCCACTGCCGGTCTTTAGGCTCTCGGTTATCAGCACAGTTTCCATCGCGCTTGGGCTCACCAATTTGCTGCCCATCCCCGCGCTGGACGGTGGGCAAATCCTCTTCCTGCTGCCAGAATTTATCTTCAAGAAACGCATTCCCCAGCGCGTCGCGAACGCGATTAATTCGGTATTTTTCATCCTCCTGATTGGGTTGATGTTCTTCATCACGGTGCAAGACTTTATCAACCCGATTATCCAACCCTAAAATCGGAGGAAGCATGCAAAAAGAAAACACAATTACTGAAGTTATCCAGGCTTTGTTGGATATCAGCAAGCCCTTCCCTGCCAGCCTGTTGTACGCCTTCTCGGACCTGGAGCCAAACGAATGCCAGCAGCTTCACGAGGCCTGGGAGAAAATCCAATTACCGCGCCGCCGCGCTTTGCTGGAAGACCTGACCGAAATGGCTGAACGCGACAACCTGATGCTTTTTGAAGAGGTCGGGCGCATCGCCTTGGAAGACAGCGACGACCAGGTGAAAATCTCAGCAATCGATTTGCTTTTCGAGGCCGCCGATACCCGGCTTCTGCCGCGCTTCCTGTTCTTACTGAGCGAAAGCGAAAGCAAAGAAGTTCGCGCCGCGGCTGCCAACGCGCTGGGGCCTTTTGTCTATCTGGGTGAATTTGACCGCATCCACTCCACCCTGCTAAAGCGCGTTGAGAACACGCTGTTGAAGGCTTACCAATCGGATGATTCTGAGCTTGTGCGCCGCCGCGCCCTGGAATCCCTCGGTTACTCCAGCCGCGAAGAGGTGCCCGACCTGCTGCGCGCAGCAAGCGCACGCCCGGAAGAAACCTGGCTGGAGAGCGCGCTCTTTGCTATGGGAAAATCGGCCGATGAGCAGTGGGAAGCTTTTGTGCTTGCTCACCTCAATGATGACAGCCTGCCTGTGCGTCTCCAGGCGGTGCATGCAGCGGGCGAACTGGCGCTTGAGAAAGCGCGCGCGACCTTGCTGCGCGCGTTGGACCGTGAATTTGAAAACGCGGAGCTGCGCCGTGAGGCAGTTTGGGCGCTCTCGCAGATTGGCGGCGAAGGCGTCGAAAAAGCCTTCGAGCGCCTGCTGACGCGTCTGGATGATGATGAGGACATGGACCTGGTGGAAGAAGCCATGGACCTGCTCAGTTTTACGGAAGACAAAGAAATCTTCAGCCTGATGGACCTGGGGCTTGATGAGGACCTGGAGAAATCCTTGGACCGGGAGAATAGCTTTGGTCTGGACCGCGACGAGGAGGAGGAAAGCTGGGAAAGCCGCGGCTACAACCAGGAAGAATGGGACGCATACACCAGCGATGACGACTACGACCTGGACCTCGACGACGAGGAAGACCTGGACGACGACGGCTACGAGGATGATGACGAGTTCTAGCGGGCAGGCGAGCAAAGGGACGCGCGTTGGACGGAAATTCTGATGAGATAAAGCGGCTGCATGTCATCGTGGAAGGGCACGTGCAGGGGGTTGGCTTTCGCTATTTCACGGTGGACCAAGCCCGCAGGCTGGGGTTATCTGGCTGGGTGCGCAACCTGCCCAGCGGCGCTGTGGAGGCTGAAGCCGAAGGCCCGCGCGAGGACTTGCTCGCCTTTCTCGAAGCATTGGCAGAAGGCCCGGCCGGTTCGGCCGTGCGGCGGGTGCGGCCGGAATGGCTGCCAGCCAGCGGCGAGGATTTTAGTTTTCGCGTGCGGATTTACGATTAGAGCTCAGTCGTCCCTGCCCGCCAGCAGTTCCTGCTTTTTCCAGGGCGGCAGGTTGGAATTATCCACCAGAAGCGCGCGCAGCTCGTAAATCTGGTCGCGCAGCATGGCGGCGCGCTCGAACTGCAATTCGGCAGCGGCGGCGCGCATTTGTTTTTCCATTTCCTTCAGCATCTTTTCCATTTCGCGGGCTTCCATCTTGGCTGCCAGTTCGCGCGCGTTTCGGCTGGCTGGCTGTTCCACGCCCGCCGCGCTGGCCAGTTGGTCGGTAAGGTCGCGCACGGCTTTGGTGATGCCCACTGGTGAGATGTGGTGCTCGGTGTTGTAGGCTTCTTGCTTGGCGCGTCTGCGGTTGGTTTCGTCGATCGCTTTGGTCATCGCGTCGGTCATCTTGTCAGCGTAGAGGATGACCTCGCCATTAATGTGGCGGGCCGCGCGCCCAAAGTTCTGGATTAGCGCGGTGGATGAGCGCAAAAAGCCCTCTTTGTCCGCGTCCAGGATGGCCACCAGAGAAACCTCGGGCAGGTCCAACCCCTCGCGCAGCAGGTTGATGCCGACCACTACGTCGAACACGCCAGTGCGCAGGTCGCGCAGGATGCCGACCCGGTCCAGCGTTTCCACCTCGGAGTGCAGGTAGTGCACTTTAAAACCCATCTCCAGCAGGTAGTTGGCCATGTCTTCGGCCATGCGCTTGGTGAGGGTGGTCACGAGCGCGCGCTCGCCTTTCTCCACACGCTTGCGCAGCTCCCCAATCAGGTTGTCTATCTGCCCCAGGGTAGGACGCACGCTGATTTGCGGGTCCAGCAGGCCGGTTGGGCGGATAATCTGCTCCACCACCTGGTCGGCTTTACCCATTTCGTAGGGGCCGGGCGTGGCGCTGGTGTAGAGCGTGGTGCCCATCATTTTCTCAAATTCGGGGAACTTAAGCGGGCGGTTATCCAGCGCGGAAGGCAAGCGGAAGCCGTAGTCCACCAGGATTTCCTTGCGGGAGCGGTCGCCGTTGTACATGCCGCGCAGTTGCGGCACCATCATGTGCGATTCGTCCAGCACAAGCAGGTAGCGCGAGGGCATGAAGTCCAGCAGGGTCCAGGGCGGGGTACCCGCGGCGCGCTGGTCGATGTGGCGGGAGTAGTTTTCGATGCCGGCGCAGGAGCCGACCTCGCGCAGCATTTCCAGGTCGTAGCGGGTGCGTTGCTCCAGGCGCTGGGCTTCCAGGATGCGCCCTTCTTTCTTGAAGTACTCCAGGCGCGCGTCCAGCTCGGCTTCGATATCCGCCAGGGTCTTCTCCATGCGGGGTTCTTCGGTGATGTAATGCTTGGCGGGGTAGATTTCCACCTGGTCCGGCGCTTCAATCACCTCGCCGGTGATGCGGTTCAGGCGCGTGATGGATTCGACCTCATCCCCAAAGTAGCTGATGCGCACGGCTTCGCGTTCGCTGTAAGCCGGCAGGATTTCGAGCGTATCCCCGCGCAGGCGGAACACGCCCGGTTTAAGCTCCATGTCGTTACGCTGGTACTGGATATCCACCAGCTGCCTGAGGAGCGCGTTGCGGCGGTAGATTTTGCCCTTCTGGATGGTCAGCACGCTCTTGCCGTAGGCTTCCGGGTCGCCCAGGCCGTAGATGGCGGAAACCGACGCGACGATAATCACATCCTGGCGGGACATCAGGCTGGTGGTGGCCGAGAGGCGCAGGCGCTCGATATCCTCGTTGATGTCGGTTTCTTTTTCGATGTACAGGTCCCGGCGCGGGATGTAGGCTTCGGGTTGGTAGTAGTCGTAGTAGGAGACGAAGTATTCCACCGCGTTGTTGGGGAAGAACTCGCGGAACTCGGCGTAGAGCTGGGCAGCCAGGGTTTTGTTGTGGGTCATCACCAGCGTGGGGATTTGGAGCTGCTGGATGACGTTGGCGACCGTGAAGGTTTTGCCCGTGCCGGTGGCGCCCAGCAGCACCTGGTCGCGGCAGCCTTTTTGGATGCCGGCGACGAGCTGGCGGATGGCTTCGGGCTGGTCTCCGGTGGGTTGGTAGGGGGCGTGGAGTTCGAAATCCATGCGGATATTATAGCGGATAAGCGGGGGGGATGTTCGTCATCGCGAGCGAAGCGTGGCGATCCGCCTTTTGTCCGTCATCGCGAGCGAAGCGTGGCGATCTGCCTTTTATCTATAAATT
>JAGOML010000014.1:4033-33311 GCA_017993575.1 Anaerolineaceae bacterium | reverse complement strand
ATTACGGCCTTCCCCCGTTGATTTTTCAGTGCCTTATCCCTTCCTGACAGGGATTTCGATAGTGAAAGTGCTGCCTTCGCCTAATTGGCTTTGGACACTTATTGTACCACCATGTTTCTCTGCCACCGATTTTGCAATGGCAAGCCCCAACCCTTGTCCGTAGTTTTCAGGGTTATCATTTTCGCCAACATGAAAGAAACGCGTGAAAAGCTTGGGTTGATCCAGTGGAGCAATTCCTTTGCCGTGATCCTGCACCGAGATTATCAGCCTGGCATTATCTTTTGAGGCACGCACCGCCACCTCACCCCCAATCGGGCTGTATTTTAAAGCATTTTCAACGAGATTAAATACCGCTTGGTGCAATAAAAGTCGGTCGGCGTTAATACGCGGATTCTTAATCGCTGAAAAATCCGTTTTGATAGCCACTTTTCGCTGCGTTGCTTGCAACTCTAGTAACGCAAGCGCTTCTTCAATCATTTCCTTTACGTCAAAGCTGGTTACTTTTACAAATTCACCAGAATCCAACAGTTCGATGCTGAGCACCTTACTGACAAGCCTGGACATATTTTCAATGCTCATCTTGATGCGGTCGATAAATTTCTGCTGCTCTTCGCTCAGGTTTCCAATGTTTTCGAGCAAATTAATATAACCGCGCATGCGTGAAAGCGGCGAGCGTAAATCATGGCTGATGTTGGTGACAAATTCGTTCTTTTGCGCGTTCAAACGCTTCTGGGCAGTTGTGTTGTTAAAAATTAACAGTCTACCGCTCAGGCCGCTGATTGGATTGAGGGGCAGCGACATGACTTCATACTCCAGATTTTTAATCTGAGTTAGGAAAGTAACCGCGGAATCGCCAATATCTGCTTTTGCCTCAGCCACAGCAGGCAGCGCTTTTTGCAATTGGGTTGACTTGTCCGCATGCTGCCCATTATGCTCTAACAGCTGCCAGCCGCTGGAATTCCCAAGGATGATGTTTTCAGCGCTATCAAGAACAATCACAGGCTCCGGCAGTGATTCAAGAACAGCTGAGAGCACAGCTTTTTCATTCTGCAGCCGCGCGTACTGTTCTTTGGCGATCAAGACCGCAGAGGCACGGTATGCCAGCTGTTGATAAAACCGGATATCTTCCTGCGAAAACCAGTGATTTTGTTCGAAACCTACCCATAGAATTCCCTGAGTGATATCTTCGTTTTTTAATCGCAACGCGGCAATGGACTGTGGATAGGGCATCCCAGATGAGAGCCCAAAGTACTGGTCCACCTTCAGGTCGCTCAGGATTAACTGGTCCTGACTGCCCAATTTATCAAGTATCATCGCATCCAGATATGCATAAACCCGGGTTTGGTCGCCCTGCCCCAAACGCAGCCGCATCTCAGACTGTTGGTCAGCGCTGCCAGGGCTAAGCAACACCAGCCGGGCGGTCGATGCGTCTCGGCCTAATGCCGCGCGCAAAATGGATGACAGCACCAGGTCATACCCTTCCCGAGAATAATGAGAGGGGTCGAGTGAGAGCAATCGGGATTGTGTATCGTTGCGTAAGCGCAAATTCTCCCGTAAGTCTTCCAAAGCTTTAGCCAATTTCGCTTCGCTCGAGCTGTGAATCGCAAAACTTATGCTGTGATCATACCGACCCAAGGTCAGACGCTCAAGTTGCACAATGGTTTGTTTAATTGGGCTGCGGGTTTCCCATTCGCGCAAGTAATCCATTGGATTCCACTCGCTGGCATACCAGCGCTGCAGCATTTGCGCGCACAATCCTGCTGCCAGGACTGACGGCAGTAAAAGCACGCTCGCCAACAGAAACTGCTCCATAATGAGCATCAAGTCATTTTGTCCAAAGCTGAGGGAGATAACCAGACGAATAATGAAGATCAGCGGCAGCGCGAAAACGAACGCCAGCAGAGCGCTAAGGATTGGTTGCTGCGCGCTTTGCCCGCTGCCGCTAAGATCCGTTCTCCGGACGAAGCTGCTGAAAAGAACAATCAGGATGAGATATTGCAGCAGCGCGATGAAATCCTGTCCGAAAAAAAGCCACTGCGACAAGCCCGCGGCGGCAGCCAATGCGACAGCAGGCAGCAGACCCGCGAATCCTAACGCCGCGAAGGCTGGAATGAGACCAAGAAGGAAAGTAATTCCCGGTATCAGGCCCCCGTCCGGATTGAGAATGGCACCTTGAAAAGGAGTAATCCGCGCGAAGTAACTGCAAGGTAGCAGCAAAATCGCTGTCAGGGCCAGCCAACGGATTTCTTTTTTATGCAGATACAGTGGTAATTTGAGACTCGTCCAGATACCAAAACAGATTCCGACCGCAAGAATGCCTGTCAGGATCCAGATTGGCAAGCGCTGCGCCGAGTTTAGTTCGCGCGCTAAGTAGAGCGTCTTGAAGAGAAATAATCCGGTCATAGCCCGAATTAATTATAGCACCTCCCCCTTCCAATAAGCTTCAGAAGAGTAGAGTTATTCCAAAGATGATTTTCTTGCAGCGATAAGCGCTTTTATTTTTTCAACCACCTGAACTACGCTAAGCGCGTCTGTATTAATCACCAAGGCGTCATCAGCAATTTTTAAAGGGGCAAATTTGCGTGAGGAATCAATCTTATCCCGACGTCTCAATGAGGCAACCACGCTTTGGTAAGTTATTGCGTTCCCACGTGCTTTTTCTTCCTCGTACCGCCGTTTTGCCCGCACCCTCAGCGACGCATCCAGATAAATTTTCAGGTCAGCATCCGGCAGAACCACTGTCCCGATATCTCTGCCAAGCATAACAATCTTCCCCCGTGCGGCGATTTTGCGCTGTTGCAAAGTCATGGCATTTCGAACGCCAGGATAAGAAGAGATGAGCGAAACATGCTGATTAACATCAGGCTTTCTGATATCCCAGGTGTGATCCTGATGATTGATTAGCACATCAAAAGCACGTCCATCGTCGACGCTCCCAGGCAGAACATCGATTTCAATGGATTCCGCGAGCCTCGTAATTGCCGCCTCATCCTCAGGATCAAGTCCATCCGTCAGAGCCTGCCAGGTCGTCGCGCGATACATGATGCCCGTGTCCAGGCACAGGAAACCTAACTCTTTTGCCAGTTCAACGCCAACTGTTGTTTTTCCACTGGCGGCTGGGCCGTCAATCGCGATAATTTGGGGCGGTCGCGCAGTCAAATCGTTCGTCTCCATTATGGTAGGGCTCCTGTCATCAGATCCTGACGGATCCAAAGGATATACTCAATATTTTCCACAGGCAGTTTCCTCCTGATTGCGCTTCGTAATAACTCAGTCGGCGATAACTTACCCCACGGAACCTTGCCTGGGTTGGATAATTGAACTCCACGATAGCTATCCGCGGTGTTTTGTGGGTTGGTGATGTTTGATAGGATAATACCAGGCGCAGAACTTTCTGGCAGAGCAGCACTGATAGCGACGTTTTGATAATCCCGAAACTCCCAGCTTAGGCTTTCCAGCTCGGGATCCGTGATTGCTACGCGGGTAATCTGAGGTTCCAGTTTGCCAAGCTTTTCGATTTCTCGCAAGAGTGATTGCTGTGTTCCAGCGCTCACCCACAATGTTGAATCTGACCAGACCAGAGCAGGATAAGGATTGCTCGTCTCTAGTGAGAGAAAGCTCAGGCTGAAGAGGAAGGCCATCATCCCCAGCATCACCGCGCTAAGGATGCCTTTGCGGGCTGTAGTCAAAGACCAACCCAGCATGATAAGAACAAACACGAGCAACAATAATAGCAGACCCAAAATAAAAGCAATCGCGCTCTGACCAAAGGTATAACCAGTTTGAACCGGATTTACCAAATTCCTAAGACTTAATGCCAGATATCCACAAATCGCTGCAGCCAGGATAAATGCTCCCAAGGTGATGTTTTTGTGTTCAGGCACTAATTGGATTTGTTTTTGAAGCGTGTCTATGGCCAGAAACCATAACAAGACATGCAACAGCGCAAATCCCGCAGCTCCTTGCCGTCTGAAAAGTAGTATGGCAATAAGCGTAAGCCCAGCTAAAAGGCTCACTACCTGCTCTAACTTGCTTTTTTCTCTCCATGCTGAGAGCACGGCAGGAATTGCGAGCATGATGACCGGTATGCTATACGCAATCAGCCTGAATAACGCGGCTGTTGGTGCCAATTGCGCCGTGCCACGGGTAGAAGACCAAAAACGCGCCAGCCCGCCCGCCGCCCCACTGATTCCTGCTGGATTCAGGAAAAAACCCGTTGAAAGAACAACAATGCTGACAAAAAAGCTCAGCGCGGCTGCGTTTCGAAAATTTTTTGTCCGAAATGGACAGGACGCAGCGATTGTTTCCATCCCTCCCCGTGTTTGGCTCAGCGCGTAAAGACCCACGCCAAGTATGCTTACTCCTCCGCTTATCCAAAACCAAGGGCCGCTTAACCAGGCCACCGCGAGCAATATCCCAAATCCTAGTGGCTTGCGTTCACGGAAAAAGGTCAGCGCCCAAATCAGACCAACAACCGTAAAAATCGCGCCATCTGCTTGTCTGGATAGTGTCACCAGAACTGGATCAAACGCAAGCGCGCCAGCTAGTAAGAGCGTGTTGAGTGAGCCTAATTTTTTTCGCCACAACAGCGGTACAAGTGCCAGGCTGGAGCCAGCCAAAGCTGGCCAAAAACGAGCGAAAAAGGGGGTAGCCCGAAATAAATAAAAATTGATGGCGCTAAGGCTTTGATAGATTGGGCTGGCTGCTGTTCTCATGGAACTGAAACGTGACACCGACAGCGCGTCAAGCGCATTCAGCGCCTCTGTGGAATTGAAGGGAACAGCGCTCAGATTAGTAATTCTCAGCAAAAAGCCCAACACGAATAGCGTCAGAACTATCACATGTTCGTCCTTAAACCAGCGTGCTGGCATCTTATCAGAGTTACAGTCAGGCATGCTTACTTCCCAGGCGCGTAGATGTACACACGGACATTTGCTGAATCAAATCCCAGTCTGAGATTCTCAGCAAACTTGGCTTCATCCAAGGTATAGGTCCGCGCTTCAAGCTCTCCGATATAAACATAGGCAATATTATACTTGTTGAGAATTGCTCTGGCTTCCTCCCAATCAGTCGTGCTGTAGAGCGCGCGAATATCATCCTGGCGGCTGCCCATTTCGGTGTAGCCTCCGCGCCACTGCGCCACATGTCCAATCCAACCCAAGACGGTAGGCATGCCTGAGAAGGTTGAGACAGACGCGTAGGTGGTATAGCTGCCGCCTGTATCAGACACAGCCTCGACCATCACGCCCAAGGGCTGTTGTTTGAGCCAATCGACTGCCTGCATTTGGTCTGGCCAAAAATCGCGGTAATAGCTGCTGCCGTCCAAGGTCAATAGTCCAAATGACGCGCTGCCCCCAAGCTTGTTCCAGGTGGAAACTACTGGATAAACCAGGCCTGCAGCAAAACCACAGATGCACAAAACAGCCAGGGCAGCCGCCGGCCGCCGGCTGATAAGCTCAATTACCATCCAGATTATCCCCAGAGCAAAAACACCGAGGATGATGTAATCGAGCGGAGCGCTGCCCACCGCGCCCAGGTTTTGATTGAAGCGGGAAAAGACCGCGTCTGCGCGATAAAGTCCCAAGAAAATTGCCGCCAGACCCAGCAATAGCATCATCGCAGGAAAAACCTTACTCCGCAGCTTAGCCAAGCCAAGCCTTTCCATCAGCCGCGCGCTAAAGTAGGCACCCGCGACAGACCACAGAATCCAGGACTGGAAATAGAACTTGAAAATCGTATTCATCCGCGTCCCAAACTGGTCGCGCAAGTAGATAAATTCGGGCGCCAAGACCAGCAGCGTGCCTAAAATCACCATGAGGATGACAAAAACATCTGCCAAGCTGCCAATTTTTGCCAGCCTCTGGTGTTGATTTTCAATTTCAAAATCCTGACCAGCTTTAGGTCGAATAAGCGCTGTCAAACTTAAAAACAATAGCAGAAACAGGGTTATTCCTGTGCCAGGGGCTTTCAGACGGGCGATAAGGGCTGCCACTAAAGGGTTTTGCCCGACGGCGGCGCCTTGAAGGGATAAAAAGAGCTGTCCCAATTCAGGCAAACGCAACGCGATAAAGGATATCGTCCAAGAAAAGGCAAAAAGAAGCGCAAAAAGCGATAAGCTAATCCAAAATGCCCTGCCGTGGCTTAAACGTTCTTTTTTTCGCTTCAACAGCCAAACCAGGCCACAAAAAATGGGAACCAAGAGCGGCCCGAACATAATCCACAGATATTTGCCCGGGGTAAAAAAGGCCAGACTGGGAAGAATGCCCCCAGCCTGGGAAGCAAAACTTACATAAAATGGGAAATAGGCCAGGATGGCAGGGACAGCCAGCCCAACGCAAATTAATAAGAATTCCCCAATTCGTTTTATGCTCCAACCGCTTATCAGCCAACGCCGAAAAACCAGGGCCGCGGCGATCAGCGCCAGGTAGAAGGGGAAATCCCAGGTATTCAGAAAGGCAATCCCGCCAAGCGTAAGGATTGCCAGGAGAATCTCTGGAAGGGACCATGGAATCTCCCAGCGCCAGACGCGCGTTCGTCCTTCCCAACCACCCATAATTGCGTTGAGCGCCTGGCTGACAGCTGCCAGCACAAAAGGCATTCCAAGCACATGTGGATGAATGTCAGATAATAGATACGAAAAAAACGGGAACTCATCAATGACTTCCAACGCGTTGCCGTTCAATTGAAAATCCTGGAGCACACGGCTGGCACCCCACCACTGCACTCCACCCCAACGCAGCGGGAACCAGGAGTTATCCGGGTTGACTCCGCTAATCTCCTTGAGCTTTAGCCAATCCCAAAAAGCGGAACTTACGCTGCCGTCTGTCTGGGTCGTAAAAAATAAACCGCGCGCGTGAAGAACATCCAGGAATCCGTGCCAGTTGGAAACAATTAACAACAGCGCGGGCGCGAGAAAACTGGCTGTAAGAATCCATGAAGACTTCTCTCCATGGTCCTTTGCGCTGACCGAAAGCAAATCGAAAAGCAGCCCGTATGCGGCGCCCGCAGTAAGCGCGAACCACATGGCAGCCACAAGGTTGTAACCGACGCCAGCCAGAGTTCCGGTCACGCGAATCAGCATTGCCGCCAGAACATAACCGAAGTAATAGTAGGATATCGCGTAACCCGAAAGCCACGGATCATTGGGAGGAAAGCTAGGGGATCGCAAAATCGCGTTAATGAATGCCATCTCCATCGGTTTTTCCGTGCCAAGAATCGCAGGGTTGGCCGCGCGCACAAATGACCACAGCACGAAGCCAAAGAAGAACAGCAATTCCACGGAAATGATCAACTTCCGCTTCTCCCGAATCCAGGTCTCCAATTCCTTCAAAGTACCACGGCCAAGCAAAGCAATGTTCAGCGCGCCAAGCAAAAACAGCGCGGCAAGTTGGCCTGCCAGATCATTATTTAATAGCTTAAGGGAAGTTAGCAGCCAAAATAAGTAACCCCACAAAAGCAGCCCAAGCGGACGACTAAGCGCGAAACCGCGGCTTGGCAGTGATTTAAACAGCCGGTAGGTTAATGGCAAATTAAGCCAGGAAATCACCAACGCTAGCGCATACCACTTCAGGAAGTCAATCAAGCTTACCTCACCTTGTAAACCAGCGTGCTGTCATACTGAAAAACCTGATCCCAGAGAACACCGGCTAGTTTCTCAAATTTAGCCAGTCCGCTGCCAGGATAAAAGGCTTTTTCCAGTCTTCCTACTACGATGTAACTAACCTGGTACCTATCCAAAAATTCCTTTACGTAGACAAGGTCGTCTGTCAGATAAAACTTATTGACTTCATCCACGCGATTCTGAACCGCGTTATTTTGAAGGATTGCCCTTTGCTGACGTTGATGGTAATTCCACCCGACCACTCCTGGCAGCCCCGTGTAAATTGTATATCGATTGCCCCAGCGATACTCGTAAGCTTGCGCCTCCACGATGACAGGAGACCCACTGATATTATCCTGCATCCACCGTATGGTGTGGTAATCATCTTCCAGGGGCATTTCTACGCCCATGTCGTAATAACTGGAACTGCTCATATACCGCATTCCATCCAGAGTTTTTGGAGCCTGCGCGTTCATGCGGTCTTTCATTTTGTCCATTGTTCCCAGCAGCGGGAAAAGCAGGGCTCCGCTGATAAGCAGTATTAGCGGAAGCTGAAAGAACAGCTGTGTGCGCAGAGTCCACTTGTGCTGGCTCGTCCAAAGCAATATTAATGCGCTGCCAGCGGTTAGCGCGAGCAGCAGCCAGGCTTGCATGTAAAGTTTGAAAACCACATTCATGCGACCGATATCACCAACCAGGTACACCATCTCCACGACCAGTGTTTCCAGCAATGCGGTCGCGACCATAAAGAACATCAGTTTCTTGATGTCGCTTTGGCCGCTTTTAAGGAGCAGGATGAGAGACCATAAACACAAAGGCAGAACGATAAGAGCTACGCTCACTTTGAGAACTAAAAGGAAAATCAAAAGCCCCGCAAGGAATAACGCCACAATTTTCAACTGGTTTTTATGCGGTTCAAGCCGTTTCAAGGCGGAAAGTGGCGTGGCGGCCAACCATTGGTAGCTTTCCCAGGCATACCAAAACACGACGATGAACAAGAGCAAACCCCAATGAGTGAAATAAGAGGAAAGCGGCGTGCGGTCGCCAGTCCATAGACCGATTTGGTTGTAGCCTGGGTGAAATAAACGATTAAAGGGCGAGTAAAGCAACATGCTCAGCGCGGTTAATGCGATGATCATCGCGGCTGCTGGCAAGAGTCTTGCCAACCATTCTTTTGTGTCCAAACCATTCACTTTCAGGTATCGCCAACCAACATAACCCAGAACGCAAAGGTTGAGAATCAGAAACGTATAGTAATCCCAGGTGTTTGTGGGTTTTAGCGCGCCAATCACCAGGGCGCCGATGAAAAAGCTGAGCGCTGCGCGGACCCACTTACCTGACCGGTGCTCACCCAAACGAGCTTTAGAAAGAAGCGCGGAGAGCCCCCAGGCAACCGCGAATACCGCGATGGGCAAGGCGATTAAGTGCGCGTGCAAGTCCGCATAAATAAAGGTGAAATATGGAAATTCTGTAATTGGATCACCCGGGATCACGCGGCTTGGGAACCAATACCAGTCCCCCGGGTAAAGCGGCATTGGCGCACCCTTAAACAAGAGGCCTAATCCTTTGAATAACCAGATAGTTTTGTCAATCACCAAAGCGCCTTCTACTGAGGCGCCTGCCGCGCCCATGGTGCGCAGCGTTTGAACGAGCAGTTTGACCGTACCCAGGTTGCCGACGAATGCCAGCAGCAGCGCGGTGCAAAGACCTGCCGCGAAAGGTTTCCCCAGCAGCTTTCCCAGTTCAGGTGAGGTCTCTCCCTCCCGCGCGGCAAGTATTGCCCGGGTGATATTCCAACCAATGCTGTACGCTCCAATCACCAGCAAGGAATACCACAGCGGCAGGATGATATTGTAAGCCACTGAAGGTATGATGCCTAGAAGCTTGACCGGCATGCCCAAGATAACAAAACCGTAGTAGTAATAATTGATGTATCCCCCCGCGTACCAGGGGTCATACGCCGGGAAGCTGGAACTCTTGATGACGGCGTTGAAATACGAAAAGTCCATGGGCTTTTCGCCGCCCTTATAAGGATGCCAAAGGTCAGGGTTGTTGTATCGCACCCAAAGGAAAAAGAGGAATGCGATTAATGCAAGCAGCTCAATGACCAGGTAGTTTTTCCAGTTTTCACGCAATTCTTTTATCAAGGATTGCCGGTCAAGGAAAGCTGCAAGCAAACCAGCTAAGGCAATAACGACACAGATACCCGCAATTAATCCTTTGGTGACCGCGAAACCGCTGGACCCCAGAATGAAAGCAAAATATGCAATAAGAAGAAAACCCGCTAATCTGGCAAAAGCGTAACCTTTGTCCGCCAGTCCGGGAAGCGCCAATCGGATTATCGGATAAACAAAAAGACCTAATCCAAAGCTGAACAAGTAAAAAACGATAACAGCTGCGGTCTGACTGGTGTTAACGCTTGCAAGACGGTCAAAAAGCTCGCTCCAGGTTCCACCTTCGCGCTGCAAGGCTAAGGCTTCCTCGGAGAGCATCAAGTTATTGGCTTTGGATATGCTGGTATCAAAACTGTCAGCTTGCCTGGGTGTCAGATTGACAACGTAGCTAAGGTCCACGCTCTCAAAAGCACTCCTCAACTTCTGAGGGTCAAAGTCCGCGTTTTTCTTAAAAATCAAGACTTTGGGATGGTCATAAACTGAGAAGGCCTCTTCCGCGAATTGGTCGTTGAACGCGAGGCTTCCTAAGTTTGGGTACGAAGTGACTGTTTTCACCAGGTCAAACCCCAGGGTCCCTTTGTACATTCCGGGTTCAGCTTGGTTATAGCAGCTCACCAGGTCGATATTCTCAGGGCAGCCGAGCAGGCTGCGATAATAGAAGCTGGTAAGCGGGTAGCGTTCAGGCACCCTGGTGGTTGTTCCCCATTGTCGGTTGGAACTGATGAAGAGGTAATCACCTTGTTGGAGCAAGTCAATGAAACGCTCTCGTTTTTCTGCGTTATCCGGCCAATAAAGTTCTAGATTCAAGTCCCCACGGAATATGCCACCGTTGTCGCTGTATGGCACATAACCTGCTTTTGAGACTGGCAGCGCGTCATCCCAGGAGGATTCGTGGACCGGAGCCACGGATGAAACAATCAACGCGCCCTCACCCGCGCTTATCTCCAAGGAAAAATTTACAATCTGTGGTGCGCTGATAGAGAGCGGCTTTTCCAGCTGAATACGCGTGCTGCCGCCCTTTCCGCTGCCAAAATCCACAAACTTCCCGGCGATTTCGCCGCTAACGGGTCCGTTCTCTGCTTCGCCAGTCGCTCTAAGCGTGACTTTCAGCGTCTTTTCGGAGTAGTTCTGGCTGAGGTCCAGCAGAAATGGCAGTTCCACCGCGCTAATCTCGCCAGGCGTCAAGACGCTGATATCCATGCTGTAGGAGTGCGCGGGGGTAATTACCTCGACGATTTTGTTGAGAGATTGCGCTATTACTCGGCCTGATTGTGCCCGGATTGCGACCTTTGGGACTCCACTAAGGAATACCTGTGAATTCGCATCTGTCTGTGCCAGAGTGATTACATAATCGACGCCTTCTGTGACAGGAATCGGCGGCTCAAACTTGAACTCAAGGGCACCCACACCCGCAGCGGAACCCGTTGAAGCTGTCCCGCTTGAAAGGACAGGCAGTGAGAGCGGAGTTCCCAGGCTTCCCGCGCGCGTCACCGTTACAGTGAAACGGTTAAATACAGTCTGAGCGCTCAAGTACTGCGCGGTGGGAACCGTAAATGATTCCAAAACGCCATCTGACCAACTTCTGAACAAGAATGGCTTGGTCTGCGCGCCAGCTAAGACGTCACCACTGCGGTACGGCGCTTGTTGAAGTTCTTCGCCATCCACGCCAAGCGTAATCAAATTCACTGGTCCAGGAATGGTTTCATAGATCCATTCGGTCGCGGCAACGCGTGTATGTGGCCGCGTGTAAATGCGGGTGAAAGCATAAGCCCATACCGCGGTGCCCAAAATCGTGACAAGCGCCAAACCCGTGCCAATGTATCGCAGAGTTTTGACGGGTAAATACAAGCGCTTAACACGCAGGTCTTTGGTGGATTGCCACAGACTGAGAATACCCCAGGCAGCAATTACCGCCAGAAGAGGATAAATCAAAAGCAGATAACGCATGGCCTTGACCCACGCGGTCAGCTGCCACAGCAGGTAAAAAAGCGTCCAGCCCCATACCGGCAAAAGCTTGTGTTGGCGCTGCTTGAAACCGACCCAACCCATGCCAACCAAACCAGCCAGCGAGGTGATGCCCAAAGGCAAGCCAAGACCCCAAAAAGTGAGATTATAGAGAGAAAAACCCACAGATCTGCGCGCCCACTGCAATGCCGGGGGGAAATCCACATTGCCGGTGCTTTGTTGCCGCAAACTGCTCAGGCCGCCCAGCCACTCCCGGTTAAGCCCGAGCGTAAAGAAGCTGCTACCTGAAAAAGCGTAAGGTTGGAAAACGCGGAAGCTGATAATCGTAATGAAAGCTGCCAGCAGCATCATTTTGAAACTGAATTTGCCGTAGGTTTCCCGTAGCTCGGGCTCGTGCTTCACAAATCGTACAACTTCCACAGCCGGCAGCAGCAGCGCGAGCGCCGCTGCGTTTATCTTGGAAGCCGCTGCCATTCCAAGGGCAAGTCCGAACGCCGCGTATGGGAACCATTCTTTGAAGCGCGTTTTATTGCGCTCAGATTGCCCTGCTGGGACTGCCGGAAGGGGTTTGGTGAGAATCACAACACCCAGGAACACGGTCAGCATGCCGAAGGTATTGGTAAAGGTGTCAACCGTCATAAAATGCGATTGTTGAATTGGCAGCACGGCGAAGGCGTAAAAAGCCGCTGCCAGTAATCCGGCTTTTTGGTTCATCAAGCGGGTGGCGATAAGAAAAACCAGCAGTATCGTGAAAATATCAGCCAGCGCGGAAAGCTGCCGACCGACAATAGTGATTGGATCGTAACCAACCTGCCCAACCCACTCGCCAACATAACGAACAATGAAGAGCGGCAGCGTGCCATAGACGAAAAAGTCATAACCCACATTGCCGGGATTAAGCGTTGAAGTCTCGGTATTAAAAAACTCCCCGAGGCTTTTTACTGGCGTCATGCTGTTCAGCACCATCGAAAGGAAACGCTCATCCGGATGCAAATGCCGCCCCTCATCCCAATCCACGCCAATCATGCGAAAATACGCCCCGGCGCAGAGGATTGAAAGCAGCAGAAATACTGTGATTAGAGCTTTCCAATCAAAGTTGCGCCGCTTTCGCGCTTTATGGATTTGAGTTTGGTTGGCATTGAGCATAGCGTTAAGGCTCTACCTGAAAAATAAGAAAATCCTTTTCCGCGATTGACGAGGCGAACATCGCGAAAGTTCCAGTTGGATATAACTGCTGCAGCTTTTCGATTGTGCTGGTATCCAGCGGATGAATCAAGAACAATTTGAATCCAAGGACGTTGATGGTTTGTTCCAGTTGTTCTGGCATTAGCGCCAGAACCTGGTCAGCACGGTCCGCTTCCAGCGCCACAGCCCTCGCATCCACCCAATAAGGATAACCCACTACCCAGGCATTTTGAAGAAAACCGGTGTTTTGTTCAACCTGCTTGATCACTTTCGCCATTTCCGAGCTATTCCAGGCATTCTGTCGGTAAGTGGATGGGTAATCAACAAAGGCCGCCTGGTAATTCAAGCCTACGGTAATGGAAATTAATAAGCCTACAAAGATTAATTTTTGACCAAGCTTTTGCGGGGCTGGAGAGGGACGAAATAAAGCTGAACCAAGCGCCCGAAGCCCGGCCGCAGATAGGATGATGCTTGGCACCAGCGCGCCGAACGCGCGGCTGAGGGACGGGTTTTCCATAGGGAAAGCCATTGATAACGCGCTTGGCAAGAGCAAAATCGGGAAAAGAACCAGCAGCGCGGGTAAACGCCAGTCTTTTGACTTTCGCATCGTGAATATCACCGCGCATATGCCCAACACAAAGAAAGCTGCGGATAGCAGGTCTAATGCGGGTCTCAGTGTTAAGCCATCGACCCAGCTGCTGCGGTTGGACCAATTGGCTATCCCGAGCGCGCTCCACAGGTTTGAGAGAAAAATGGGCAGGGGTGAAGTTTTCAAAGTAACTTCATAACCCGAAATCCGCGACAAGATCGGCGCGAGATATGCCCGGGGATCAAGGACAATTGAACGCAAAAGCGGGACAATCACAACCGCGCTGACCACCATCGCCTGTAATATGTGGGTCCAGAATACCCCATTTTTTCCTGTCTCTCTGTTAAAAAGGTACCAAAGCAGGGAGACGCTAAGCGCCGCGAGCGGAAATATCAGGAAAAGCTTGTTCGTCAGCAGCCCCAAGCCGGAAAAAAGCGCTGAGAGCAGTAAATCGTTAGCTCGTTGTTTTTGCAGACCACTAAACAAGAAGCTGAGGGCGGCGCAGCCGAGCGGCAGCACCAGACCTGAACCAAGCAACGCGCGGGTCTGAATTATCTGCCAGAACGATATCCCCAGTAAAAAAGCGGCGACTAAACCTACCCATCGGTCAAACACCTCAGCGCCAAGCCGGTATACAAAATACAATGCCGCCAGATTTGCCAGAGCGTACCCCAATTTGAGACTCGCGAAGGCCGGTGGGTTGCCGGCCAATGACAAGAGCAGCGAGCTCCAAAGATACTGCAGCGGTTCGCTGACCAAATTCCGGGAGTTAGTTAGCGCCGCGTTCCCCAGCAATACATCCCGGACCGTGTAAATGTGGTCTACTTGTCCGCTTACCAATTCTGGAGGGACTTGTTTGAGGCGCGTAAACGAAAACCAGACCACAACAATAACCACAAACGCAAAGGCGAAAAGCCAGGCTCGATCCTCGCGAAGCAAGTGCTGTAATCTTTCCATAATAGACGCGCGCGCGAACTTACGTGTTTCTGGTTTGTTCCACAGCCCAGCCATCGTGCAGATAATTCCCGCTGTCCATAGTACAGTGGAGAACAAAGTAAAGCGTTGAGAGCTAAATAACAGGAACGCGCTGGCAGCAAAAACCAGGCCAGGAATAATCAGCCAGGTTCTCCCCGTAAAAAAACGCCAGTTTCCTTCTGTTTTTAGGCGCAGGGGGAGCACCCATTCGTGACCGCGAAAACCAAAATACAAGCTTCCGCCTGCGACGAGATAGAAAACCAAGCTGAATAAGGCCATGCGACCGTTAGCGAACACTTGCGCTGCCAGCCCTAGCGCAGCCGCGCCGACTGTGAACCAGGGAAAGCGTTTTGCTAAAGAGTCGATTTGTTCATTAGGGAGTAGCTCGAAAGCGGGATTTGCTGAGCTAGTCGTTTCAGAATCAGCTTGTGACAGCTGATTCTTTTGAGTCAGCAGAGTTTTCAGGTATTCAAGAATTGTGATTTCTTTTTCGTCAGAGCTTGGTCGGTTTTCCATTTTAGGCAGAGAACGCTTCAAGAAATGAGATTATTCCAGTTGGTCAGTATTTTAGTCCGGAAGAGGCGCTTCAGGCAACTTTCTCAGCACGGTGCGCGTACAAGTAGCCAATCTCAGCGTGTACGGGATTCGAGAAAAGGCGCACCTGATATCCAAGCTTCCGCAGATAGTCCGCCAATACCCGATGATTCTGCTCTTCGTCGAGATCGTGGTATTCCATCACAATCCGTGCTATCAAAGCAAGTGTTGTTAGAGGAGCCGTCAACAGGATGGGATATTCTGCCCCTTCACAGTCCAATTTCAAAAGGTCGATACCTTGCGGAGTGAATTGTGCAATCAGACTTTCGAGCGTCAGAACTGGAATGGTACCACCCGGTTCGTACACATCTTCCGTAAATTGCGTTTGTGCTTGCAGGGGTTCATCATTCGCCATCATTAAGGACATAGCGCCGGATTTGCTCCAAACGCCGGCATTTATTGCCCGCGCGTTCTCGATTCCGTTCAAGCTTAAGTTTTCTATTAAGAGAGCATAGGATTCAGTGTTCGGCTCAAAAGCCACAATCTGCCCCCGCGCGGCCTTCTGCGCGGCAAAGATGGTGAATTCTCCAATTGCCGCTCCTATATCCACTACGGTCCAATCCATTTGAATTTCCGATCCGTAACGTTCATAGAATCGGTCGATAAAAGTTTCTTTGACTGACCAGGCATCCATGCGGCTTCGGACGATAATTCGGGTATTATTTTTCCGCAGATGTAGGAGAACAGGCTTATTAGTGGGTTTTTTAAGGAACAAACGCGCCAGCTGGCCCCACTCACGGAACCCAAAGCCCATTTCAAGCAGCGACAAGGCATAGTAGCCCCATTTTCGCAGAAAACGCATCAGTTTTTCCTCGCGACAAAGAAGGTGCAGGTGCCTTCGTCACAAAAAGGGTCGGTCAGCAGCTTCCGCATGCGCTTAACCCGCAAAAAAGGATTTCTAATATCGGGAAAGAGCACCCATTTGCCGAAGAGTTTCTTCCAAAGCAAATTGGGAAGGCCGGCCAGATGTCCGCGTTCAAGCATTCGCATCGCTTTGACTGGGAAATAATTCCAGTATTCCACCTTTTGGAAACCTGCGCGCGCCAGGCGCTCCATCCAATGCTCCGGGGTATCCAGGTTGTGGTGCCTTGCGATGCGGTTAAAGAATTTTGAATATCCCATCGCCGCCTCTCTTAAACCAAGCTTGCGCAGCACCAAGCTGCCCCACAGGTCGCTCTTAAAGCGTTGGTTTGGGACCGCAAATAGAAATACCCCATCTTTTGTAAGCGTACGCGAAATTTCATCCAGCACCGGCTGCACATCAGGAATGTGTTCCAAGACCGAATTGCTAATCGCGCATGGAAAACCATCCTTACGAACTGGCAGCGCCGAGCCCTGCGCCTGCACCAAGAGCCAATAAATGCCCAAGTTCGCGGCTTCGTGCATAGGCGCAAACCAAGGGTCAATTCCCACGCTTGCAGGGCCGGTGCCGAGCGCTTCGGCAAAGTTGCCATCTCCCGCGCCGATATCCAATATGGGTGTGGGGAGCTCAAAACGCGCGTACAGACTGTGTTCAACAGCCCGAAGCATTCCACGAAAGTATGGCAGTGTGGAAAGGTGCTTCCAACAAATATCATCTAATTGTTGGGAGGAGAGCTCTCTAAGCATGCCTTAGTGTCTCCAGAATCGCGTGATACAAGAGCGCGGTCTCTCGGCCGCTGAAACGCGAAAGGTACGCTTTAGGCGAGGGGTGCGCGTGTCTGCCTTCTTTCAGCACAGAACAAATCGCCTCTGCAAGCTGCGCTGAATCGCGTGGGGGAACTAAACGTCCGAAACCGGTCTTGAGCACAGGCTGCCGCACGCCCGGCAAATCCGAAGCCACAACCGGCGTGCCTTGCAGCATTGCTTCAATCTGAACGATGCCAAAAGACTCAGTGCTATTGAGGCTGGAGAAAACCAACAAATCGCAAGCGCCAAGAAAAGCCCGGAAATCTTCGTCGCTGAGATAACCGAGGGAACGCCATCGGTCACCCAGATTGCGGGATAATTCTTCAATGCGCGCCTGGTATTGTTCTTCCCCTACCACGCCTTTCCAAGTTCCCGCGTGAATCACGCGCGCGGTTGGAAAACGCTGGAGCACCAACGGCACTGCTTCGATAAGGTACTCATAACCCTTTTCGGCGGCTACTCTGCCGGCCAATCCCAACACTCGGTCCTCAGGATTGATTCCAAAGCGGTTCTTTAACTCTCGTACATGCGCCGCGTCTGCTTTTATTAATTCCACGGGGATAGGAACTTCCCGGGTTTTTTCTATGTGCGGCTTCAGCCAGCGCGAATTTTCCGCGTAATCCAGCGAATTTTGAACGATGCTGTCTGCCATTTTTAGAACCCAGGCGCCTAATGTTTGCGTCACCCAACCAGCCAAGCGATTTATCGAATTGCCTTGTATTTGCAGATCGCAGTGGTAAGTTACTAAGAGTGGTTTTTGATGCAATTTCGCTTCGATGGCGAACAGAAGAGATTCAAATTGTGGGAGATGTAAATTTACCGCGTCCGCCCAAGTAATCCATTTATGCCCAGCCTTTAACAGGCCAGGCATTAGCACCCCTTTGGATATTCGCCCTCGAACTGGCACCCTGATAACCCGGAATCCTTCCATGGTTTCTTCCGATGGCAATTCCTTCTGATATTGGGAGGTCAACACAACCACTTCATGTCCCAACGCTGCCAGGCCTTTTGCCAGCCGATGAGCATAGACAGATAAGCCGGAAGAATAAGGCGTAAAGTAGGTGGAAGCGATGAGGAGTTTCATTCAATTTCCTCCTGCTGGTGTTTCCAGAGCAAAGCCTTTTTGCTCAGATTGCCGAGGCTGTCTCCCAGCAGGTAAATTCCCAACATCCCCAATAGGCTGGTGATCAAGAACTGGACTGCATGCAAGATTAACGCAATCACCAACGCGGTGGATTGATCCACACCCAACACGCTAAACGCCGCCACATTGGCGGCTTCGTATACGCCCATGCTAGCCGGCGCTGTAGGCAAAGCGTTCGCGAAAGCGCTGCCCGATGTCACAAAGACTCCCCACCACCACTGGCTTTGCGGAATTAAGGCCCGCGCCAGGACCCATACTTCGAGCATGGCAGAAGCCCAGCTGGCTGCCAGGAGGAACAGCGCCGCAAAAAAACGTCCCGGCCGTAAGAGTATTTTAAAACCTTCTAAAAAGCTTAGCGCGCGCGGGAGCAAGGCAAGCAAACGCGGCTTGTCAATCCAACGCGCCTTGAAATAGGCTGAGATGCGCTCCTTATACCTGGCGGCAAGCGCGGCGGCAGCCATTCCCAGCACTGTCAGTACCAGGATGACAATTGCGAGCGTCCTGACAGACGTATTGGTGACAACTAAAGGCAGGCTGACCAGGAAGAATACCGCCGCCAGGAAAAAGTCCAGCACCCTCTCAGTGACGATACTGGCAAAAACCGGCAGGAAACCCGATTTGCCTTTACCCGCCAGCAGCGCGGCGCGCCCAAATTCCCCCAACTTAAGCGGAAGGACATTGTTAAGCAAGTAGCCGGCGTTCATTCCAAAGAAGGTCTCCCAAAATGTGAACTTCCCCTCCAGCAGGAAGAACCAGCAAATGACACGCAGCACAAGGCACAAGAGGAAAAGCGCGATAACAAGGATTAAGTTCTGAATAGATACACGGGAAAAAGCGCTGCCAACCTGGGAGAAATCTATCTGCCTGCCAATAAAATACACCGCCGCGGCGGTAACAAGCAGCGGCAGCAGCCAGCGCAAAATATTCGCCGGACGAGAGCCTAGATTTTGTTGGCGCATCAGTTCTCCAATTTTAGGATAGCCATGAAGGCTTCCTGCGGGATTTCGACGCTCCCGACCATCTTCATGCGCTTTTTGCCTTTTTTCTGCTTTTCCAGAAGTTTTTTCTTGCGTGTGATGTCGCCACCATAACATTTTGCCAAAACGTCTTTCCGCAAAGCCTTCACATTCGCGCGTGAAATCACACGACCTTGCGAATAGGCCTGAATCGGAATAACAAAAAGTTGCTGCGGGATTATTTCCTTGAGCTTGCTGACCAGTGCCTGCCCCTTGTGGTAAGCGTCATCCTTGTGAACAATCGCTGTCAGCGCGTCCACTTTTTCCTCATTTAAAAGGAACTCCAGTTTGACCAGGTTTCCGGCGCGATATTCCAAAAACTGGTAATCCATGGAAGCGTAACCGCGCGTGCCGGATTTAAGCAGGTCAAAAAAATCCACAATAATTTCTGAAAGTGGGATTTCAAAATTCAGTTGAACTCGGTTGCTAGAGGGATATTCCTCAGAAACATAGATGCCGCGCTTGCGCCGAACAAGGTCCATTACCACGCCGTAGTACTCGGTGGGCGAAAAGATGTTCAGTTCCATCCAAGGTTCGCGAATTTCGGTCACCATGCTCTCATCCGGAAGGTCGGCTGGTGAATCGATAATCGCGACGTTCCCATTGGTTAACATCACCTCATACTCTACCGAAGGCGCGGTAAAGACTACATCCAGGTAGTATTCCCTCTCGAGCCGCTCCTGGATGATTTCCATGTGAAATAAACCCAAAAAACCACAGCGAAAACCAAAGTTTAACGCCTCGCTTGTCTCGGGTTCATAAACAAGAGACGCGTCATTCAGCTGTAGTTTCTCCAGCGCTTCCCGCAGATTGGGGTAATCTTCCCCTTCCGTCGGGTAAACCCCAGCAAAGACCATCGGCTTCGCCTGGCGGTAGCCAGGGAGCGCGCTTGCGGCCGGGTTAAACGCATTGGTAATGGTATCGCCCACCCGGCATTCCGAAACCGTCTTCAGTCCAGTCGCTACATATCCCACATCACCGGCTTCAAGTTTATCAATCGGGAAGAGGCTGGGTGAAAAAATGCCAATTTCGACTGGCTGGACCCTAATTCCATTAGCCATCATCATCACCTTGTCTCCACTGGTCAGATGGCCGTCAAAAACGCGTACGTACGCGATTACACCTTTATAGGAATCGTAATGAGAGTCAAATATCAACGCGCGCAGAGGGGCATCCACAGCCCGGGTAGGAGGAGGGATTTTCTGCGCGATCGCCTCCAAAACCAGGTCTACGTTTAATCCGGTTTTCGCGCTTATCGGGATGATTTCATCATCAGCAACGCCCAACAGGATATCTAAATCCTTCTTTACTGCTTCTACTTGCGCGCTGGGAAGGTCAATTTTGTTAATGACCGGGATAATCACCAGATTTGCGTCCAACGCAAGGTAAAGGTTGGCAAGGGTTTGCGCTTCGATGCCCTGGGTGGCGTCAACAACCAGGATAGCGCCTTCGCAAGCGTAGAGCGCGCGACTTACTTCGTAATTGAAATCCACGTGGCCGGGGGTATCAATCAGGTTGAATTCGTAATCCTGATTGTCTTTCGCATGATAAATCATACGCACGGCTGAGGCTTTGATTGTGACGCCCTTTTCCCGCTCCAAATCCATGGAATCCAGCACTTGCTCGGTCATTTCCCGATCCGAAATGGTGCCGGTAAGCTGAAGCATACGGTCAGCTAATGTGGACTTGCCGTGATCAACATGCGCGATGATGCAAAAATTGCGAATCTTTTCCATAAGCGCATTGAGTATAATCGATTTCTTCAGTCAGCTTCAGGGGGGATTAGTCGCAGGATTGCCTCGTTGATGTCAAAGCTTTTCTCGTCGCAACCGAACCGCAGCCATAGCAAAAATTCAGTATTGCCATCGGAACCGGTGATGGGTGAGGGAATTAATCCCGCGGGGATAAAACCGGTTAGCTGCGCGTGTGTAATTACCTGACGCAGCACCTGCGCGTGAACAGCTTGATCCCGGATTACCCCTTTGTGTTTCTTGACTTCTTCCCGGCCAGCCTCAAACTGAGGTTTCACCAACGCGATCACTTCGCCAGGTTTTTCCTCGAACCACTGTCTGACTGCGGGCAGAATAAAATCAAGTGATATAAAGGAAACATCGATTGTCACCAAATTAGGAGTTTCGGGCAATTTATGGAGTTGGCGGGCGTTCGTACGGTCCATCACGATTACAAGCGGGTGATTTCGCAGGCTGGAATGCAGTTCATCCTGCCCCACGTCAATCGCGTAAACCTTGCTTGCGCCGCGCTGCAGCAGACAGTCTGTAAAGCCGCCGGTTGACGCGCCGACATCAGCGCATATTTTGGCCAGTGGACTGATTTTAAAGCTATCAAGCGCTGCTTTTAACTTGGCCCCTGCTCGTGAAACAAATTCGGGCTGCGCCATTAGAACCACAGCGCAATCCGTTTGAACAAGCTGGGATGACTTGGAGACGATTGAGCCATTCACCTTGATAAGCCCTTCCTCAATCGCGCGTTGAGCCCTGCCGCGGGTCTCGGCGAGACGAAGATTTACCAGGTGTTGATCAAGTCGAATCTTCTTCATGCTCTTATTCTATCCGCTCTTATGAGTAAGCTTCCTCGGGTGCCTGCCTTTGGTTTGTGATAAGATAATTCGCGTGAGAGCTTATCTCGAAACACTGCGCCCAAGACAATGGATTAAGAACCTGGTTATTTTTGCCGGCTTAGTCTTCGACAGGCAGCTTCTGCAGTTGGAACCACTGCTGCGCGTTGCGGCAGCAGTCATCCTCTTTTGTCTGGTATCCGGCCTCACCTATACTATAAACGATATTTTGGATGTTGAAGCTGATCGTTTGCATCCACAGAAAAAGAACCGACCCATTGCCAGCGGTAGATTAAGCCTGAACAGCGCGCGATTACTGGCTTTGGTGCTTTCATTGTTCACATTCCCCGCGGCCTTTGCGCTTTCAATCGAATTTGGCATCATCTGCCTGGTCTATACCGGGTTGATGCTTTCTTACTCCAAGTGGCTGAAAAAACTCATTCTGATTGATGTGATGGTCATCGCGCTTGGCTTTGTGCTGAGAGTCGCTGCTGGCGTGATGGTTATTAAGGTGAACTACTTTTCTCCATGGCTGTTCGTGCTCACCACGCTGCTCGCGCTTTATCTCGGCTTTGGAAAGCGATTATCTGAGATCAAGCTTTTGGAAAACCAAGCGGGCGAACACCGCGCAGTGCTTGATGGATACACAATTCCACTGTTAAACAACCTGCTGGTGGTTGTGTTGAGCGGAATTCTGATCACCTACTGCCTCTACACCTTTTCCTCTCACCCGGATGGTACAAACACGATGATGATGTTCACTATCCCGTTCGTTTTGTACGGCATCTTCCGTTATATGGTCATACTACAGAATAGCAGCTGGGCGTCCTCACCAGAAGAAGTACTTTTGCAGGATCTGCCTTTGAAAATCACTGTCGGCCTTTGGGCTCTATCTGTAGTGGTTGTGCTTTATTTGTTTTTCTAAGGAGACCCTATGCCGGCTGTCTCAGCTAACGCTTGCGCTAAATTAATCCTATTGGGGGAACACGCAGTTGTGTACGGCGAACTCGCGCTGGCAATTCCCTTCTCCGCGCTGCGAGCCCGAGCGGCCGTGGAAGCCTGGATTGGCGTTCCAGCAGGTCGGATACACATCTTTGCGCGCGAGCTGGATCTGGACCAGGAATGGTCCAGCCTGCCGGATAATAACCTAATCCGTAACGCGCTCTTATTGGTGCTCTCCGAGCTTGGTATCGAGCGCATCCCCACCTGCAAATTGAACCTTTCAACGGAGATACCCATAGCCGCAGGCCTGGGGGCAAGCGCCGCGCTTGCGGTGGCTGTCATGCGCGCGTTTTCCGCGTTTCTTGGTCATCCGCTTGCTCCGGAGCGTTTAAACGCGTTAGCGTTCGAATCTGAAACTTTGATGCATGGCACGCCATCCGGCATCGACAACACGGTTGTGGTCTATGAGCAGCCTATTCTCTTCGAAAAATTGCGTGGATTTGAGGTAATCAACCCTTGCTCGGACTGGCATTTTCTGGTTGCCGACAGCGGAATCAAGAAAGCGACCGCGCTCACTGTCAGTCAGCTTGCCCAGGACTACGCCAGGAATCCGCTTGAAATTGGCGCGGTCATCCACGATATCGGGCAGCTGACGCTTGAAGGAGCGCGCGCGCTGACACAGGGAGATTACGCTGCATTAGGAGCAGCATTGAACGCCAATCAGGAACTTTTGTCCCTGCTTAATTTATCCTGCCCGGAACTGGATACTCTGATTATGGCAGCGCGCGCAGCAGGCGCGGGAGGTGCCAAGCTGACCGGCGGCGGCATGGGTGGGCATTTGCTTGCCTTAGTCCGACCCGAAAATATCGACCAAGTCCGTGCAGCGTTGCTTGAAGCAGGCGCTCCGCATGTCTACCATACCGTGCTAAAGGGAGCGCATTCAGATGGCTGATGCAGGGCTTGAGGCGGATTTAATTTTCATCAAGCTTGGTGGGTCGCTCATCACGAATAAAGACCGCGCCGAAACGCCAGATATTGCTACTTTATCAAGCCTTCTTCAGGAAATTGCTCGGTTTAGAAAACTGCATTCAGAGCTCAGGTTTGTGTTGGGCCATGGTTCAGGTTCCTTTGGGCACCACGCGGCAAAGCAAGCGGGTACGCGTGACGGCGTCTATAGCGCGTCCGACTGGCTGGGATACCAGGCTGTTTGGGCTAGCGCGCGCCGGCTAAATCAGATTGTGCTTAATGCTTGCCAGCAAGCTGACTTGCCTGTGCTCTCTTTTCCGCCGTCTGCTTCGGTGGTGACGAACAATCACGCGATCCAGAGTTGGAATCTCGCACCGATCTCAAGCGCGCTCACGCATGGACTCATCCCTGTGGTTTATGGGGACGTGGTGACCGATTCCGTGATCGGCGGAACCATTCTTTCCACGGAAGACTTGTTTTTTCATCTCGCGCTCGCGCTGCACCCTTCCAGGATTTTTTTGGTTGGCGAGGAGGAGGCAGTCTACGCCGACTACCCGATCAATCAGGAACCACTGGGATTCATCAGCAAGGATGCAGAACCAGGCGCCTACATTCAGGGCTCAGCCAGCCTGGATGTAACCGGGGGAATGTTGAGCAAAGTTCTTTTAATGCAAAAACTGTGCGCGGCTCTCCCGGGTTTAAGCGCCGTGATATTTTCGGGCAGAAACCCACAAAACCTGACCAAGGTATTGGCTGGGGAGGCTGTTGGGACCCGAATAGGCTGATGGGCGCATTGTATAGAAACCCAGCGGCATTTTTCTCCGATGACCACTATAATGGTGCCATTATGAAGCGCTTTTTCGCAGAAATGGATTGTGATTTATGATTTACACTCGCCAACAGCTGGAAGAATACGAGAATCAGACCCTGGCTCCTTACGCCGTACACAGCAAGGACTCCAAGGGGCGTGTTTATCCGGAAGAAGAAGCAGATTTTCGCACCAGATTTCAGCGCGACCGCGAGCGCGTTTTGCACACTACTGCCTTCCGACGTCTGGAATATAAGACGCAAGTTTTTATCAACCACGAAGGCGATTATTACCGCACCCGCCTGACACACTCGTTGGAAGTAGCTCAGATTGGACGGTCTGTCGCTCGCTCGTTGGGAGCGAATGAGGACCTGGTTGAAACCATTTGCCTGGCGCACGACCTCGGTCATCCGCCCTTTGGGCATTCCGGTGAGGCTGCTTTAGCACGCTTGATGCGTGACTACGGAGGTTTCAACCACAACCAGCATTCAGTGCGCATTGTCACGACGCTGGAGAACCGTTATCCGGATTATCCCGGCTTAAATCTGAGCTGGGAGGTCGTCGAGGGCATGGTCAAGCACGAAACTGATTATGACATCGCGGACGCCAAGGATTACGCTCCAGAGCTGCGCGGCCACCTGGAAGCCCAAATCGCAAATGTGGCGGATGAACTTGCTTATACCTCGCATGACTTGGATGACGGCCTGCGCTCCGGAATGATTACCCCCACGCAGTTGGACGGAATCGCAATCTGGGAGATTGTCAACGAGAGCATTGGCAGACGGAAAACGGAATCTTTGGATGAGCTCTCTCGCCACCAAATCATTCGCCGGCTTATTAACTTTGAAGTTACAGATTTGATTCAGTCAATTGATCGATATTTACGCAAGAGTAATGTCAAATCCGCGCTGGAAGTCCAAAAACTGCCTTATAATGTGGTCGGCTTTAGCGAGGATATGTACCGGCGCAACCGTGAGTTGAAAGATTTTCTTTATGCTAATCTCTACAGGCACTATCGGGTGGTGCGCATGTCTGCCAAAGCAGAAAAAATCATCACAGAGCTTTTTGGGATTTACCAAAAGACCCCCGCCACCCTCCCTGCCGGCGTTCAGGAATTAGCGCCAGAGCGGGGACTGGAAAGAACCATTTGTGACTACATCGCCGGGATGACAGACCGCTTTGCGATCGATGAATATAAACGTCTGTTTGACGCGGACGTATTACCTTAGGAAGCAGAACTACGCCAAAATGAAGAATCAATTAATCATCACAAAATCAGGAAAACTAAAGTTAGAAGAGGAACTGGCGGAACTCAAGGGACCACGACGCATGGGAATTTCTCGCCGCCTGAAAAGCGCGATTGAAATGGGTGACCTTTCTGAAAACGCGGATTACATCACAGCCAAAGAAGACCAGGGCTTTTTGGAAGGAAGAATTCTGGAAATTGAGACCATTCTCGCCAACGCTGAGGTAGTAGACCAGGTTAATATTGAAAACGACACGGTTCAAATCGGCCACAAGGTGACCGTGCAAGAAGACGGTGAACCAGAAGAGGTCTTTGAACTGGTCGGAATCAGCGAGGTCAACACTCTGCTCGGCAAGATATCTTACGAGTCCCCCATTGGATCAGCGCTCCTGAACAAACGCCCAGGAGATAAGGTTAAAGTTGAAACTCCAGGCGGAGCAATTGAATTCACAATCATCAGGATTGACTGACGGTCAAAAGAATCAAAAAAGCTGAGGCGGTCCTCAGCTTTTTTTGTTAATGGACGCTAAATCCGATAAACCGCGAGTTCAATTGTCGCGCGTTGGAAGTAACTCTGCGGTGGCAGCGGCAAATCGCCATAAGTAAGCTCTACAATCCGGGCTTCCATTCTCAGGCTGGCGGTGCGCAGGTCGAATAGTTTCCCGGCTTCAGCCAGAATTGGTTCACCTTTCATTTCAAGGCGTTGGCGGAGTACAGGATCATTGAAAACGTGCTCGCTCATCATTACTTTGGTCACGGTTTGGATATCGTTTTTATCGAACAACCAAACCTCAAAAGCCGTGACTTTCTTGGGTTCACCAACACCTATAATGTCGGATACGCTCACGCCGCATTCGCCCAAAAATTCACCGTTTGGCGCGTCAAATGTGAAAGATTCGTCGTAGAGATCATCGCCGAACATATAGGTGCTCATAAACTGCGCGACAGGTTTTTCCAGGGTTTGTGTGTTCTTCCCATTGGGACGCGTGTAAACTGGAGTATCGTATACGGGGGCCGCGCTTTGCACCGTCGTAGGAGTCGTGTTTGACCTTCCATTCGTGGAAACACCTTGCGTCTGAGCAGTTGCATTCGACGACCTGGGAACCGCCTGGGGAACTGCTGCTGGCCGTGCTTGTGGCAGTGCAGCGCCGGCGGGTTTTATTCTGGGGCGCAGATAGAAAATGTACACGCCGATTGCTCCAATCACTAGCAAACCCAAAAGGATCAACCCAAGTTTCAGAGGGCTATTTGCCTTATCGGTTCCGGGTAGCGTTGGAGCTTGTTCCGGATTTTCATCAGGGGCCTGAATGTTAGCGGGCTCCGCCTGAACTGCGGTGATAAAGCGGTTAATTTGGTCAGCATTTAGAAATTGAGGATTGGATTGAACTTCAGTCAGGGTGACACCAGCGTTGTTCCCCAATTCCTGATAAAGCTGCCGGGCTTTGGCCTCGTCAAAGGTCAGGTTGTAATTGGTAATCGCCATGCGCAGATAATCCTGCCTTAAATCGGCGCGCATAGTTTCCGCGTTGGTATCAGTCCACTGGACCGGTAGAAGTACCCAACCGATCAGTAAACCAAGTAGAATACCCGCGACTCCGGCGGCAATCGCCAGGTTTTTGGGTACACTCAGCTTTTCTTTGATTAAGCCGATGATATTTTCCATTTTCCTGCACCTCACAGTTATAAGAATGCTCTATTGCTAAAGGTGCAGGATTTATACCAATTCAGGAGCTCTGGGTATTTAGTGATTCCAGCGTGAAAATCTCCGCGCAGGATAGACAGCGGGCATGGTGTTTATTCTTCGCGACCAATACCCCACCGCACTGCGGGCAGCTTTGCTTTAGCGGTTCATCCCAGGAGGTAAAGTCACACTCTGGGTAGCGAGAACAGCCGAAGAATATGCGTCCCTTGCGCGTGCGTTTGCGTACCACGTCCCCTTCCTTACAGGTTGGGCAGCTTACGCCGATTTTTTCCAGGTGGTTCTCGGTATAGCGGCAAGTCGGGAAAGCGCTGCAGCTGACAAATTTCCCAAATTTTCCATTGCGCATCACCAACTCACTGCCGCACAGCGGGCAAGGCCTGCCCAGTTTTTCAGGTCCAATCTTGTTTTCAGGCATATTTTCGCGCGCGTGATTTAAACTCACTTCGAAAGGCTCGTAAAACGCCCTCATCACCTCGACCCAATCCATTTTCCCATCGGCAATCTCATCCAGTTTTTCTTCCATTTCTGAGGTGAAGCCAATGTCAACCACAGAGGGAAAGAATTCAACAACGAGATCGTTGACAATGAATCCGGTTTCCGTTGGAATAAGCCGCTTTTGTTCCGTGGTTACATAGCCGCGAGCCAGGATTGTTGAGATAATCGGTGAATAGGTGGATGGGCGCCCGATTTTGTTCACTTCAAGCACTTGAATCAGAGAAGCTTCACTGTAACGCGGCGGCGCTTGGGTGAAATGTTGGGAATATTCCAAATCTTCAAGATTCTGAGTTTGTCCCTCGAACAAATCCGCAATCGGCAGTTCGCCGTCTTCCTCTTCATCTTGTTGGTCCTCATTGCGGGCATCCTGATACACGACGCGGTAACCCTTAAAGAGCGTTCGGGTATGGGACGCGCGGAAAAGGTACTGGTGTTCGCTGTTTTTACCTGCCACTTCCGCGGTAGTAATTTCCAGCACAGCGGGATTCATCTGGGAAGCAATAAAACGCTGCCAGATAAGATTGTAGAGTTTGAATTGGTCCGCTGTAAGGTGCGCTTTGATGGCGGCGGGTTCCCGCAGCGCCGAGGTCGGCCTGACGGCTTCGTGCGCTTCCTGCGCGGAAGCTGCCCGGGTCTTATAAAACGGCGGTTTTTCAGGCAAAAAGGCCTCGCCGTACTTACTGAGGATGTAATCGCGTGCTTCTTGAACTGCCTGAGGAGCGACCTGTACAGAATCCGTGCGCATGTACGTAATCAGGCCCGTTTCCCCGCCGTTGCCAATGTCGATGCCCTCATAAAGCTGTTGCGCTATTTGCATGGTTTTTCGCGAGGGGAAACCAAGCTTGCGAGATGCGTCCTGCTGCAGAGTGCTGGTGATGAAAGGCGCGGAAGGATAAATATTGCGTTGGGCTGTCTTAAGTGAGTCCAAAGTGTAGCTAACTTGCCGCAGCTCTTCCACAGTTTTAAGCGCGGATGCTTCATCCGGGAGTAAAAAGTCGTCCTGGTCAATTCTTACCAGTTTGGCGTGGTAGCTTTTGCGGCTGTTTTCCGGGGAGAAAACCGCGTGAATCTCCCAATATTCCATCGGGATAAATGCCTCAATTTCACGTTCGCGCTCAACAATCAAGCGCAAGGCAACGGATTGCACGCGCCCGGCGGAAAGACCCCCTCGCACCTTTGCCCAAAGAATCGGGCTGACGCCGTAACCCACCAAACGGTCAAGAACGCGGCGGGCTTGCTGCGCGTTAACCAGGTCCATATCCAAACTGCGCGGATGCGCGAAAGCCTCAGCGATGGCTGTTTTGGTAATCTCATGGAATTCCACCCGCTCAGTCCTCTCGGGAGGAATCTGCACGGTATCCATCAAGTGCCAGGCAATCGCTTCGCCTTCCCGGTCGGGGTCGGTAGCCAGATATACTTTAGTGCTTTTAGCTGCCAAACCCGCGATTTCCCGCACAACTTCCTTTTTCTCATTAGGAACGCGGTACTTGGGCGCGAAATTGTTCTCAACATCTACGCTAAGTTGGGATTTCAGGAGGTCCCGAATATGCCCAACTGAGGCGACAACATGGTACTCATCTCCCAGAAATTTGCCAATGGTTTTGGCTTTGGCTGGGGATTCCACAATGACCAGG
>JAGOML010000014.1:2000-3933 GCA_017993575.1 Anaerolineaceae bacterium | reverse complement strand
GTAATCGGCTTGCCGTTGACCGTGAAACTGGCCGTGGGCGTTTGCATTTCCCGTTTTTCTTTGCACTTGAGACAATAAGCTTCCAAAAATAACTCCTGAATTATTAGACCTGAAAATTGCCCACCTATAATACCATAATCAATTTATTGTCAATCAAACGGGGTTTACACCAAAGCACAACCTTGTAATGAATATTAATCCTGCGTCCAGCTTTGGTTCGCCGAATACTCCATCGCCCTTGCGCGCACCACCAGCCCCTTTAATTCCATCATTGTCAACAGCGCAGTCAGTTTTTCTACGCTTGTGCCAAGTTTGCCGCACAAATCGTCAATGTGCAGCGTGTCATGTCCCAGCGCGCGCAAGATTCGCGCTTCCTCACCATCCAGAGCGGGCTTTGTTTCTTCGGCCATAGGTCGCGTCTGCCTGACATTGAGATGCTTAAGAATAATCGTTGGGCTGGTGAGCGGCACAGCGCCGGCTGCCAGCAGGTTGTTTGTTCCTCTGCTCATGGGGGAGAGCACGGACCCCGGAGCGGCGAAGACATCCCGGCCCTGGTCAATGCTGAATTTTGCGGTGATTAGGGCGCCGCTTTTTTCCCCGGCTTCGATTACGACAGTGCCTCGGGAAAGCCCGGAGATGATGCGGTTCCGCGGTGGAAAATTAATGCCGTCCGGCTGCGTACCAGGAGGATAATCGCTAATCAATGCGCCGTGCGCGATGATGCTCTCTGCCAGCGCGCGGTGTTCCGGTGGGTAAATAACATCCACGCCGGAGCCCAAAACCGCGAGCGTTCGCCCTCCTTGCTCGATTGCGGTTTGGTGGGCGATGGCATCCACGCCGCGCGCCAGACCGCTAACAATTGTGATGCCGTTAGCAGCCAGGTAGGCAGCAGTATCCTTAGTAAGCTGTCTGCCATAGGCGGTGACATTGCGCGTCCCCACAATCGCGACAGCCAGGTCATCCTGGGGAAGGATGGACCCACGGTAGTATAAAACTGGCGGAGGCTGATCAATTTCTTTCAGGTAAAGTGGATAGGCTTGGTCTTCCCAGGTGAGCACCTGAATAGATTTTTTCGCGATCGCGGGCAGGATGCCTTCAGGGTCCAGCGCGCCTTGCTTCTGCAGCACCGCCTCTGCCAACTTTTCTGTCAAGCCTGCCGCGAGCAATTCCGCGCGTGAGGCATTCCAAGCGCGGCTGAGCTGCCCAAAATGGGATAGAAGCCGGCGGAACCGGACAGCGCCAATACCCTTGACTGTGCTGAAAGCCAGCCAGTAATCCTTCTCCCCCAAGCTTACCCCCGTAAGCCTTCCATTACATGCACTTCCATGCGCCTGCTTTCCACATCCACTTTCAGGATTACCGAGGGGATATTTGGAAGCAGCAGTTCGTGACCTTTGGAATCAAGCACCACAAAAACGTCATTAGCACCGGTCTCGAGTACTTCGCTGACTTCTCCCAGGTAATCTGCTTCATCAAATACCTGCAGGCCAAGGAGCTGATGATGATAATACCGGCCTTCAGGCAAAGGAGGAAGCTCTTTGACTGTATTGAAAACTTCGAGATTAGTCAGCGTTTGCGCTTCTTCGCGATTGTTGATGCCCTCAAAACTCAGGAGCAGCAGTGGGTCTTTCTGGCGCACGGAGACGATGACATATTGCTTGCGCTCGGGGCCTAAAAAGACCTTTTTTCCACGGCGCAAACGCTGCGGAAAATCGGTCAACACGCGCATGGCGATTTCTCCATGCACCCCGTGTACGCGCTGCAATCGTCCGATTAAGGTAAAAGCAGGCTCGTTTTTTGAATCCGAGCCTGCTTTTGAATCTTGAGAACTGTTCATTCCGACTTTAAGGTCGAATTACTCGAAATCGACGACATCCATCGCCACTTGTTGGCCGCTTCTTGCAGCGACTACGCGCAAAAGCACCCGCAAGGC
>JAGOML010000014.1:0-1900 GCA_017993575.1 Anaerolineaceae bacterium | reverse complement strand
GACGGTCATCGAGTTGATGATCGCTTCAACCGTTTTTAACTGATTCTCAGCGTCCTGGTGATTCACGTTCTTAGCAACCACCCCAAACTGTCCGGGCATCATTTCGAGCATGGAAGATAGCGAACCCATCTTTTTAATCTGGCGCAGCTGCTTGGCGAAATCCTCCAGGGTAAATTCCCCGGAGAGCATTTTCTCGGCGTCCTTCGCGTCCCCCTGCCCTGCGTAAGCGCTTTCAGCCTTTTCTATCAGCCCCAGCAGATCGCCCATACCCAAAATGCGTGAAGAAATCCGCGCCGGGTCAAACACTTCCAAGGCATCCAGAGCTTCGCCGGTACCAAGGAATTTGATCGGTATGCCGGTCACTTCACGGATCGAGATTGCGGCGCCGCCACGGGCGTCACCGTCGATTTTGGTCATAATCAAACCGCTGACCGGAATGGCCTTGTGGAATCCCTGCGCGATGTTCAGCGCTTCTTGCCCAGTCATGGAATCAACCACAAGGAGGATTTCGTTGCATCGGACGGCATTTTTTATTCCGACCAATTCCCGCATCAGATCGTCATCCAACTGAGAACGCCCAGCGGTATCCAGAATGACCACGGTGTAGCCCCCTTTGCGGGCGGTCTCGAAGGCTTCCTGGGCGATTTTTACTGGTTTTGCGCCATCCAATGCAAAAACCGGGACATCCAGCCTCTCGCCAAGCGTCTGCAGTTGCTTTACGGCAGCAGGGCGGTAGATATCCGCTGCAACGAGCAGTACTCTTTCACCCCGCGCGCGCAGATTTTTAGCCAGTTTGGCGGCGGCAGTCGTCTTTCCAGAGCCTTGTAAACCCACTAACATGATGACGTATGGTTTCTCGCCTTTCAAATTGAGCGGTTCTGCTTGGCCAAGGGTCTGAATGAGTTCCTCATTCACAATTTTTATGACCTGCTGGGCGGGATTGAGCGCCTTGGAGACTTCAGCGCCTATCGCACGTTCTTTAACCCTGGCGGTAAAGGTCTTGACAACCCCGTAATTTACGTCCGCTTCCAAAAGCGCCAGGCGCACCTCGCGCATCGCTGCTTCTACATCAGCTTCAGATAGCTTCCCACGTCTGCGGAGGTTTTGAAAGATTGTATTCAGTTTGTCGGATAAATTTTCAAACATTTTTTTAACCAGTCAATTTTGTCTGCCAAGGCATATATCATACTCTAACATTGGCGGTATTCACAAGCGCGAAGTCGATTATCAACCTGAAACTTATTTTGGTTAAGGGTGTTAAGAAAAGCATGTAGTTATTCTTGATTTATGAGGTGAATTCCATGTCCAGAAAAGTCGCCATTGTAACTGATAGTACCGGAGCCTTCCCCGCATCCATGATTGGAGAACTAAAGCTGAACATTGTTCCGCTCAACATCCACTGGGACGGCACCAATTACATCGATTTCGTCGATATCACCCCCTCTGAGTTTTATGAAAAGTTGCCGGGTTCCAAGACGCTTCCCACCACTTCCCAACCCAGCGCCGCGGCGTTTGCTGAAGTATACGAGCGGTTGCTAAGCCAGGATTACGATATCCTGACCCTGCCGCTTTCATCCAAACTTTCGGGAACCTATGACTCTGCCATGATGGCAGCCGCGCAGCTACCTGGAGGCAGAATTGAGATACTGGATACGCTCTTTGCGTCCATTCCGCTAAGCGCTATTGTGATCAAGACGGCCAGGGTTGCGCTGAAAGGCGCGACGCTGCTCGAATGCACCAATATCGCCAAGGAAGCCGCGAGCAGGACCAAGGTTTACTTCGCCGTTGAAACGCTTGAGTACTTGCATAAAGGCGGACGCATCAACACTGCCGCGGCCTTCCTTGGTACCGCGCTGAATCTCAAACCCATTCTCGGCCTTGAAGACGGGGTGATTGTGCC
>JAGOML010000067.1:0-7033 GCA_017993575.1 Anaerolineaceae bacterium | reverse complement strand
GGCGGGCTGCACTACCTGTTCAGCTCCGAAAATCCGGTCTGCGTGACGCGATTTCACTTTGATGGCTACTTGCATCAAGGCCGCCACATCGACCGTCAGCGCGTGGTGGCGCGCCTTTCGGGCTTGCGCGGCTATTGCGGCGTGGCCGACCAGGCGGATTTAATTGACGACCGCGCCAGTGACCCCAACGCGCAGGATTCCCAGCCTTACGGCGACTGCCAACTGCTGCAGCTGACCGACCTCTTGATTGGGTCGTTCCGGGCGGCTTTTGGTTACTACAGTAATCAATCGCAATGGCTGCTGGCCCGCTATGCCCGGACGCTCGTGGATAGATACAAGCAAGGTCTGCCCCGCATGCGGTCAAGCCGCTGGAACCGCGCTTTTTGCATGAGTCAATGCCACCTGGAGGAGGGTTCCTGGCGCTTTGAAACCATCAACCTAATGGAAGAGGAAGGTGTTACCCAGTTGCCTCTCCTGGAATAAAAGCTGTCGGCGTATGGACCTGCTGGCAGCACCATCCCCGCCATGTGGTAAGATTGAATAAACTTCAATTTTGGAGCAAAGAAAACGCGATGCTCAATGTCATAACTGTTGCCGAAGCCCAGCGCCTGCTCGCGCGCAGCTTTGGGATGCTTAAAATGCCTATGGAAAGTGTCCGGCTGGCACAGGCTGGCGGCAGAGCTCTGGCGGAAGATATCCTGGCAGCAGCATTTGTCCCGGATTTCGACCGTTCCACTGTGGACGGCTACGCGGTACGCAGCAAGGACGTTTTTGGCTGCTCCGAGTCTATCCCAGCCCTGATGACCAAGATTGGCGCCGCGCAAATGGGAGTTCATACCGCCCTGAGCCTTGCGGCGGGGGAGTGCGTTTACGTGCCCACCGGCGCGGAAATCCCCACCGGGGCGGACAGCGTGATTATGCTGGAAGACGCCGAGGTGCTGGAGGACGGACTGGTAGCAGTCTACAAAGCTTCGCCACCTGGCGCGAATCTGATATTCCGCGGGGATGACCTGCACCCGGGGGATGTGGTCTTGCGGGCGGGCACGCGCCTGGCTTCCGCGCATATCGGAGCGCTGGCGGCCATGGGTCTGACCGAGGTTCCCGTGCGGCGGCAGCCGCGCGTGGCGGTTATTTCCACGGGTGATGAACTCGTCCCGGCGGGGGAGGCCTTGCCGCCCGGCAAAATCCGCGACGTGAACGCTCCGCTGCTTGTTCAAGCTGTACTTGAAGCTGGTGGAAAGGCAGACTTTCTTGGCATCATTCCTGACCGCATTGAAGAGGTACGCGCCGCGCTAAAAATTGCGCTCGCGGAGCATGACCTGGTGCTGCTCTCCGGCGGCACGTCTGTTGGCGAAAAAGACGCGGTGCCGCAAGTGCTCTCCGAGCTTGGCGAACTGCTGGCGCACGGCCTGGCGGTGAAGCCAGGCAAGCCCACCCTGTTCGGCAGCGCGCAAGGCAAGCCTGTTTTTGGTCTGCCGGGCAACCCGGTGGCAGCCTTTTTTATGTTCCATCTACTGGCGCGTCCATTAATCGCGTCCATGCTGGGCGCCGAGCTGGATGAGAGGCGCGTGCAGGTACCTGTCGCGCGGGCGGTGCCCTCCAACCACGGGCGCGAGGAATACGTGCCGGTAACGCTGCGTGAGGGCGAAGCGCATCCGATTCCCAGCAAGTCCGGACTGATTACCACCCTGGCGCGCGCGGACGGCTTCATTGTCATTCCACGCGACATGGAAGGCGTAAGGTCTGGCGAATTGGTGGAAGTAACTATACTGAAGAGGTAAATTGTGGCTTTTGAATATCTGACCAACGTTCCCCTGGAAGAAGCACGTGAATCATACCTGACAGCGCTGCGGCAGGAAGGGCTTATTTACAGAACAGAAACGATCCCAACCAGCGCCGCGCTGGGGCGCGTGACTGCGAACGCGGTGTACGCTCGCATCAGCTCGCCGCACTACAACGCCTGCGCCATGGACGGCATCGCCCTGGACGCGAAGCTTAGCTTTGGCGCTTCAGAAACAACCCCGGCGCGCTTGAAAGACAGTGAGTTCGTATGGGTAAATACCGGCGACCCGCTGCCCGAGGGCTGCGACGCGGTGGTGATGGTGGAAGATGTGGTGCAGGAACAAAGCGGCGTGACGCTGTACGCGGCCGCGCTGCCCTGGCAGCATGTGCGCCAGATTGGGGAAGATATCAGCGCTGGCGATATGATTGTGCCCTCCTTCAGCGTGCTTTCCCCGGCGGCGCTCGGCGCGCTGCTAGAATCCGGCGTGCTGCGCGTGGAAGTGGTGACGCGCCCGGTGGCTGGCATCATCCCGACCGGCAACGAGCTGGTTGCCCCGACTGAAGAACCGCAAGCCGGCAGCATCATCGAGTCCAATTCCACCGTCTTCGCTGGCATGCTCGAGACCTGGGGCTGCGTTCCCAAAATCTACCCGGGCGTGCGCGATGACCCGGGCTTGATTGAGGAGGCGCTGCGGCGCGCCCTGGCAGAGTGCGACCTGGTGGTGCTGAATGCCGGCTCCTCCGCGGGCAGAAAAGACTTTTCTACAGACGCGATTCGAAAGGTTGGCGAGGTAGTTCTGCACGGCGTGGCAATCAAACCCGGCAAACCGGCCATTCTGGCGCACGCGCGCCCGGCGGACCGAAACGTCATCCCGGTGCTGGGTTTGCCAGGCTACCCCGTTTCCGGCATCCTTGTGATGGAAGAGCTGTTCAGACCGGTGGTGGAAAGCCTGACCTGCCGGCCTTCCCAAAAGCCTGAGTTTATCCAGGCTGCTATATCGCGCCGCCTGACCTCCTCGCTCAAGTACCTGGAGTTTGTGCGCACGCGCCTTGGGAATGTGAATGGAAAAACGGTGGCGGTTCCCCTGAACAGGGGCGCGGGCGTGGTCAGTTCTTTTGTAAAAGCCGATGGCATCATCCATATCCCACAAAACACCGAAGGTTACGAAGCGGGCGGGCTGGTGAACGTGCAGCTGACCCGCAGCCGCGCTGAGATTGACCGCACCCTGGTCATCACCGGCAGCCACGACCCACTGCTGGATGAAATTGCGGATATCCTCAAGCGGCAGGACCGGGATAGTGCTGTCGCGTCCTCGCACGTGGGCAGTATGGGCGGCATCATGGCCGTCAAGCGCGGCGAGACGCACCTGGGCGGAATCCACTTGCTGGACGAAGCCAGCGGTACCTACAACATCCCGTATCTGCGCAAGTACTTCCCGCAGGGCGGCGCGGTGCTGGTGGAATGCGTTCAGCGCACGCAGGGCTTGATGGTCCCAAAAGGCAACCCGCTGGGCATTCATGAATTCTCGGATATCGCCGGAAAACGCTACGTCAACCGCCAAAAAGGCAGCGGCACCCGCATCCTGTGCGATTTTCTGGCGCGGCAGAATAAGCTCGATTTGGATAATGTGTGGGGTTATGAGCGCGAAGAATACACCCACACCGCGGTCGCGGCGGCTATCGCGGCCGGCACTGCGGATGCGGGCTTGGGAATCCTCTCTGCCGCGCGAATCTATGACCTGGATTTTGTGCCCATTTGCGAAGAACAATACGATTTGCTCATCGCGGAGAGCGCGCTCGGTCTGGATATGGTGCAGAAGCTACTAGAGGTTTTGCGAGGAACCGAATTCGCGCGCAGGCTGGCGGCAATGGGCGGTTATTCACTTAATCACCCGGGAGAAATGAGACAATGGAACTAAGTCACCTGGACAAAAACGGAAACGCCCGCATGGTGGACGTCTCGGAGAAGACCGAGAGCGTCCGCGAATCGCTGGCCAGCGCCTTGGTGCGGATGAAGCCTGAAACTCTGGCGCTTATCCAGGCCGGGGAAATGCCCAAGGGCGATGTTTTTGCTTGCGCGCGCGTCGCCGGGATTATGGCTGCAAAGCGTACGCCTGAGCTCATCCCCCTATGCCATCCCATCCCGATTAGCATGGTCAGCGTGGACTTTGAAGTGTTAGCAGAAGACCAACTGCGCATCATCGCCCGGGTAAAAACCACTTTTAAAACCGGCGTGGAAATGGAAGCGCTTACAGCTGTCAGCGTTGCCGCGCTGACCGTTTACGATATGTGCAAGGCTGTGGACCGCGGCATGCAGATTCTGCAAATCCAATTGGAGCAAAAAAGCGGCGGCAAGTCCGGTAATTTCCAGCGAGATGGTATAATCCCAGCCGATGATTGACCAATACGGCAGGGAAATTAGCTACCTGCGCCTTTCTTTAACCGAACGCTGCCAGCTGCGCTGCACCTACTGCCGCGCGGAGGAAGGCGCGTGCCCCAAAGCGGAGGAATTAAGCGCTGAGGACTTCGCGCGCATTGTGCGTGTTATGACGCGTTTGGGAATAAACAAAGTGCGCCTTACAGGCGGCGAGCCGTTGCTGCGGAAAGATATCCTTGAAATTATCGCTCGCGTTGGGGCGGTGCCTGGTTTAAAAGACCTGTCCATGACCACCAACGCGCAGATGCTGCCGGGCAAGGCGGCCGCGCTTAAGGCTGCCGGCTTGCGCAGGTTGAATATCAGCCTGGATTCCCTGAAGCCGGATGTTTTCCGCAAAATGACCGGTGGCGATTTGCAACTTGTGCTGAACGGTATCGACGAAGCACTTGAGGTGGGGCTGGTGCCGCTGAAGATAAATGTGGTCGTCGTGGCGGGCATGAACGACGGCGAGGTCGATGATTTCATCGCGCTCACCCGCGAGCGTCCGCTGGATGTGCGCTTTATTGAACTTATGCCCATCGGGGACCAAGGCAGGAATGCTGAGCGGCGGATATCCAATCAGGACCTGCTCCGCGAGAGGCTATACCTTCAGATGCTGCCCCCACGTTATCCCGGTCAGCCCTCCGCGGATTATCAGGTGCCAGGCTACCTGGGCCGGGTTGGTTTTATCAGCCCTATCTCGCATCAATTTTGCGCGGACTGCAACCGCATCCGCGTGATGAGCGACGGCATGCTGCGCCCCTGCCTGGGGGTGGACAGCCAGATTTCTTTAAAAGAAGCCCTGCGCGGCGATGATGACGGCTTGTTAGAACTCATCCGCCAGGTCATATATGCGAAGCCCATTGGGCACGCGTTTCAAACTTGTTCCAGCTCAGCGCGAAACATGAGCAGGATTGGAGGCTAATTTTGGCAAAGGTGCTTGCGGTTAATATCAGCGTTAAAACTGGCGAAATCAAACATCCCGTTGAAAGCGCGGTACTCAGAGAAGATTTTGGCATTGAAGGGGACGCCCATGCCCGCAACTGGCACAGGCAGGTGAGCCTTTTGGACCAGGAAAGCGTGGACAAAATGACCGCGCTTGGCGTGGATGGACTGACGCCTGGCATTTTCGCAGAGAACATCACGACAGAAGGCATCGCTCTGCATACGCTGCCGGTCGGGACGCGTCTGCGCGTGGGGGTTACAGAGCTCGAAGTCACGCAAATTGGCAAAGAATGCCACGCGCACTGCCAGATTTACCAGCAGGTGGGCATGTGCATCATGCCGACCGAAGGCATCTTTACCAAAGTCATTCGAGGGGGTGAAATCAGGGCGGGCGACGTGATCGAAATCTTGCCCAATATCCGCGCGGCTGTCATCACCATGAGCGATAAAGGCGCGGCGGGCTTGCGCGAGGATAAGAGCGGACCGGCCTTGGTGGAAGCGCTGCAGGGGCACGCCCTGGTGAATGAGCAGTTTGTTATCCCAGACGAATATGAACAAATTAAGACGGAATTAACGCGCCTGGCGGATTCCGGCAGCGTGGATATTATCCTGACCACCGGCGGGACCGGATTAGCGCCGCGCGACGTGACCCCCGAAGCGACCCTGGCCGTCGTGGAGCGGCTTGTGCCGGGTATTCCTGAGGCAATGCGCGCGGAGAGCCGCAAAATCACCGACCGCGCCATGCTTTCCAGAGCCCAGGCTGGGGTGCGCGGTCGCGCGCTCATTATCAACCTTCCCGGCAGCCCGAAAGCGGCGGTGGAGTGCCTGCAGGTTGTTTTGCCGGTGTTGGCGCACGCCGTAGAGACCTTACGCGGCGAAGCTTACGAGTGCGCCAGACCCTGATAAATATTCAGAGGTTGGGTAAGGCCGTTTAATCCGAATTTGAATTCTATTAAAAGCCAGATCCTTCGCTAGCGCTCAGGATGACAAAGAGCTAGTCATTCTGAGCCGTAGGCGAAGAATCTAGTATTGAACAGTTAGCGTAATCGCTGGAGCTCAAATTGGTGGGAGATCGCTTCGCTGCGCTCGCGATGACGAACTTTTACCTTACTACTGCTTGGGTGCCGAACAAAGAGCGCTAGCGACTGAAGAAACCTGCCTGATTGCAGACCGGGAGATCGCTTCGCTGCGCTCGCGATGACGAACTTTTACCTTACTACTGCTTGCCTGCGGAGCAATGAGCGCTAGCGACTGCGGCAATCTGCCTGTTTACTTTCAGGAGACAAAGTACCCTTTGGTTATCGCTTCGCTGCGCTCGCGATGACGAACTTTTACCTTACTACTGCTTGCCTGCGGAGCAATGAGCGCTAGCGACGGAAGAAACCTGCCTGATTGCAGACCGAGGTATCGCTTCGCTTTGCTCGCAATGACGAACTTTATCATAGCGAAGCATGCAAAGAATCCTGGGAGAAAACAGCTCCTTCGCTAGCGATCAGGATGACAAAGAGCTAGTCATTCTGAGCAATAGGCGAAGAATCCTGGCGACAGAATAAAAAGATCCTTCACTAACGCTCAGGATGACAATATGATTTCTGTGTTGCGCAAAGCTTGACGCCTGGTTTGTCATTGCGAAGGAGCGCTAGCGACTGCGGCAATCTGCCTGTTTACTTTCAGGAGACAAAGTACCCTTTGGGTATCGCTTCACTTTGTTCGCAATGACGAACTTTATCATAGCGAAGCATGCAAAGAATCCTGGGAGAAAAACAAATCCTTCGCAGGCGGCCTTTGCCCGAAAGGATATCAGGAAGACAATAACGCAAGAATCGTCGCTTAGCTAATCCAGCCGCCGCCTAATACCCGCTCCCCCTGGTAGAAGACCGCCAGCTGCCC
>JAGOML010000066.1:0-7244 GCA_017993575.1 Anaerolineaceae bacterium | reverse complement strand
CGCTCGCTGCCGCTCGCTCGCAACGACGAATCAGGTTGTCATTCTGAGCGCAGGTTGACTGGCAGATTGCCGCGCTCACGTACGTTTGCTCGCAACGACAAGTCGAACTGACATCCTCTGCGCAGCGTAGGACATGCCCTTCTCCCGACAGAACTCACCGGCGGAATATACCAATCCTCACTTGACATCCTAAAAATCGCAGTGCTACAATAAGAACCAAGAGGTCTACGAATGAGCGCGATCAGCCTGAAAATGCTTTGGAATGAATGCCAGCTTGCCGCCGGCGTTGCTGTTCAAGGCCGTATTGCGCCTGTTGGTGATTAATCCTCCAATTTTTTGATGACAACCACGGGCGTCCGCCGACCCCGTGGTTTTTTTATCACCTCGTCCTTCCACGGTAAGCGAGCCCCTGGTCAACCCAATTATCGCAATTTTGTTGTGTCAAACGCAAGGAAGGCAGAAAAAGCATGAACGCCATCATCAATTTACCAAACACTCCCCCTGTTCCGGGGCTGAAATACCGCGGTTTCCGCGGCGAAGAGGACTATCCCGCTATTATTACCATCTGGAATCAGATGCGCGCCGCGGGCCTGGTAGAAGGTTCCTATACGGTTGAAGATATTGCCATTGATTTCCGCCACCTGTATAACTGCGACCCCTATCAGGACATGATTTTCGCCGAAATTGACGGAAACGCGGTGGCCTGCGGCCGCTCCATTTGGCTTCAGGAAGGGGAGCGCAAGATCTTTTACCAGATCTTCCACATCAACCCGGAAATCCAAAATCTGGGCATAGACCTGCCGATGCAGGCATGGATGGAAATACGCCAACTGGAAATCTCTCGCGCTATCCCTGGCGAAGACGAGCGAGTGTACGTCCAGCACTGCGCTCAGCAGGACGCACGCCGCGTGCAGGTTCTGGAAAGCTGCGATTATTCTGCGGTGCGTTGGTTTTTCAGCATGTCCCGCGACTTAAACGACCTGCCGCAAGTCGAACTGCCGCAGGGCGTCGAAGTCCATCCTGCCATGCCCAGTGAATATCACAAAGTGTGGGAACGCGCCAACGAGGCTTTCAGCGAACATTGGGGTTTTGTAGAGCCGCGTGAGGAAGACTACCAGGTCTGGCGGGAAGGTCGCTGGTTCCAGCCCATGCTTTGGCAAGTTGCCTGGGACGGCAGCGAACCAGTGGGACAGGTGGAGAACTTTATCGACAGCGTTGAGAACGAAAAGCTCGGTCGCTTGCGCGGCTACACCGAAGGCATCAGCGTGCTCAAGCCTTACCGCGGCAAAGGCATCGCCCGCGCGCTTATCGCGCGCTCGCTGCGCATGCTTAAGGAACTGAACATGCAGGAAGCCGCCCTTACGGTGGATTCGGGCAACGCCAGCGGCGCCCTGGGACTGTACGAAAACATGGGCTACCGCACCTACCGCACCCTGGTGGAATGGCGAAAGCCCTTGCCGCGCTAGTAAGCGCCGTATTCTGTTATGAACCAAATAGTTTGGCGAGGAAAAACAGATTTTACTGCTAGGAGGATTTGCCTGGCGGAAACAAAGCCGCGGGTGGGGGCCCCGGTCAGGCAGACCATGAGCAAGACCAGAAAATGATGGAGTACAAAATGAACATAGAAGCAAAAGAGAATACAATCGAGCTCCCGAATGCCCCAAAGCTCAAGGATTTATCTTTCCGTTTACTTCAGGACGCGCGCGACCTGCCTGAGATGGTGCACATTAATGACAGCCTGCGGGAAGCCGGTCAGTTATCGCACGTTACAAGCTTGCCAGACCTGACCAGTTGGTTCCAGCACCCAACCAATTGCGAACCCAGCCAGGACGCGCTTTTCGCGCAAATCGCAGGGGAAGCTGTTGGGTACACGCGGGTCTGGTGGGAAGAGGAGGAGACCCGGCCGGCGCGCATCTATTACATCACCCTGCGCGTGATGCCGGATTGGCAGGGCAGCGGGGTGGATGCGACCATGCTGAATTGGGCTGAAAACAGGCTGATTAAAATCGCCGCGCAGCATCCGGCCGGGTTGGAGCGTGTATTCTCGAGCCATCTGTCGGAAAATAGCACAGTCCAACGCGCGCTGCTCGAAAGTTGCGGCTATCAACCCGCGCGGTATTTTATGCGCATGCGGCGCGGCCTGGAAAACCTGCCCGAATCCCCCCTTCCAGAAGGGGTGGAGGTGCGCCCCATGCTGCCTCGCGATTACCGCGACCTGTGGGATGCTTCCGTGGAAGGCTTCAAGGATGAGTGGAGCTCCACCCGCGTTACGGAAGTGGAATACCAGCGCTGGCTGACCTCGAGCGAATTCCAACCTCTAATCTGGCAGATTGCCTGGGACACGCGCGAAAACACGATCATTGGCATGGTCCTGAATTATATTGACCCCCTGGAAAACGAGGCGTTCAGGCGTTTCCGCGGCTACACAGAAGGCATTTGCGTGCTGCCAAATTGGCGTGGAAAGGGCGTGGCTCGCGCCCTCATCTGCCGCTCGCTGGCCATGATGAAAGCGCTGAACATGCAAGAAGTGGCTCTGACAGTGGATTCGGACAACCCTTCCGGGGCGCAGCGTCTGTACCTCGGTCTGGGTTATCAGCCTTATCAGACCTCGCTGGACGTGCGCAAACCCATGCCGCCCGGGCAATCCTGATTTTGTTCTCTAAGCTGGGAGCGGTTTTCCGCTCTCAGCTTGTTTATGATGGATTTTCTTCTCCCGCGCGTCTCGGCAGCTACGGCCCAGATGGCGCCAAAGAGCACCTCACATCAGGTCGCGCGCGAGCCCCGCTCTGATATAATTCTCCGCATGCCCGTTTTTCAGCCGCCAGACCCCACGCTCCCACCCACAGACCACCGCTTTATCGTCCTTTCCGACACCCACGTCGGGGACCGGGTGCAAAGCCTTGATACACGACTGTTAGAAAATATCCGCGCCTTTCAACCGGAAGCCATCCTGCATGCCGGGGATATCAGCTCTCCAGAAGTGCTGAAAAGCCTGGAAGATATCGCGCCGGTCGCCGCCGTGCAAGGCAACCGCGACTGGTTTCGCCGCCTTAAGCTCCCGAAAGAGTATTGTTTTGAGGTTAACGGCATCCACGTCGTGCTTACGCACGGCCACGTCAGCATGTGGCACTATACGCTAAACTATCTGCGGCTGCTCATCACGGGCAGAAAGGTGAATGTGCGCGTATTCCGCGAGCGTCTGGCAAAGCTCTACCCCAATGCGGACTTAATCATCTTTGGGCACACGCACTACCAACTTTTCATGCGCGTCGGTGATATGCACTTTATCAATCCCGGCGCGGCCTATCCGCATTTGCTGAACCACCGCCAGATTCAATATTGCGAGCTGACCATCACAGCCGCTGGTGAGATCCAGGCGCGCACGATGAGCCTGCCAGAACGACATGCCGTATAATTAAATCAGCCGCATGGAACAGGAACTCATCACCTCCCCTCAGAATCCGCGCGTGCAGGAAGCGCGCGCCCTGCTTGGTCAGGCAAAAGCCCGCAAGAAGTATCAGGCTTTCGCTGCTGAAGGCGCGCGGTTGGTGGAAGATGGGCTGCGCACCGGCGCCAGCGTCAGAAATATTTTGGTGCGGGCATCGCACCCAGCGCGCGTGGCAGCGGTCCTCCACCAGTGTCCTGCAGGCATGGCCATTCACTTTTTAGAGGACAAGCTGTTCGACTCTATCGCTGATACCGTTACCAGCCAGGGAATTATCGGGATTTTTGACCTTCCCAGCTGGACACAGCCCACCAGCCTGAATTTCGCGCTCATCCTTGACCAACTGCGCGACCCAGGCAACCTCGGCACCATCCTGCGCTCGGCAGAAGCTGCCGGCGTCCAGTCAGTTTTTCTCACGCCCGGCACCACCGACCCCTTCTCCCCAAAAGTCGCGCGAGCTGGCATGGGCGCGCATTTTCGCCTGCCAATTTTCACGCCGGACTGGGAGACCCTCGCCGCAGCGCTGGCGGGCTTGAATGTATTCCACGCGGATATGGCTGGTGCGCAAACCTGCTGGCAAGCAGATTTCACCTCCCCTTGCGCCCTGTTGATTGGCAGCGAAGCCGAAGGCATCAGCCCGAAAGCGCGCGACCTTGTGACCCAAAGCGTGCGCATCCCAATGAGAGGCGCGAGTGAATCCCTGAACGCTGCCGTCTCAGCAGCCATCCTCCTGTTCGAAGCGCTCCGTCAGCGCAGCGTGGGAGGCAAAGCATGAAAATCCGTTCAATTACCGTCTTTTGCGCGCCCGGTTTCCCGGCTAACCGTTTACTCCTGCAGCATTTGGGCATCTTCGCCAACCACGCCCGCGCGCTCTTCACGCAGGAAGGTTTTGAGGTTGAAACCCTGCGTCTGGCGCTGCCGCCTTTCTCAGAATTTGTGGACCCCCGCGGACTAAGCGCTGCCGCGCAGCAGCTTTCTATCGAAGCGCATGCCGAAGGCTTTGAGTACCTCTCCCTCGGCCCCGCCAAAACGGACGACCCAGAAGCCTACCTGCGCATTCCGGAAGCCCTGTCAGCCACCCATGGTGTATTCTTTTCGGGCATGCTCACCACGCCCCAAGGCGCAGTGTCTCTCTCTGCTGCCAAAGCCTGCGCGCAAATTATTGCGCGGCTTGCCGCGCTCAGCCCAGACGGCTTTGCCAACCTGAATTTCTGCGCGTCCGCGAATGTCCCTCCATACGCCCCATTTTTTCCCGCGGCCTACGGCGAAAACGCGCTGCCCGCTTTTGCTTTAGCGCTCGAGGCAGCGGACCTGGCTGTCAGCGTCTTTTCGGCTGCCAAAAGCCTGGAAGAAGCCCGCAGGACCCTCATCGCGGAAGTGGAAGGCGCCGCGAGCAAGCTGGAAGCTGCCGCCCAAAAGCTGACCCGCATTTACGGTTACGACTTTAAGGGCCTGGATTTTACCCTGGCGCCCTTCCCGGAGGAGAAAGCATCTATTGCACGCGCGCTGGAAGCGCTGGGCTTGCCGGCTTTTGGCTTGTCCGGTTCGCTCTTCGCGTCCGCTTTCCTGACGGACACGCTGGACCGCGCGCGTTTTACACGCACCGGATTTAACGGATTGATGCTGCCAGTTCTTGAAGATTCAGGGCTTGCCCAGCGTGCCTCCGATGGCAGCCTGACGGTGACCGACCTGCTGCTGTGCTCCGCTGTGTGCGGAACCGGGCTGGACGTCATCCCCCTGCCTGGGGATACCAGCGCGGACCAAATTTACCCCCTGCTGCTGGACGTCGCCGCGTTGGCGCTGCGCCTGGGCAAACCGCTCACCGCCCGGCTCATGCCAATTCCGGGCAAGCAAGCCGGTGACCCAACCGAGTTCAACTTCCCGTATTTTGCCAACAGCCGGGTAATGCCGCTGCGCTCGGAAAAAGCTGCGGGTTTGCTTGCCGGCTCTGAAAGCGCGGCAATAACGCGGCGCGAACCGCGATAAACTTGTGTTAACGGCTTTGGGGGTTAGCGAACCTGCTTGAAGTTCACGATAATCAGGTTTGCCTGGCAAGACGCGGTAACGTTCAGGAATGTCCTCGTCGAAAGTACTTCGCCGCTTTCATCCTCCAACTGGATGTAAATCTTGTTTTCCGCGATTTGCTTGTTGGTGAGCGCGAACTCATAACCGGAGCGTCCATAAATCATGGAAGAACCGCTTTTCACTGTCATGTCTACGATATCCCCGCCGTAAGTGCCGCCCAGCCGAACCACCAGCCCTAAAAGCGGCGCGTCTTGCAAGTCCCAGACCTGCCCACCGATGAAAAGGTAATCCTCGCAGGCGTATTCCGGATGAAAGAGCGTGTGCGAAAGCCCTTCCGGGGTGCCGCGAATGACAAAAGGCCAGCTCTTTTCCGTGGCAGTCGCCGTGGGAGTGGGCGTCTTGGTCGGGGCTGGTGTTTGGGTGACCGTTGGGGTGAAAGACGGCAGCGCGGTGTGCGTGGGAGTGGCGGTAAAAGTGCTCTCTGGCGCTTCGCTCGGTAGAGCGCCTTGCAGCGGGCTGGAAGTGAAAGTTGGGCTGGGAATGGGCGTGGTCTTGCGTACGACCGGCGCTTTAATGATGCCAGAAGCCGCCAACAGGACTATCAGGATGATAATCATCAGAATAATGCCAATAGTGATGCTGGAGCATGAACCGCGTTTGCGACGCGCCATCTTGGGAATGCCGCTCTGGGAATCGGCAGAAGAGCGGCGCTTGACCATGCCCACCGGTTTCTGATTCCTCACGGCAGCACCTGTTCAATCCGCGCCTGGGAGCGTTGGGCTTCCAGCCACTGCGCCAGCGCCTGCGTCTGCAGACTAAGGCGGGCGTCAGTTGTAAGCGGGTGCGCTTCGGAGCGGTCCATCACCTGAATGATGTGATAGCCAATTTCGGTCTGGATGATGCCGGAATGCTCTCCCGGAGCAAGCAAGAACGCGGCTGCTTCGATATCTGGGAAGAGCAGATACCCGCGCGGAAACCAACCCAATTCTCCGCCTGTTTCCGGGCTGTACTGCCAGGCCAGGTCATCAAAGCTGGCGCCGGAATTAAGGTTGGCGAGCGCGCGTTCCGCTCCAGCCGATGTCTGAGCAAAAATCTGTCGAGCGCGCACTTGCTCCACCGCTGTGGGAACTGCGCCGATAATCTGGTCGCGCTGCCAGGCGGCTTCGGTGCTTAGCTTCAACGCGTAACGGAATTCCGCGTCGTCGTAAAAATTCACGTTCATCCAATCAGTCAGCGCGCTGCCAGAGCCGAGTTGGACGAGTAAGGCCTCAATCCGTGCCTGTACATCAGCGTCGCTGAAGCTGTATCCGGATTGGCGGGCTTGCTGCGCCAGCAGCAGCTGGTCAATCAGGGAGTTAATCACGGTTGTCTGAATTTCAGCATCGGCAGGCAGTGCTTCGCCTTCCGCAAAAGAGGCCCGGTAGCGCAAAACCTCGTTCTGGAAGTAGGTAAGCGGGATGGCTTCGCCGTTCACGAGCGCGGCTGCCGGCAGACTGGTGGGCGTTGGGCTGGGTGCGGGGGTGGCAGATGCGGTGATGACCGTCGGCTCCGGAGCCGTTACAGCCTGGGTGGGGTTTTCGGGGGTGGTTGGCTGGCAGGCGGCAAGCGTAAGGCACAGCAGCAACAGGAAGCCCAAAATTTTCGCTTTCAACATACGATAATTATACCCATTTATGCGTAGGGAGTTTCAATCGGGAACAAATGCCTATACCTCAATTCCAAAGACGCTGCGCACCAGGTAACCAATTCCAAAACTGAGGGCCGCCACGCCCAG
>JAGOML010000013.1:6914-35063 GCA_017993575.1 Anaerolineaceae bacterium | reverse complement strand
GCCAGCAATGGAAACATTGGGCGCTCTCTCTTGTATGATGTGATAAGATTCTTATTGCGCTTAATTCCGGAGTTTGCCCCTATGGAAAAAGACATTACCACTTATCACAAAGCACTCGATGATTTTAAGAAAGCGCGCTCAAAAGCCGCGCTTCAGCGCTTTTGGGCTGGTATTCAGGGCAAGTCTATGGACCTCCTTCCATACGATGAAATTTCGGCAAAGCTACAGGCGTTCAATAAAGTAGACCGGGGGCTTCAAACTGTAAGACTGAAAGACATTGTTGGCAGCGTAGGGAGAAATGAGGATTTTGACCGAAATTTTTCCCCTTTGAACGACGCGGACATTGTCCGTTGGGCGCAAGTAAAAACAGCGATGACCAGCCCAATTGGGACTGGCGTCCCGCCGGTGAGCCTGTACAAAGTCGGAGAAGCTTATTTCGTGTTGGATGGCAACCACCGCGTTTCAATCGCGAAGCAGATGGGGCTGGATGAGATTGAAGCATACGTGACCGAGATCTACACACGCGTGCCGGTTTCAGCTTCAATCACCCCCCAAGAGCTGCAGCAAAAGGCTACCTATGTGGAATTCCTGGCAAGCACCCGACTGGACCAGATCCTGCCAGGAATGGATTTCAGCCTGAATAATCCTGAGAATTACCCTCTCTTAGTGGAACATATTGATGTGCACCGTTATTACATGGGCATTGAACAAGAACGGGAGATTCCCTATGAAGAGGCCGCGCTGGATTGGTTCGATAACGTTTACCGTCCTGTTGTGGAAATGATTAATACATCGGGCCTTCGGGAGGAATTTTTGCATCTGACTGTAACAGATTTGTATCTGTGGGTTCTCGACCAGCAGTCGATATTGCAGGAAGCCCTGGGCATACCCATCCGGACCGCCCACGCTGCTGAATATATGGCTCTCCACGAAGGAAAGTCGATAAAACCGACGGCATCCACTACTGAGCAGCACTTTGAAGATACTGTTTTTACCGATCTGCCGCGGGCGGTTTTTATGCCGCCGCACTCTCCGGAGGACCCTGAAGGCTGCCTGTTTCGCGATATCCTGGTTGCAATTGGGGATCATGACAGCTACTGGAACGCGCTGGAACAGGCTGTTTTGATTAACCGCTGCCCAAGTGGAAATGTGCGCGGTTTGCACATTATTAATCCCAGCGATACTTTGGATGAATCAGCGCATTCTCTGATGGAAAAGCGCTTCGAGGAACGCCTTCACGCGGCGGGAATGAGCGGCAAGCTTCTCATCATAACTGGCGATATCACAAACAAGGTAAGCGAGCACAGCCTGCTTTCAGACTTGTTGGTGCTGCGTTTGGTTTTTCCTCCATCCGGTGGGATCCTGGACAGGTTGACATCGGGAATTTCCACCATCCTGCGCGGAGCCAAGCGTCCTATCCTTATCGTCAAAGACAACCCAATGCCATTAGATCGCTTATTGGTTGTTTACAATGGTTCGCCCAAAAGCAAGGAAGCCCTGTTTATGAGCGCGTACTTTGCCGGGCGTTATGGCGCGAAACTGTTTCTATTCACGCTTGACAACGGAACAGCCGACCTGGAAGCTGAAACAAGTTATGCCAAAACCTATCTGCGCAAGTTAGACCTGGATTTTGAATTTATTATGCGCAAAGGCGAAAATCTGGCGGAGGCAGCGCTGACAGAAGCAGCCGCGAACGGCGTCACAACGATTGTCATTGGCGGATACAGCGGAAATTCCCTGATTGACAAGCTCTTTGGCTCTAATATCGAAAATCTGCTGAGGAAGACCAACTTGCCAGTGTTAATTTGCCAATAATGGCAAGCGTTTGATGACTAGCTCGGTGATGTCATCGCTCAAGGGGACGTCCCGGCGGAAACGTTCAAGGTCACCATCCACAGCATCCAATATCGCTCCCGCGGAAAGCGCTGTGCTGCGCTGCAGAATCTTTTGGTATCGCGCAGTACTGTATGGCAAATCAAGCTTGTTGAAAGCTTCTGTAATCCCATCCGTGAACAGGACCAAGCCGCAGCCGGGTTCAATCTGAAGCACGCGTTCTACATAGCTAAGGTCTTCGATGATTCCAAGCGCCGTTCCGCCTCGTGGGAGTGGAATAGCTGTTTTGTTCCGAGGATTCAAGACGAAGGGCGGCAAGTGCCCGGCATTCGCGTAAGTCATACTGTGCTCAATGGGGTTTAAGACCCCATAGAAGCAGGTGACAAAAAACCCGCGCCTGGAATCTAACTGCAGAAGCTGGTTCACCCTTGCAAGCGTTCTGGCTGGCGATGAGGATTCCAGCGCAATTGAGCGGATCAGCGTGCGGGTGACGGTCATGTACAAAGCGGCTGCAATCCCTTTGTCAGAAACGTCCGCGATGACCATTCCATAGGAACCATCCCGAAGCGCGAAAATGTCGTAAAAATCACCGCCCACCTGCCTGGCGGTCTGCCAGCGAACATCCAATTCGTAGCCAGCAATTGCGGGCAGGTTTTCGGGCAGGAAGGTCTCCTGTATTTGCCGGGCTAAGTGGAACTCCTGCTCCACGCGCTGCTGGTCGGCTTTCACCTTTTCGAGCCGCTCATTCTGGATTGCAAAAGAGATTTGTTGAGCGACGCCATTTAGCAGTTCTTCACGCCTTGCCCGTTTAGGAATATCAGGGTCCCGACATATGAGCACGCCGTATTCCTCGCCGCGCAGGGCAAGTTTATAGATCAGGTAGACTGAATTGGAGGGTTTGATTTGGGGCGCGTCGGAGTCTGTTTCGTTTTCCAGAGCGTTATCTGCCAACAGATTGTAAGTACGCAGCACCTCGTCGGATCGGACGATATTCGGCTTTCCATCCTCTGCATTGGTGATGAATGGGAACTCCTGTTTTGGGATGCGCGTTCCAAAATAACGTTCCACCTGCCATGGATGCAGTTGGTCTGAGGCGGCATGTTTCAATTCGTATGCACCTTCCTCGGGCAGCCAGCGGAAAGCGGCAATTCCTTCTACGCCTATCAGCATGTTAAGCGTGTAAAAAATTTGGTCCAGGGCTTCTACCAGGTCAGGGGTCGTTACAATTGTTTGCGAGACCTGCAATAACACAGAGGAAATGTAGGTTTCTTCCTGGCGGGTATTTAGCAAGTTGATATTTTGAACGCTGACCGCCACCTGCTGCGCTATCCCTTGCAAAATCGCGAATTTTTGCTTGCCTAACACGTTTTCCGGAGGGGCTGGCTGGTACGGATCAGAACTGGCGTGCAGCAAAAAGCCAAGCAGTTCCTCGTGGGCGATGAGCGGAAGCAACAAAATTGTGTCCTCCGGCTCCAGGCGAAGCAATTCCCGCAAGCTGTGTTCACATTGTTTAGCGGGGAATGCCTTTGGTTCAGACAATTCCGCGGCTTGGGCGAAGGTGTCTGGTCTGCCGATCTTAAAGGGGAGGGCGGCTTGAAGTGTCTTAAGATCATCCCCAAACACGCCTTGCAGGTAGTAGCTGCGTTCCTCCGGCTCCAGCAGGAAAACCGCGCCTTTCTTTCCACCGATGAGCAGCGTTATTAGCTGACCAATCAGATCAGTCAGTTCATCAATGCGGGTCAGGGATTGGGTGGCTTTAGCCACCTGCAGCAGGATAGTAGAAATCCAGTTTTGGTCTCTGGATTCCTGCGCGAGGCGGTCGTTTTCAATCGCGATGCCAGCATACTGCGCGAAGGACGCGCTGATTCTCAGAGATTCCGGACCATATCGATTGGCAGTTGCGTGATGTAAGGTTAGCACTCCCAATAGCTTGCCGCTGGCAGTTAAAGGAGCGCTTAACGCTGAGAAGGATCCAGACAATCCCAATTGTTCAGCTAAAGGATCAGGTTCGTGACCTGGCAATAAAATAACGGGTTGATTCTGGTTAAGCGCTTCAGAGTACCAGGCTTGTGAGCTGTCGACGCTTTTATCCAATAGGATGTCTTTATCCTGAATGCTGGTTCGATGCGCTGTTAGTTTAAGGCGGCTTGTATCGGGATCGGAAAGGCTGGAATGATCCTCCAGAAGCCAAATGGCAGCCGCGTCGCAGGGCAGGATGGCGCTGATACTCTTTAGAATAAAGTCAAATTTCTCTTCCAGGGAAGTGTTTTCTGTTAAAGTGCGCGCCACGCTTTGCAGGCTCTCGGCCACCCGGCTGCGCCATTTTTCCGCATTGTAGAGCTTGGCGTTGCGGATGGCGATGGAAATACTGGCGCACAGAGTGGAAAGCAAGTTGACATCCGTATCATCAAAGGCGTTGGTTTGGGCGCTTTGCACGTCCAGAACCCCAAAAACTTCCTGGTTGAATGCCAGGGGAATAGTAAGTTCCGAGCCGCTTTGAGATCTTAAGACCGGATTAGCGAAATATTCCGGATCGCGCTGAACATCGTTGGTAAGATAGATCTGATTGTTGCGAACTGCCAGCGGAATAATTCCTGAGGGCGCAGCTAATTCGAAAGCGACCCGCTCTTGCATGAATTTCTTTGCTCTGCTGCCGCTTCCGGAGTGGTACTCAATGGTGTTCCGCACGCGGTCCAGCAAGAAGATATGCACAAAGGGGTAGTTAAGCTGTTTGTGGATCATCTGGGTAACTTTGCTGAGCAGCGCGTCCAGGTCCAGAATGCTCGATATGGCTTCGGTTAAGCCGGCGATAATATCGCGCTGTTCGGTGCGCTCTTCCAGTTCTGAATAAAGCCTCACCTTGTGCACTGCCAAGCCGATGCTGTCGGCCAGCGCTGAAAGCACTACCACATCCTCATCCGTAAAAACTGCCTGTCGATCCGATTGCACATCTAACACGCCCAGCACTCTGCCGCCTACTTTTAAGGGGATGGCAAGTTCGGCTTTTGTCTCCGGGAGAGACTCGAGATGCCCATAGCGGGGTTCCTTAAGCACATCGTTGGCCAGCAGCGTTTTGCCGCTCTGGGCGACAAACCCGACAATATGATCTCCCAGACTAATCTGCGTTCCGGCTGGCAGTTCAAAGGCGGGCTGGGTTGATTTTTCACTGCGTGCGCTGGCGCGGAAGAGCACAGTATTCTCGTTTTCTTCCCGGGTGAAAATTGCCACGTAGTAATAACCGAAAGTGCGCAAGATTGCCTGACTGACTTCCTGAGCTAATTCGTCCAGGTGGGTGATATGCGCGATGCGAGACACTACAGCGGCAATCAACGCTAATCGTGTTTTTTGTCTTTCCTGGCGCATCTCGGAGCTTAGCAGCGATAATTCAGTGCTGACCAGGATAGCAAGAGATTCGAAGAAATGGTTTTCTTCAGGCGTGAAAGGGCTTTCGGGACGCGCAACGACGAATGAACCCAACAAAACGTCGCGGGCGAGCAAAGGTATTCCGAGCAATGATCGACCTTCGCTGCTAATTGTCTGATGCTTTTGCTTGTTTGCTTTTTCCACGCGGCTGTGAATTTTTACCAGGTGGGATGGAGGCTTAGTTAATTGCAGCTCTGGGAATAGATTGGGTTTGGAAATATGAATACTGCTTTGCGCGTGAAGATTGCTCTGAATCAGGGCTTCCGTCGCCTTAATAAAAGCGTCCGGGCTCTGGTAGGATGCTGTCGAATGACAGAAATCCGTCAACGCATCCCACAAGACGGATGGGTCATTTGCGGAAGTAAATTTCACGGTTGTGATTTCTTTCGCTTGGTCATCACAAGCGTGTTCTCGCCAGGATGTGAGAAATCAAATACCACTTCGTCCATCAACTTGCGCATGGTGTAGACACCCAAACCGCGCTCAGTTCGCAACTCCAACGGGCTGCTGATATCTGGATCCGGAATTTCAGCAGGATCAAAGGGCGCGCCCTGGTCCTTCAGAGAGACTGTAAAGATGTCGTCATTGGATTCGGCGATAATCTCAATCATCCCTAAGTCCTCCCCACAATAGGAATGGTCGATGATATTCGCGGCGGCTTCGTTGACGGAAAGTTCTATCGCGTACATCTCCTTGGAGGAAAATCCAACTTTGGATGCTTCCGCGACAATAAACTCGTTTATGGCAGAAAGCGCCTGGTAATTTGCTGGGAAAACCTGTTTGGGCATGGGCAGACCGCTTAATTTTTTCTCTTTGGATTATAACACGCGGCTTTGTTGAGACTTTAGCGTGTAAAATAGTGTCATGGTTGATGATGATATGCGTCCGCGCATTTTGGACTTGAGGGAAGAAAACCGCCCGCGCGAAAGGTTGATTGCGGAAGGACCCCAGGCATTAAGCGATGGTGAACTACTGGCCGTTCTTTTAGGCAGCGGCAGGCCTGGCGTGAACGCGATTGACCTCGGAAACCAAATATTGATGGCTTTTGGCGGGTTCTCTGGCATTCACCGCACAGATATTACTGAACTTGAAAACATTTCTGGCGTGGGAAGAGCCAAGGCCGCGCGCATTAAGGCGGCGGTGGAATTAGGCAACCGTTTGGCAAAAGAACGCACGGAAGATAAAGTTCTTATCCGCAGTCCCGAAGATGTTGTGCGTTTGGTGGGTCTGGAATTGCGGGGCAAGGAGCAAGAAGAACTTTGGGTCATCTGGCTAAATGTTCGCAACGTGGTATTAGGGATAGACAGGCTTTACAAAGGCTCGCAAGACGCTTCCTCAGTGCGGGTGGGGGAAATCTTTACGCGGGCGATTCGGAAAGGCGCCAACGCGATAATCCTGGTGCATAATCATCCTTCCGGAGAGTCCGCGGAGAGCCCTGAGGATGTGAACCTGACCCGCGCTGTCATCGAAGCAGGGCGGCTGTTGGATATGCGCGTGCACGACCATATCATCATTGGCAGGGATGACTACTGTTCAATCAAGAAAAATCACCCTGCGCTGTGGGTTTAAAGCTCGGTGATTTTTTGTTCAAAATCGGGGGGATAAGTTGCGGTGAAGATGAGCTCAGAATTCGTTGTCGGGTGCGAAAAAACAATCTGATAAGCGTGCAGCATCGTACGCAGCGCTTTCAGGCTGCTGTCCGCCACATCAAAGCCTTTCGGACGGTATAAAGGGTCCCCGAGAATACCGATACCCGCGTGATACAAGTGCGCACGAATCTGATGAGTGTAACCAGAGCGCGGGGCACACTCCATCAGACAATAACTGGCGCCCCGCTGAAGAACGCGAACAAAGGTTTGGGCTGGTTTGCCTTTATCGAAGTCCACGCGCGTGCGGTGGGCGCGGTCCGCGTTAATTCTCAAAGGAAAGTGCAGGTCCTGCGAATCCCAAGACGGAATGGGGGCGGCAAAACAGCGGTAGTTCTTTTGGAGCGAGCGTTGGCGGAAGGTCTCGTTCAGTTTTCGGTGCGCTTGGGCATTGCGCGCGAGCAGCACCACTCCGCTGGTTTCGCGGTCCAGTCGATGCACAATCCAAAGCTTTCCAACAATTGGGGCAAGCGCCTGGGAGAGGTGCGCAAGTTCAGGGTGGTAGCCATCCGGGATTGAAAGCAGACCTGAGGGCTTGTTTACCACCACAAGGTCTGCATCGACATACAGGATCCATGTGGATGGGTCTGGAAAGGAGTCTGCGCTATTCATCAGGTACAATCATACCATCGCGTAATTTGTCGTAAAACGCAGAAATGCCTGTTTCAAGGAGCGTATTATGTTCACTGTTATCGTTTCCATTCATGTTCTGCCAGAGTGCGTTGATGATTTTATTGCCATCACCCGTTACAACGCTGAGAACAGCCGCTTGGAAGCCGGCGTGGTACGATTTGATTTTTTTCAGGAGATTGACGACCCCAACAGCTTCCGTTTGGTGGAAGTTTATCGAAGTAAAGATGACCAGGCAGCGCATCAACAAAGCGCTCATTACCAAAAATGGCGGGAAACGGTCGCGTCGATGATGGCGGGTGAGCGCACGCGTGTTTTCCTTAAAAATCTTGACCCGACAGACGCGGAGTGGATGTAAACGTTTGCGCGATTCTCAATTCGCGTAGACTGATGACCGAGCTGAGCTTGCCTCTGCCTTGGGGGATTAAGGTTAATAAAAGCAGCGCCCTTTGAGGCGCTGCTTTCAGGTTAATAAGACTCTGGTTGTGATGTTCTGCTTTATTCTGGAACGCTGAAACAGCTGGTCGTAATCACACCAGGGCCGGCATGCACAACAATTGCTGGTGGGACAACAAAGACCGGTATATCACTAAGCCCTAACTCACGTTCCAGACGCACTTTTAATTGTTTTGCTTGTTCTTCCGCGGCGCAGTGGCTGATTGTCAGGTGGGCGTTGGGGTTGTTCCTGCACACCGCCAGGTCAATTTCAATGATAGTTGCAAGGGCTTGCTTTAAGGTGCGGACCTTTTCATAGGGTTCCACCTGTCCTCCCCGCACAGTCAAAATGGGCTTTATTTGCAGGACGCTGCCAAACAGACGCGACGCTCCGCCAATTCTGCCGCCTTTATACAGATACTCCAATGTATCGACCACAAAGAACGCTTTCTCGCGGGCTGCCATCAGGCGCAAGCTGCTTTTGAGTGTCTCGATATCCATGCCTTGCTGAGCCCAGAGCTGGGCTTGGAGAACCAGCGAACCAAGACCGCCGGCAATTGTTCCGGTATCAAGGACATGAATTCGCTCGCTCTGGAATTCTTCAGCGGCAACCAGTGCGCTGCGGTATGTGCCGCTGACCTTTTCTGAGGGGGTGATCACCAACGCAATATCTCCAGCATCAAGAATGGATTTGTAAATTGGGCCGTATAATGCGGGCGGTGGGGCAGCAGTTCCTGGCAGCTGTTTGGCAGCTATCAATTTTTCCAGGAACGTGTCTGTGTCAATTTCGATGTCATCCCGATAGGATGCATCCCCAAAGGTAATTATTTGAGGAAGCACATGGATGCCCTTTGCAAGGAGTTGGTCCAATGGTATGCCGCAGGTAGTGTCTGCCACAATCTGAATCATGATGATTATTCCTTTTTGTCTGTGGACCGCGCGCTATTTCTGCGGCCTTGATAAAATATGAAAGACTTGGCGGCTGATGCCCAACCCGAGCGGGTGGGGAGCCGAAATAGAAACTTAAGTTCGCGGCTGACCGCAGTTGGGGCAAGTATTCTCTTTATTCTCAAGAATAAAGCCGCACTTGGCACAGGTGGAAGGCTGGTTTTCACCAAGCGGGGCGCCGCATGCCAGACAGCGCGCAGAGGCTACCGGATTGGCGGTCAGGCAGTACGGGCAGACAGTCCGCGCCAGACGCTTGCTAAGTTCGTGTCCGGTTCCGTGTTGGCGCGCGAAAGCGTCAATCACCTGCCAGACGTTGTCCTGAAGCTGCAGCGATTCAACATCCTGAGCAATGTCATCCATGCGTCCAATCAGCGTCCAGGGATTGCGCAAAGCGCTAAGGGCGGTCATCCCCAGGCTGGCAGCCAAACCAAACCAGGCCTGGTTTGAAAGCTGCACGCTCACGCCATCCGCGACCTTTTGTAGATTCACTGTCAGCGCTGTCGCGCCGCCGCTGGTCAAGTTTCTGCGCGTGGCAATCTGTACAGCCATATTATCCACGCTGCCGATGCGCTGAACCTGATAGTTGCCGCGATGAAAATAAGAAATCAGGTCACGCGCGATATCTTCGGGTGAAAAACTTCCATGATAAATGCGAGGTGTCATAGCTGCCTTCTTTAGGATTGCAGATAGATTATAATCGGGTTATCTGTAAGCAAGGATAGATTTTATGAGTTTTGTGAAAAAACATCGAAACCTTTGGCTGCTTTCGTTCTTTCTGGTTGTTATTCTGACGGCACTGAGCCTGCTGCCGGTATTAGAGCAGCCTGTTTTGGCGCAATTTCCGACCGTGTCCATCCCGACCGTCACTAGTTCGCCGCGCGGCGCGTACATTCGTGTATTGTTGACTACCACAGAATATGACCCAATCAATGTGCGTTCCGGACCAGGCTCGATTTACGAGCTGGTTGGGGTGATGCTGGTGGGGCAGGAAGCAAAGGCTTACGGTTACTATGACCAGTACATTCAGATTGAATATCCGGGTGGTCCCGGGGGTCGAGGTTGGGTTTTTGCGAATAACGTGGATGTGATTGGCGGACCAATCCCGCTTTTGGAACCACCTGCCACAGCCACGCCCGCCATCACCAAAACGATAGATCCCACGCTCGCGGCGCAGTTTATTTACACAATGCAGCCTTCCCGGCTGCCAACCTTCACCGAACCGCCGGCATTGAATCTGCCCACCTACCAAAACATCACCGGCAACACGGCGCCCGGCGGTCTGCCGCTGGGGCTGGTGATTGTGGTGCTGGCAGGGTTGGGAGTCTTCCTGACGCTGATCGCCATCCTGAGGCGGGGATAACTATCCGCGCTCAAGCGTGCTGGTGGGGTGATCGGGAGTCATCCGATGCCCACCAGGAGCAGGCAGCAAGCCTGCTCTTTATGTTAAAATAGGTGCTTATGGATGTTAAGACCGTTTCTACCAACCGCAAAGCGCGGTTTGAATATTTTTTGCAAGAGACTTTTGAAGCAGGGCTTGAGCTGCGCGGAACAGAGATTAAATCCATCCGCAAGGGTCAGATTAGCCTGCAAGAAGCTTATGTGCGCACAGATGGCAAACAAGCCTGGTTGGTTGGCGCGCATGTAGCGCCCTACGAGCATGCCAGCGCCTATCAGCACGACCCTGACCGCGAACGCAAACTGCTGCTGCACAAGCGGGAAATAAAGGAATTGTGGGACGCGGTTCGGATTAAAGGCATGACCATTGTGCCCGTCCGCGTGTACCTGAAGGCAGGCCGCGCCAAGCTGGAGATTGCCATCGCGAAAGGCAAGAAGCAGTACGATAAGCGTGAGTCCATCAAGCAAAAGGACATCGAGCGCGAGGAATCGCGCAGCGAACGCCGCTATTAATTCAACGGCGTATAAACCCTGGAAAAAACAAAATAATCTGTCCGGTATAATAGCCGCATGAAACCTGTAAATAAATTAACCCGCAGAGAATTCCTCAAACTTTCCGGCATGTTCGTTGGCGCGATGATGCTGCCGCGACCAAAAGGCGTCTTTGCCGCCGCGGCCGGTCAGTTCCCGCAGGCCGAAAAGCTGGGCAGAATTTGCGTAGGAATGGAAGGCGCCTGGTTTAAACTCAAAACTGAGCCGAATGTGAACGCTCCCGAAGCTGGCATGGTTTGGCGGGATGACGTATTAATTTGGAATCGGGAAGTCGTGGCCAATCAACTGGACCTGAACGTTTACAACCAGCGCTGGGTGGAAACCCCGGGCGGCTATCTGCAGTCTTCCATGATTCAACCGGTCAAGAATATCCCCAATCAGCCTTTGTCGGCTTTGCCGGTTAATCCAGATGGAAGCACGGGCATGTGGATTGAGATTACGGTACCGTTGGTGGATATTAAACCCTTACGTTCACCCGCAGCCTCCTATTGGATCCGTGAAGTAAACAAACCGCGCATCTATTACAGCCAGGTTTTTTGGGCTTACGATGTGCGTCAGGAAAATGGAATCACCGAGTATCTTCTGACTGAAAAATGGGGCGCCGAACCGGATTCTTACTGGGTGGACGCCAGCGCGTGTCGGCCGATTAATGATGACGAAATCACGCCAATCCATCCAGATGTTGGCGATAAGCTCATCCGCATCAATATGAACTACCAGACTCTTTCTTGCCTGGAAGGCGGAAGGGAAGTTTATTTCTGCGAAGTTTCCTCGGGAGGTCCATCTACACCACTTGGAACTACCTTGATTTGGCGCAAAATGATTTCCACGCATATGAGCGCGGGTGGATTAATTGCGTACGATACCGCCGGTATCGGCTGGACTACGCTCTTCCACGGTGAAGGCTCCGCGATTCATGCCGCGTTCTGGCATAACAACTTTGGCACGGCCCTTTCACACGGCTGCATCAATTGTCTGCCTGAAGACGCGAAGTGGATATGGCGCTGGACTAACCCCGCTGTGACTTACTACCCGGGAGAACTGACTGTCAGTGATGGCGGAAAGAATTCCACGCGCGTGGAAGTTTTTTACTAAAAAAATGATTCGACCGCCTGTAGCTTTCTGAAGGCTGTGAAGAGACATTAACACGGTGATGAACGATGACGTCATTCAGGTGTTTTTGTACACCCGTCCGTCGCTGACGGAGCAAAACAAGGCTGTCGCTGCTCAGCTTAGCGAGCTTTCAAGCGAATTCCCAAACCAACTGACCTGCGTTGATATTGACCAAAGCGCTTATTTGCGCAAAGAGTTTGGCAGCCAGGTTCCAAGGCTTGAAATTGGACCGTATTTCCTGAGCGAGCGCTTTGAAACGGAAGATATTCGTACAGCCTTAAGAGAAACCCACGGAAAAATTGCGGACGCGCGGTCTACTGGCAACAAATGGGTGCTGCGGCAGTACACCCAACCCAGCGCATTTACTAAGAGGGAAAAGTTTTCGCTTTGGTTTGGCAGGCATTACGTCATGCTTTTTAATTTTCTGGTTATTCTATATTTGGGCTTGGCTTTTCTTGCGCCAGCACTCATGAAGCTCAGGTTGGAACCAGCAGCCCGCGCTATCTACAGATTTTACCGACCGGTTTGCCACCAGCTGGCATATCGTTCCTTTTTCCTTTTTGGTGAACAGCTGGTTTACCCCAGAGAACTTGCGCGCCTGGAGGGCTTCCAAAGCCTGTCTGAAGCCAGCGGCATAGACGAAATGGATTCCCGCGCGGCTTCAAACTTTCTGGGGAATGAAATCATGGGGTACAAGACCGCGCTTTGTCAACGGGATGTCGCGATTTATCTATCCATCCTGCTTTTCGGGTTGATCTTTGCCCTTTCGGGACGCCGAATAAGGGAAATCCCCTGGTATATCTGGGTAGCGGTTGGTATCTTTCCTATTGCCCTGGATGGAGGCACGCAGTTGGTCAGCCAAATGGGTTTGCGCTTTCTGAGTTGGTTCCCGGTCAGGGAAAGCACGCCAGATTTGCGCGTCGCGACAGGAGCGCTGTTTGGGTTTTTCACCGCCTGGCTTGGTTACCCTCTGGTGGAGAGCAGCGTTCAGGCCAGCAGGCTGCAGCTTGAAAAGCGTTATGCGCTCACGCATGGGGCAGTTATCCTTCCGGAGAAGCAGGAATGATCAGACACGACGCAGGCGCTTTTCGGTATTACAGCTTTGAGAGTTTCCCTTCCAATCAATTGGATCATGCGGTCTTTACGCGCCTGGGCGGCACCAGCACTGGCGCGTATACAGCACTAAACCTTGGTGGAACCGTCGGGGATAAACCTGAAGCGGTGCTTGAGAACCACCAGCTCTTGTTCAAGATTTTTGGACGACCCTATGAAAGTCGTTTTGATGTTTGGCAAGTACACGGCACGACAATGGTTTATTCGGACCAAGCGAGACCGCGCGACCAGAAACACCAACCGGCAGATGGCATTTTCACCGACAATCCCGATGTCACCCTGATTATGCGTTTCGCGGACTGTGTTCCGTTGGTGTTTTACGACCCCTGTAAACACATCGTGGGTTTGGTGCACGCGGGCTGGCAGGGCACGGTGCAAAGAATTGCTGAAATCGCGGTGAACTACATGCGGGAGCGCTTTAACTCTGACCCGGCGTCGCTTTTGGCTGGGATTGGCCCCTCAATTTGCGGAGATTGTTACCAGGTGGGCAATGAGGTATTAGAGCGCTTTAACAAGACTTTTGGGCAGGAGAGCAAGAATTTCTTTTCGGAGCGGGGCGGTTCGTTATACCTGGACTTATGGCGCGCGAACGCGTATTGCCTGCGCGAAGCCGGAGTCCAGCAGGTTGAACAGTCCGGACTGTGCACCGCGGAACACCTCAACGAGTGGTATTCTTATCGCAAGGAAAAAGGTATCACTGGGCGCTTCGCGGTGCTGATTGGTTTGAAACCGCATGAACACTAAGATAGCACCTGAACGTAATACCCAAATCGCGGAGAGGCTTGTCCGGGTTCTTAAGGCTGTAGCCGAAAGCACGGCAAAGGTGGGAAGGCGCCCGGAGGATGTGGAAATTGTGGTAGTTTCCAAACGGCAGCCAGAAGCGTTGATTCGGGCCGCCTATGGGTGCGGTTTGCGTTGTTTTGGAGAAAACTACGCGGAGGAAGCGGCAGTCAAAATCGACGACTTGATTGACCTGCCGAATATACGCTGGGATATTGTCGGACATATCCAAAGCCGGAAAGTAAAACTGATAGCAAACAAAGTCTCGCGAGTGCATTCCGTGGACAGCCTCAAACTGGCGGCACTGTTGTCCCAATCGCGCTCGCCTGAATTAGACCCATTAGACGTGCTCATCGAAGTGAATGTCAGCGGAGAGGTCAGTAAAGAAGGCTTTGCCGCGCAAACATTGACTGATTGGCAGGGGCTGCTGCTTGTGGTGGATGATATAAGCCGGATGCGAAATCTGCGTCTGCGCGGATTGATGACAATGCCGCCGCTGCAAAGTGAGATGGAGAATAACCGCATGTATTTCCGTAAAACGCGTGAGCTGCTGAACTTCCTGAATGATGCGCGCCCCGCCTTAAAGCTTGGGGAGCTATCCATGGGCACCTCAAGCGATTTTCCTATCGCAATCGAAGAAGGGGCGAGCTTGATTCGCCTTGGTGAGGCAATACTTGGTCCGCGGCCTGCTAAAGAGGGATAAGCAGATATGACAATCGTATTAAATCTAATCCGCGTTGTTGGTCAAATCCTGAGCCTGTTGGTTATTGCGCATGTTATAGTGGGTTATGTTCTGCCCTGGGATAATCCTGTCCGCAGAACCCTGGATAAATTCATTTCTCCGCTGCTACGTCCAATTCAAAGCGCGATCAAACCAATTGGCGGCTTCGATTTTTCACCATTAGTTCTAATATTGTTGATTAATGCCTTGGAGTGGCTGCTTTCGGCGCTTGCGCGCGCGATTTTCCGATGAAAAAATCAGGCTTTGTAAAGGATTCTTCCGCAGGTTTTGCAACGCAGTAGGGTGTTAGCTGAGCGCACCGCTTGCATATCGCGCGGGGAAAGTTCTACGCCGCAGGCTTCGCAGCCGTCATCTACAATCGCCGCGACTGCCTTCCCCCCTTTTGTTCTAAGCAAGCTTTCGTACTGACTCACGATATCTGCTGGCAGTGTTTGGGTAAGAGCTGCGCGTTGGGCGTTTAAGTTGTCCATTTCAGCTGTCAAATTTCCGCGCTCCCCTGCAAGCATGGAGTTTTCGGTGGCTTTTTGGTTCACTGCGCTTTGGTAGGCCTGTTCAGATTCCGTTAACGTTTTTTGCGCCTCTTCCTGCTCCATTAGCGCTTGAAAATGCGCGTCTTCCAGCTTTTGGATAGTGCGCTTGAGCGCTTCGCTTTCGGCCTGTAGGTCCTGCAATTCCTTGGGATTGCGTATTTTGCCGCCAAACAGCTGAACCTGGTTGAGTTCAAGTTTCAAGCGTTTCTCGGATGTCTCTGACGCGATTTTGTTTGTCTGGGATTGTTTTACCGCAAGGTCCTCTTCCGCCAACTTTTTTTCGTGTAACTTGGCTTTGACTAATTCATCAGCATTCAGGATAGCTTCTATCTGGGCCAGTCGTTTGGTGATTTTCTGGCGCTGAGTATCGAGAGTCTGCAGGCGAAAAAGGCTGAATGGAAGATTCATAGGCTCCTAAACTTGGTAAAGAACGCGGCAAATTTCAATATTATTGTAACACCTACCAGCCTGTTTATTGGGAATATTGAGAAAACTGACATTAAGTCTTTGAGGACAATGTTAATCAAGGTTGTAAGAATGCCTCTTAGGGGTGGGACTTGAGCCACTTCCACTTTGAGGAAGCATCAATCAGGTTCAAAAGTTCCTGGAAGATAGAAATATTTAACCGTTATCCTAACAAGTTGATAAGTGTCGGGGCAAGTTGCCAGATTCTGAATATGATATAATTTACATATTAACCATGCACATCTTCCATGTAATGGAGAAACAACAACTTGGCTTTTAATCCGATAAATTGGCTGTTAGGTTTATTTTCGCTGGATATAGGAATTGACCTGGGCACAGCCAATACGCTTGTTAATGTAAAAGGAAAAGGAATCGTCATTAACGAACCTTCGTGGGTGGCGATTGACAAACGCACCCGCGAACCCCTGAAGATTGGCGCTGCCGCTAAGGCGATGGTCGGACGCGCGCCTGCCAACGTGGTCACTCTGCGGCCTCTGCGCGACGGCGTCATCTCAGAATACGATATCACCCAGGCGATGTTGGAGTATTTCATCGGCCGGGCCCACCAACACAGCATTGTTCCTTTCCCGCGACCGCGCGTAGTGGTTGGGATTCCATCTGGCGCGACTGAAGTGGAAAAGCGCGCGGTTTACGACGCGGCTATGGCAGCCGGCGCGCGTGAAGCGTACATGATACACGAACCCGCCGCGGCCGCTATTGGCGCCGGGCTTCCGGTAAACGACGGCAACGGCAATATGATTGTGGACATTGGCGGCGGCACGACGGAAGTCGCGGTCATCTCGATGGGCGGTATCGTCATATCGCGTTCCTTACGGGTGGCTGGTGATGAGTTGGATCAGGATATCATCGAGTATTTGCGCAGCAAATACAACTTGTTTATTGGTGAACAGATGGCGGAGAAAGTCAAAATTGCCATTGGTTCAGCTTATCCGCTGAAGGAAGAGAAAACCGTGGACGTGCGCGGTCGCAACCTGATCACGGGTTTGCCGGAAGCAATCGAAATCTCTTCCGTTGAAATCCGTGAAGCGCTTTCATCATCGGTGCAGGTGATTATTGATACCATCAAAGATGCCCTGGACGAATCTCCACCCGAAATTCTCTCGGACTTAATGGACAACGGCATTTGCCTGGCAGGCGGCATGTCACAACTGCAAGGACTCACTGAGCGTGTGTCCAACGAAGTCCGGGTGCGGGTATGGCGCGCGGAAGACCCAATGACCTGCGTCGCGAGAGGCGCCGGGATCGTCCTGGATAACCTGGAAGAGTATGAGCAGCTGCTGGTAGGGATTGAGCGGGATCCATACACGAGCTTCAACAAGGGCTAATCTTACTGCCGTCAGGCAAAGCTTAACCAATCCAATAAAATGCGCAATTTGTTCACATCCGGCAATATTAGAAATTTCATCATCCTCTTGGTGGTGGCTGGCATCCTGCTGCTGGCTGTTTCGGGGTATCTGACGCCAGTTTTCAGCCTGACTTTCAGTCCGCTTATTTCAACGCAAAGTTGGCTTTCGCAGCGTTATCTTGCTATAAGGGATTTTTTCACTTCCCCACGCGATATGGCCAGCCTGCGGGAACGAAATGCTCAGCTGGAAAACGAAGTTTCGCAACTGCAGAGCCAAATCGTGGAACTGCAGGAAAACCTGAGCCAGGCGCAGATACTCTACACGCTGCTGGATTTCGCGCGCACTAACCCACAGCATGAGTACACGGCCGCGACGGTGATAGGCCGGGAAATCAGTCCTTACTACCAGTACATTATCATTGATAAAGGCTCCAACCAAGGTATTATGCATGGGATGCCGGTGGTCACCCAGCAAGGTCTGGTTGGCCGCATAGACGCGGTCGTCGCGAACGCCTCGCGCGTCCAACTCATCAGCGATGCTGAATCGGTGGTTAATATTCATCTTCAAAACGCCAAGGTGGAAGGGCAAATCGTCGGGTCAATTACAGGTGAAATCAGCCTGGAAATGATTCCACAGGACGCGGAGATACAAATTGGCGATGTGCTGCTGACATCCGGACTTGGCGGTAATTATCCTCCGAACATATTTGTCGGCCAGGTGCTTAGCATGCAAAGTCAGCAGAACCGTTTGTTCCAATCCGGTTCGGTCCAATCGATTGTGGATTTTTCTGCGCTAAGCGCGGTTTTGATAATCACGAACTTTGAAGCGGTGGACATCACACCCTTGATTCCCTGAGAGACGGCATGGCTTTCTACTTTTCCAGCAGCATTGGCTTCATCATCGCCATCATGCTACAGATGGGTGTTTTTAGCCGGGCGGTGTTGTTTTCTGGCACAGCAGATGTGGTTCTGCTTTTTCTGGCTGCCTGGAGTCTGCATCAACGCCAAAAATACAGCTGGATTCTTGTGGTAATATTTGGCCTGATACTTAGCTCCATCTCGGCCTCGCCCGCGCTCTTGTATCTGATTGTTTATCTTACAGTTTTCCTTGCGGCGATGCGTCTGCAGACTGGATTCTGGCAAAGTCCGCTTTTATCGATGTTTTTATTAGTCTTTTTTGGCACCTTCCTTGAGCATGGCGTTCAGGTATTGGGGCTGTTTGCGCAAGGAGTTTCACTCTCTATGGGTGAAATCTTCTCGCAAATTTTGCTGCCCAGCGTCTTGCTCAACATGCTGCTGACGATACCAGTACACGCGTTGGTTCAGGAGTTATTCCGGAACCTCGCCCCGATGAGAACAGAGATATGAACAACAACCAATTTGAAAAACCGACTATTAACCACTCCCGCATTCGTTGGGTAATCATTCTGGTTGGGTTGGTAGTTGGGTATTATGTCTTTCAGTTGTTCACATACCAAATCGTGAACGGCGCGGTATACCGCGCCCAGGCGGAAGATAATCGCACTACAGAAATCAGTGACCCAACCCAGCGGGGAATTATCTACGACCGCAATGGTGTTGTCCTGGCGCGCAACGAACCGGCCTACAACATCACAGTCACTCCCGCGCGCTTGCCCGAGTCTGATGGAGAACTGCGCAGGATTTACTCCCAGCTTTCAGAACTTCTCAATATTCCGGTCAGCAACGGCGTGGTAGACGCGGTTACCGCGGCCAGTTTTTCGCCCTGCAACACGACTTTGGGAATTGAACAAATTGTTTACATCGCGGATACCAACTGGCCTTTCAACGCCACACGTCTCAGCTGCGATGTCACAAAGGAAATCGCCATGGCTGTCAAGGAAAAGGCGATGGATTGGCCGGGCATTGATGTGGAAATTGAATCGGTCCGGGTTTATCCAACCGGAAACCTGACCGCGGAAGTGGTTGGTTTTCTGGGACCTGTGCCGGAAGTGTTGGTCGATTACTACACAGAACTTGGATTTGTAGCTGGCAGAGATAAGGTTGGCTACGCTGGCGTGGAAAGCACCATGCAGGATGTGTTGGGCGGAACGAACGGCAAGCGCGTGGTCGAGGTTACCGTTGGTGGCGAGATCGTTCGCAACCTGGAAGAACCGATTGACCCGATCCCAGGCCAGAATATCTATCTCACGATAGACTCCCGCTTGCAATCTGTGGCACGGGACGCGTTAAAAATGAATCTGGAATACTGGAACCGTCACGTGGGATATATATTGAGCACCAGCGGATCGGTCGTCGCATTAAACGCCAAGACTGGCGAGGTGCTGGCAATGGTTTCGTATCCGAATTTTGAAAACAATCGCATGTCCAAAGGTATTCCTGGCTATTACTATGAGCAGCTGACCCAGGACCAAGCGAAACCGTTGGTCAACCAGGCAATTTCCGCGGAACTCCCCCCGGGTTCGGTCTTTAAACTGGTATCAGCATTAGGCATTCTAAACGAAGGAGTGGTGACACCGGAATATACCGTGGACGACCCCGGCACAATTTCCCTTGTCCAAAAGTTCTACCAAAACGACCCCGGCAGTTTGCAAACCTACTACTGCTGGGACCGCGCAGGGCATGGGCCAGTAGACTATTTGCACGGCATTGCCTGGTCATGCAATACATATTGGTACAAAGTGACCGGCGGTTATGGGACTGAAATTGCGGGTAACGGACTTGGCATTTGGCGTTTGGGCACCTACGCGCGCGCACTGGGCTACGGCGCGCTGACTGGGATTGAATTGCCCGGCGAGACCGATGGTTTAATCCCGGACCCGACCTGGAAGCGCTTGAGCCAGGGAGAAAACTGGGCAACTGGCGATACCTACCTCGCAGCCGTGGGGCAGGGGTATGTGCTCTCCACGCCGCTGCAAGTGGTTCACTCTATCGCGACCATCGCGAATGATGGCAAACTGATGAAAGTTTCACTTATCAGCAAAATTGAGGCCGCGGACGGCACTATCACGCAGCAGTTTGAGCCCACAATGTTGTGGGATATCACCAAGGACCCAAAAATCGAGGTCTATAATGACAATATTCCGACTGGTGAGCTAAAAACCGTACAGCCCTGGGTGATTGAATTGGCCAAGAAGGGGATGGAAATGGTCACGCAAACTGGCGGCACCGCCGCGTATGAGTTTACTGGGGATACAAACAAAGTTGCGGGAAAAACTGGCACAGCTGAGTACTGTGATGACTTCGCATTGGCAAACCAATTGTGCGGCGTCGGGATTGGTGGTTGGCCTGCGCACGCTTGGTTTGTGGGGTACGCTCCTTATGATGATCCTGAGATTGTAGTAGTGGCTTTTGCGTACAATGGCAAGGAAGGCTCCACGTTGGCAGCGCCGATTGTGCGCAAAGTTATCGAATCATACTTCGGACTAAAAGCCGCGGACGCGGATAACCTGGGGTATTAATCTGGGCGACTCCATGCAGAAACGGACTGAAATGTTGGTGCGCGGAATCAGGGGCGGCGTGCTGGTTATCCTGCCAGAGCTGCCCTGGTACCAACAGCGCGACATGCTGATTTCCCGAATTCAGAGCCAGGAACGTTTTTTTAAAGGCGGCAGGATCGCGCTTGACCTGGGACTGACCGAATGGAGCGAGGATAACCTGGATAAACTACTCCGGGACCTGGCTGATGAGGGTATTTGTCTGCGCGCAGTGCTCTCAAGTTCGCAAGTTACCCTGGAATCCGCGCGAGCTTTTGGCCTGCCGGCCAAAATTGAAGGTGATGAACTGCCCAAGACCGCCAAGCCCGAACCAGCGCCAACCGAAAAGTTGCTGTGGGTGGAGCGGGTTTTGGAAGATGATGAAAAGTTGATCGTGGACGGCAGCCTGACCCTGCTTTCTGACCTGCCTGAAAAGGCAGAGGTAATTTGCACCGGTTCCGCGCTCATATGGGGGCTGATGAATGGTTTGCTTCGAGCGGGTTGTTCCGGCAAGCCTGAATGTTCGGTTTACGTCCTGAAAATGGGCAAAGGAACTATCTTTCTTGGCGGCGAGCGTGTGGAAATCCCGCGGAAAATGCGCAAAGAAAGTGGAATTACGATAACACGGAAAGATGGAGTAATTACTATCACTCCATCCATTGCGAAATAGAGCTTATGTATACAACCAGAGACCAGTGGCAGCACTTTGATTTTCCGCTCTTCGCGGCGGTTTTATTCTTGTCGATATTTGGGGTCGCTCTCATCAGTTCCGCCATCGCGGGCAACCCAACGCTGGCAAACCACCCGCAGCGCCAAACCGTTTTCCTCATCATCGGGCTTGCGGCGCTGTTTATCTTCGCCGGTTTGGATTATAAAATCTGGTTAGTTCTCACCCGCCCATTCTATATTGTCGTTGCAGGCTTTCTGATTTTGGTTTTTGTGACCGGAGCGGCCAGGTTTGGCGCGGCGCGCTGGCTGCAAATCGGTTCAGAAGCCATTCAACCGGCTGAGCTGGCGAAGATTGTAATCATCATGGCACTCGCCCAATTCTTCGCTAACAAGATTTCAGTGATTAACGAACTGAAGACCATTGGGCAGAGCCTGATGCTGACCGGTGGAATCGTGATTTGGATCATCCTGCAGCCAAATTTAAGCACATCTATCGTGATTATGGTGATATGGTTTGCGATGCTCTGGATTAGCGGCTGGAAGACGAAAAACATCCTGATTTTTGCGGCCGTGATGATAGTCTTGTTGGGAATATTTGCCGCTTTAGATTTTCCTTTCCTGGCGGATTATCAGAAAGCCCGCATCACCAACTTCATCAACCCGGATGAGAACGCGCGTTACGGCGATACCTATAATGTGGACCAGGCGCTTATCAGCATCGGCTCTGGCAGCTGGTTTGGGCAGGGGTACGGGCAGGGCTCACAGGTGCAGCTGCGCTTTCTCAAGATCCGCCATAATGATTTCATTTTCTCGGTGTTGGCGCATGAGTTCGGTTTTGTCGGGACGGTGGTGGTGCTGTTGCTGCTGCTTTTCGTGATCTACCGCTGCTTTTCGGTCGCTTCAAAAGCCCCGGATGCCTATGGCGCGTTGATTGCTTATGGCTTTGGGGTGCTGATGGCCTTCCAGACGCTGGTAAACGTGGGGGTGAATTTGCGCTTGCTGCCGGTGACCGGGCTGACCCTGCCGTTTATCAGTTATGGCGGCAGTTCGTTGGTGACCCTGCTGATGGGCATTGGGTTGGTACAGAGTGTGCGCATGCGCTCGGAGCAAAGGCAGGGGTAGCGGCTGAATTGCCCTTGTAAGACTGTAAAAATGCTGGTAGAATAGGTTTTCGTTAGTGGGGGCTCGTCTAATGGCAGGACAGCAGACTCTGAATCTGTATGTAGAGGTTCGACTCCTTTGCCCCCAGCCTAAAAAAATACCCGCAAGGGTATTTTTTTTAACTCCAAAAACCTTAACGCAATCGCAGAGTTTGCTCAGAAACCCCGCTATAATTGGGACATGCCCGAAACCCCATCCCCCAATCCTGCAGCCCCTGACAAAAACCGAGCCGCATACCTGACCGCGACCGTCTTCGCTGCCGGCGCGGTGACCATGTCAGTGGAATTCGGTGCTTCGCGTTTGCTGGGCAACGTGTTCGGCACCAGCAACATCGTCTGGGCAGTGGTTATTGGCCTGGTGCTGGTGTATCTGACGCTCGGCAACTGGTTGGGCGGCCGGCTCGCGGATAAAACTCCCTCCGAGCGCGTCTACTACAGTCTGCTTGCCTGGGCAGCGCTTGGCGCAGGGCTGGTGCCGCTGCTCTCGCGCCCGGTGCTGCGCGCTGCCGCTGAGGCTTTTGACGCGCTCCAGCTGGGAGTCCTGGCCGGAACGTTTAGCGCGGTTATTCTGCTTTTCTCTCTTCCGGTTATCCTGCTGGGCATGGTGACGCCTTTTGCCCTCAAACTGATGATTTCCAATACGGCCGATACTGGCAAAGTTTCCGGTAAGCTCTCAGCGATATCAACTTTGGGTTCTTTCCTGGGCACTTTTCTCACCGTCCTGGTTCTTATCCCTTCGCTTGGCACTTACCGCACCTTCATACTGATGAGCAGCCTGCTTCTAATTATCGCCGCTGCGGGTCTTTGGTTTCTACGCGCCAGGTGGCAAAGCATTCTATTTTTGGGACTCGGCGGGCTGCTGGTGTTCCTATCCATCCTTGGATTGCGAGGAACAGACAAGCGCACGCCTGGATTGGTTTACGAAACAGAGTCTGCTTACAACTACATCCAGGTGCTGGAAGAGGGCGGTTTTCGCTTTTTGCGCCTGAATGAGGGTCAGGGCGTTCATTCCATCTATCACCCCACCAAGTACTTCTTCTCAGGACCATGGGACCAGGTGTTGGTTGCGCCGTACTTTAATTCGGGCGCTCGTGTAGCCGATGTGCGGCGCATCGCGCTGCTTGGTTTGGCGGCTGGGACGAGCGCGCGTCAGGCCAACGTGGTTTACCCAATGGCGCAAGTCGATGGTTTTGAGATTGACCCAACGATCGTGGAAGTTGGGCGGGAATGGTTTGGCATGGACCTGCCTAATCTGACTGTCTTTGTCGAGGATGCACGTTGGGGGCTGGCGCACTCCGCAGGCGCCTACGACATCATCAGCGTGGACGCTTATCGTCCGCCGTACATTCCCGCGCACCTGGTAACAAGGGAATTTTTCATGCTGGTGTACGAAAAACTATCCGCCAGAGGGGTGATGGTCATCAATATTGGCAGAAGCACGCAAGATCGTTCGCTGGTGGATACGCTCAGCGCGACCGTTGGTCAGGTTTTTCCAGTTGTATTGATTGCGGATTTGCCGGAATCGTACAATACCATCCTATTCGCGGCTAAGAATCCAAATGCCTCCTGGGAGGCTTTCGAGCAAAACCTTGCATTGCAGCACAGCGTGAATACAGGTTCCGCGCTTGCCCAGATCATGGACATAACCCGCGTGGGACGGAATGAAACGCGCTTCGCAGAGAGCATCTTTACCGACGACAAAGCCCCGATTGAGTTCATGACAAACCGCTTGGTCATAAACTTTTTGCTGGAAGGTGATAAGGAGTGAAATATGAAATCCTCACTGGATAAGGTTCTGATGGTGATACTGGCAGTGATACTGCCTTTTGTACTGCTTTTGGGGGCGGTCAGGCTAATTATGACCCCACAATTTCCCGCGCTCGAGTATCAGAGGCCAGGGTTCCCAGTGGATCCTTATGGCTTTGGTGATGAAGAGCGTACCAAGTGGTCCGCCTTTGCGGTCAGGTACTTAGTCAATGACGCGGATATTTCGTACCTGGAACAGCTGCGCTTTGAGGATGGCAGGCCGCTTTATCGGGCGGAAGAGCTCAGCCATATGAAGGATGTGAAGGCGGTTGTGAAGACAGCGCTGACCGTCTGGTATGGGCTGCTGGGGGCTGCTTTCGCGCTGTGCATGTGGTTCGCGGCGATGGGCACCTGGCGAAAGCTTGGAAAAGCATTGCGAGCCGGCGCTTGGCTTTCATTCGCTTTGATAGCCTTTATTGTTGTAATGACCGCGCTCAGCTTCGAACTGCTTTTTGACCGTTTTCATAGATTGTTTTTTGCGGAAGGGTCTTGGCTGTTTTTCCAGAATGATACGCTTATCCGGCTGTTTCCCATGGTATTCTGGCGGGACGCGTTTCTGCTCGTCGGGTTGGCGGTGCTGCTGGCGGCAGGGCTATTGCTCTGGATTACCCGCAGTGCTAAGGCAAAGCACGACTAAAAGCCCCAGGAAAACAAAAAGGCTGCCTTTTACGGCAGCCTTTTTGTTTTGAGAGTTAGTTTAGACAACCGGAGGGTTTTCGGGGTCCAGGCTTGGGTCAAAGATATGGTAGTTATCCATATTGAAGACCACTTGCATATCATCGCCGAAGCGGGCGGTTGTGCGCGGGTCAACGCGGGCGATAAAGTTGTGTTCGCCGTTCACCAGGTACAGGAAAATTTCGTTGCCCATGAGCTCGGTGACATCCACCTTGACGTTCACAGGTTCAGCGATAATGCCGGGCGGCGCGTAAAGCGGGTTGTGGATATCTTCAGGACGGATGCCAAAAATCATGTCTTTATCGAGGACGCTGGCATAGCGTTCCTTATCCTTATCCGGCAGATTGACGCTGAAGGAGCCCAGATCAGCAACGAAGTGGCCGTCGGACTGAACCAGTTTGCCCTTGAAGAAGTTCATGGCAGGCGAGCCAATAAAGCCGGCTACGAACAGGTTGGCGGGGTGATCGTACAGGTTCTGGGGGGTATCCAACTGCTGCAGCTTGGCCTTGCTCATGACGGCGATGCGGGATGCCATGGTCATGGCTTCGGTTTGGTCGTGCGTCACGTAAATAAAGGTGGTCTGCAGGTTTTTGTGCAGCTTGCTGATTTCAGCACGGGTCTGGACGCGGAGTTTGGCATCCAGGTTGGAGAGAGGCTCGTCGAAGAGGAAGACTTTTGGTTCGCGCACGATAGCGCGACCAACGGCCACGCGTTGGCGCTGGCCGCCAGAGAGTTCCTTCGGCTTGCGCTTGAGGAAGCCTTCGATGCCGAGGATCTGGGCGGATTCCTTTACGCGGCGGTCGATTTCATCCTTGGGCATTTTGCGGAGTTTAAGACCGAATGCCATGTTGTCATAGACAGACATGTGCGGATACAGCGCATAGCTTTGGAAAACCATGGCAATATCACGATCTTTTGGAGCGACATCGTTGACGACCTGGTCGCCAATTCTTACTTCACCTTGCGAGATTTCTTCCAAACCAGCCAGACAGCGCAAAGCAGTCGTCTTGCCGCAGCCGGATGGACCAACAAGAACGAGGAATTCCTTATCCTCGATTGCAAGATTAAGATCTTGCACAGCTACAACATCACCATACTTTTTCCAAACATGATCGTACGTTACACTTGCCATAGTATTCCTCCAATCTGAACGGATATAGTGGTTTTATTATAATCCAAATTTGTCAAGACTAGTAAAAGAAAAAGCCTTATTCCAGAGAATAAGGCTTTTTGTGAGTGGATGAATTCGGTTATCCGATTTTTTCGAACTCGTCTTTGCCAACACCGCAATCAGGGCACACCCAATCATCCGGCAGGTCTTCAAAGGCGGTTCCAGGGGCGATGCCGTTATCCGGATCACCGATTTCGGGGTCGTAGATGTACCCACAGGCGATGCATTCGTATTTGTCCATTTTTCTCCTTCTTGATCGTATCCTTTGGACGTTGTCCAGGAACTTATTCGCGCTGAGCACCTTATATCTGCCCAGTGTATTAATTATACAATAACTTTATTTTTTGCGGTTATCCAGCTGCTTCAAATGGCGCATCATCAAAACGGATTAATTACGTTATGGAAGAAGACCCCATTCGTCGTCCATCAGGTCTTTTTCCATCATCGCTGGCGTCCAGGTTTCCTGACCGTATTCAATCTCAGTTTTCAATCCTAATACCTGTTCCACCTTGGCGCGAGTCGATTCCAGCATATGCGGACCGTATGGGCAGAAAGGCGTCGTAAGAATCATCACCACATGGGCGGTGTCATTCTCAATGCGAATGTTGCGCACCAAGCCAAGCTCCAGAATGGAATAACCCAATTCGGGATCGGTAATTCCGGAGAGGTTCTCTATCAGGTCGTTGTGGAAGTGGGCGTGGGTATTATCCACATCCCATTGTGGGGAGGCGACTTGATTCTCTTCCATTAATTTAAATCCAAAACATAAACACAACGAAGATCCCCTTTAGCGATGCATTGTTCATGTGAGACTTCGCGATTGAGGGCATTGGAAAACATTGCTTCATCAATCCGACATATTTCGGGATGAAATTGACCAAGATTATGATATGGACAGTTGTTTGAGTAAAGGAATAACCGGGTGCCGTCTTTTTTCCAACTGATGCGGTATCCATCAGCTGAGAGTTGGTCCGCCAGCGTCTCCAGTCGTTCTTCCAATGGAAGGCTCGAATCGATATTCAAGGTATGCTGCGCCAAATTCTTGCCGATTTTTTGAAATATTTCAGTCAGTTGTTCGTTTGAAAAAGTGTTTTTTAGCTCCGCCAGCGTATAACGAGTAAATTTTTGATAATTACTCGGAAATTTCTCAAGGCCTTGATCGGTCAGTTGATAAACGAAACGAGGCCGACCAACGCCGTGTCGTTCTTCTTCCGCGCTTATCAGACCTTCTTCCTGCAGATTAATGAGATGGTGCCGCACTGAAATGCCATTAATCCCAACAGCTTTCGCGAGATCGTTGATCGTGGCGTATCTTTTCGACTGTAAGATTCCAAGAATCTTTTCACGTGTACTCTTCATCTAATTTCCACTCCTTTAATCAATACTCCCTTGAATCTGGCGCTGGGGAAAATACTTAATATTCTTTTTAGTAATTGGAAAGGATTTTACTATACTTTTCCATTGCTGTGTTATAATTTGCAAAATTGATATTAAAACTACAGGAGATGAAACATGGCAAAATTGTTGGATATTGAAGGAATCGGACCTGTCTACTCCGAAAAGCTGCAAAAAGCCGGCGTCGGGAGCGTGGAAGCTCTCCTGAAACTTGGCGCGACCCCGAAAGAGCGTGAAGCGCTTGCTGAAAAAGCCGGAATCGACCGAAAGCTCATTTTGGAGTGGGTCAACCATGCTGACTTATTCCGAATTAAGGGCGTCGCGGAAGAGTATTCTGACCTGTTGGAGGAAGCTGGCGTGGATACTGTGGTTGAGCTTGCCCAGCGCAACGCTGAAAACCTCTTGGCAAAAATCCAGGAAGTGAACACTTTGAAGAAGCTTGTTCGCCGCGTCCCCACCCTGGCGCAAATTAAAAGCTGGATTGAACAGGCAAAGGCATTGCCTCGGGCCATTCACTATTAGAAGTTTGTTTTGTGTGAGGCTCATTACAGAGCCTAAATGTAAATAAAAAAAACGCCCGATCAAGGCGGTTTTTTCGTCCAGGTAAAAGCTTGTCTTATCTTTTCTTCTTGAGCATGTTCAGGATAGTGTTGATTACCAACGCTCCCGATTGCTTCTGATCATCACGTTTGCCTAGCGGACTGGCAGAGCCAAGCGCTTGCATGATGGCTTCCAAAGTTGAGCCGCCGTGCTGCTTGGCTGAGTAGTAAGCCAAACCGGCAGAAAGCAGGTCTGTGATGTCAAGTCCGTTATCCGAGCTGGATTGTCCGCCGAGCAGCGAGCCAAG